>DATHXI010000020.1:0-58730 GCA_035459705.1 Methylotenera sp. | reverse complement strand
GAAGATTTGTGCGAAATGATTGAATTGCCACAAGACGTACACCCTTGGTTTGTGGCTTGTCAGTTCCACCCGGAGTTTACTTCTAACCCAAGAACTGGTCACCCGCTGTTTACTGCTTATATCAAAGCAGCTTTGGCGCACAAAGGCGTTAAATAATTTAAGGATAGTTGCAATGCAGTTATGTGGATTTGAAGTTGGTATTGATAAGCCGCTATTTTTGATCGCGGGCCCGTGTGTGATCGAGTCGCAACAGATGGCGATTGACACTGCTGGGCAGCTTAAAGAAATTGCGGCAGCAGTAGGTATTCCATTTATCTACAAATCTTCATACGACAAAGCGAACCGCAGCTCAACTAAAACATTCCGTGGTTTTGGCATTACCGAAGGCTTAAAGATTTTAGACGAAGTACGCCGTCAAATCGGCGTGCCAATCCTGACCGATGTACATACGACAGAACAAGTACCAGAAGTGGCGAGTGTGGTCGATGTACTACAAACACCGGCGTTCTTATGCCGCCAAACCGATTTTATCGTTGCGGTGGCGACTTGCGGTAAGCCAGTCAATATCAAAAAAGGTCAATTTTTAGCGCCGCATGATATGTTGCAAGTGGTAAATAAAGCCAAAGAGGCTAACGGCGGTGCAGATACCATTATGGTGTGTGAGCGCGGCGCTTCATTCGGCTACAACACATTAATATCTGATATGCGCGGCTTGGCTATTATGCGCGAAACCAATTGCCCGGTAGTGTTTGATGCAACGCATTCAGTACAGCAGCCTGGCGGTCAAGGTGATAAGAGCGGTGGTCAACGTGAGCATGTGCCAGTGTTGGCGCGTGCAGCAGTAGCAAGCGGCATTGCAGGGGTGTTCATGGAAACACATCCAGATCCTGCTAAAGCATTGTCTGATGGTCCTAACGCATGGCCATTACATAAAATGAAAGATTTACTAGAACTGCTAGTGGATATGGACAGGTTGGTGAAAAAGGCCGGATTTATTGAATCAACGCTTTAAGACTGACGCTACAGCCAGATAAACAACGTGATAAAACAATTAGATATAGTGTAAAACTATACGCAATAAAAATTTAGAGTAACCAATTAAAGTTTAAGAGAAACTAAAGGAAAAGTCATGAGCGCCATTGTAGATATTATCGCCCGCGAAATTTTAGACTCACGCGGTAACCCAACTGTTGAAGCTGACGTACTGCTTGAAAGCGGTGTGATTGGCCGTGCCGCCGTGCCATCTGGCGCATCAACTGGTGCCAAAGAAGCCATGGAATTGCGT
Source organism: Methylotenera sp. (assembly GCA_035459705.1). Classification (GTDB taxonomy): domain Bacteria; phylum Pseudomonadota; class Gammaproteobacteria; order Burkholderiales; family Methylophilaceae; genus Methylotenera. The sequence continues at coordinate 57,445 of DATHXI010000020.1, read as the reverse complement.
GACGGCGATACAAGCCGTTACTTAGGCAAGGGCGTGTTGCAAGCGGTTGAAAACGTGAATACAGAAATCACTGAAGCAATCATCGGTTTGGATGCTGAAGAACAAAGCTTTATTGATAAAACGCTGATTGAGCTTGATGGTACAGAGAACAAAGACCGTTTAGGTGCAAACGCAATCCTGGCGGTATCAATGGCCTGTGCACGCGCAGCAGCTGAAGAATCTGGTTTGCCTTTATATCGCTATTTAGGCGGTTCTGGCGGCATGCAATTACCAACACCGATGATGAACATCATCAATGGCGGTGCACATGCTGATAACAGCGTAGACATGCAAGAGTTCATGATTATTCCTGCTGGGTTACCAAGCTTTAGAGAAGCGATGCGTTGCGGTGCAGAAGTGTTCCACCAACTTAAAAAGACCTTACATAAAAAAGGTTTAGCCACTACCGTGGGTGATGAAGGTGGTTTTGCACCTAACTTACCATCTAACGAGGCCGCTATTCAGTTGATTTTAGAAGCTATTTCAGCCGCTGGTTACGAGCCAGGCCGTGATGTCTATTTAGGTCTTGATTGCGCAAGTACTGAGTTCTACAAAGACGGTAAATACCATTTGGAATCAGAGGGTCTATCGCTCAGCTCAGCACAATTCACAGATTACCTAGCTACTTGGGTAGACAAATATCCTATCATCAGTATTGAAGATGGTATGGGCGAATTTGACTGGGATGGTTGGGACATTCTCACTAAACGCCTAGGCAAAACTACGCAGTTGGTTGGCGATGATTTGTTTGTGACTAACTCTAAAATTCTGCGTGAAGGCATCCAACGTGGCGTGGCAAACTCTGTGCTGATTAAAGTAAATCAAATCGGTACGCTGACTGAAACATTCCAAACTATCGAGATGGCTAAACGTGCAGGTTACACAGCTGTGGTATCGCATCGTTCTGGTGAAACAGAAGATACAACGATTGCGGATATTTCAGTGGCTACTAATGCATTGCAAATTAAAACAGGTTCATTGTGCCGTAGTGAGCGTATTGCTAAATACAATCAACTGTTACGCATTGAAGAAGAGTTGGGCGACGCTACTAGTTATGCTGGTATGGGCGCTTTTTACCAATTATTCAAGTAAGTTCCTAATTTATTCTAAGCGAGACGTTGTTGCATTTCCTAGCCGTACTATTTGTACTGTCTTCGTCAATGCGCCTAGTCTCGCTTAGAATAACTTTAGGAATATGTTGGTGATTACCTAGGTAAATGCTATGAAAGCACTGACGCTTATTTTTGTTGTACTCATTGCCTTGCTACAGTATCCGCTATGGCTAGGCAAAGGTAGCTGGCTGCGCGTATGGGACTTGAGTCGGCAAATATCAGTGCAGCAGGAAAAGAATAACGCACTTAAAGCGCGCAATGATACGCTGGAAGAAGAAGTACGTGATTTAAAAAGCGGTCGTGCCGCGATTGAAGAGCGTGCCAGAAGCGAACTCGGTATGGTGAAGCAGGATGAGGTGTTCTACCAGGTGCTTGAGAATACGGTGCCTGTAGCACCTAACCCTGCAGCTATTCAAGAACCTATTCAAGCACCGCTCAAACCAGGCGCACCAAAAGCAAATTAATCAGCGTGATTAATTTTTTCAGCAGCTTATTCCAAATTGTAGGGTAAGCTTTTTATGGTCAAGGCAATATCATTCCAGTAGATAGCGCCTTGTTCCAAGTTTTCCAAACGACATTCTGCCAGTACATCATAGCCGCTCTCTAGCGCAGGGGCGCAACGTACAATCTTACCTATAGCCTGTTTGTTAGCATCAACTACATCATCATTTAACGCTGGCATATTTGTGCCTGAAATGTGGGCAAGCTGGGTACGGCGTTTCACCTTACCCAGATAGTGCGTACGCGCCACAATCTCCTGGCCTGTGTAACAACCTTTTTTGTAGTTGATAGCATTTAGCGCATCCAAGTTGAGCATCTGCGGCACGAATTCTTCTTGGGTTTTGAGTGTGACTTCAGGAATCCCGGCGCTAATCTCTAACCACTCCCAACCTGCAGCGCCAACAGGCACAGCATGCTGTTTTAGAGCATCCCAAACGGTAGGGGCATTGGTGATATCGGTAAATATCTCATAACGCGGTGTAGCGCCCGGTAATTTAAGTACAGCGCCATTTTCTAGGGTGGCTAGTTCGTAATCATTCTGCGGTATTTCGGCAAATAAAGGTTTCAACAACTCAGCAGCATTTTTGCCACATAGCCCGATTTTGATGATGCTTTCGCTGACATCCTTAATCTCGACTTTGCTCCGCATCACATACATCTTTAAGCGTTTAGCGACTGATTCGATTAATTCTTTAGGCATCTGCAGATGCAGGTGATCATGATGTGAGAATGTTAAGAACAGCGCTAGCAAGCGGCCTTTTGGGTTGCAGTAGCCTGTGTAATGCGCGTTGTGGCCATTCAATAGTTTGATATCATTGGTCACTTGGCCTTGCAAGAAAGTAAGCGCATCAGCACCTTGCAGTTCCAGTAATCCCAAATGCGATAAGTCGCACAGCACGGTAGCGTTTGTGAGCGATTGGCGCTCTGCAACAGGATTGCCAAAGTCAACAATTGTGTTATTTTGAATAGTCGCGCCAGATGAACGCTGAAGAAACTGAAGCCATTCTTGCATGTGTTGCTAACCTTTATTTAAATGATTCACTCACGGTAACATGAAGCCGATACATATCAATTTCAAGCCTTCCAAACTACTATCAGCACTTATTATAGGCGCAAGCTTGGGTGCGAGTTGTATTCTACTGCTGGTTGATTTAACTTGGTTGGTCAAATTGATATCAGTGCTGACCATTTTAGTCGTGGCAGTTTACTATGTATTGTTCAGGGCGCTGTTATTACTGCCATCCTCATACCTGGTGCTTGATGTCGATATAAAAAATCAACTTAAACTGACACGTAAGGATGGAGCGCATCTGCAAGTGAGCGTGCTAGCAGATAGTGTAGTGACGCCATATTTAACGATTCTGCATTTCTCTTGTGAAGGCGCTACGTTTTTAGGGCGCTTATTTGGGCAGCATCTTATTATTTTGCCTGATGCGCTAGATGTCGAAAGTTATCGGCAACTGCGCGTTTGGTTGAGGTGGGGACATCACTCAGCTATCGCTAAATCACAGAGCTAGACTGTCTGACTTTTTCCACAGATTGAATCTTCTGCGATTAAACCACTGACGCAATTCTTTGATAGGGTGTTTCGGCAGGTAGGCACCAATGATTAATAAGCCTGCTAACGCTGCCAAGATTGGGCTCAAGGAAAATGGCGCAACTTCATAGCGTGCCGGCTTCTGTGTTTTCATGGCTTGTATGACATTGTCCAAACTGCTGCCGAGCACATAGTCAGCTTCAATCTCTTTTGCGACACTTTTTAAATAAGTTTCATCCACATGTGACAGATAGCGATCATTCTCGCCACCAGCCACGTTGTCGTCACGCACGCCTAGGTTCGCTTCAGAGATCTGCGCAATACCCGGCTGCATAGCAAAAGACTCGTTGGACCAGAACCCAATTAATTGATTATTCTCGTCATATTTAGGAATTTCGGTACCTTTACTTGGGTCGCCGATACCTATGAATAACCAGCCACTGCCACCTTGAAAGTCTTCTAAATTCTTAGTGTTGAATGCATGTAACTTTGGCGCTTCTTCGCCATCGGTGAAATACACCACCTGTGCAGATTCAGGGAAAGTTCGAATTACCCGTGCCAGCGTAGATAAGCTTTCGCGAATGCGCGAGTTGCCAGACCATGCGGTACGCCAATCCAGATGATCGATGGTATCCTGTAAAGCATCAAAGTTCTGACAGACCTCAATCGGGGTGTAGAGTGCCGCAACGCTAACGCCAGCGAATAGACCGATACTCACATTAGTGCCGCAAGGTAGTGAGGCAATGACGTCATGCATCATTCTTTGCGTGTAGGCCATACGGCTGGCAGGTTTACCATCAAGCTTCATGTCAATGACATTCATGCTTTGTGAGATATCGGCCACCAGTATGTAGCTGTAGATATTATGCTTAAGCGGAATCGTCGGCTTGAACAAAGCGATTAATAGGCAAATAAGCGCTGCCAGCAATAATGCGCTGTCACGGCGGTGGCGTAAGTAATTGAGTAGTTTCATATTTCAGTTTTTGATTATTTGGTCTTGGCTCTATCGATATTGAATTCAGCAATATATCAAGGCAAGCCGACTGGAATATTACCCATAATCAAGCCCGCTTTTTCGTCGCCGCCCACGCCTGGTGTCGGTGTAGATGGCAACATGGTCAGTATGCGATCTAAATTGTGTTTGGTTTTCCAGTTGGTGTTGTCGATTTTGAGCGAGTTCACGTAAGCGGCTTTTGCTTGGCGTAATAAGTACTCAGCTTCATCGCGCACAGTGTTGTTGGTGCCATTGATAGCTAAGCCACGCAAAAAGTAGATGTTGCCTATGTTGTGATAAATAGCCGCTTTCTGTTTGTCCTTCGCTTTAGGTAGCAGGTTACTGAATATCAGCGCTGATTCTTTGAAACGTTCTTTTTTAGCCAGCCAGTACGCAGTGGCAAACTTCGCTTCAAAGCTTTCCCTATCAGTTTCAGGAGATTTCCCTTGAGTAACTGCCTGATTAAAAGCCTCAATTTGCATAATGCGTTTTGTCTCTAATAAGATAAATGCAGTTGCAATCAGTGCTATAACAATGAGTAGCCACGTCAGTTTTTTTGAGGTGAATTTTGGCTTAGGTGTACTTAAGCTGGTGTTGATTAGGCTTGTCGCCATGTGCGCATCTCCAGATATTTTACCGCGACCAGTAAGCCGATCATCAAGGCCGCAAGTAAGTAACATAGTTGTGTAAATTCATGCCCGGCAATACGCTGCATGTATTTAATGGGTTTCTTTTCTTTTTGGTTAATATCGTTAATCGCACTCGCCAGCGTTTTCGGGTCTTCTGCCTCGTAAGCGGTAAACGGCGTTTCAAGTGTTTTAAAGAAATTATTCAGCTCAATTTCCGCAGGCAATGCTTTGGTGTCATCTATCTTGTAGTTTTCATCAAAGATACTGATGCCGCCTGGCTGGCGTAGGACAATCCAATATAGGCTGACATGTAAGCGCTCGAACCACTCTTTAATTTTCTGCTGTGTGTCAGCAGGTACGCGGCCAGCACCATCAGAGAGCAAAATAATGGCACGTGAGCCTGAGTCAGGTACGCCATCAAATAAGCCAGCACCGGAGGTTAAGCCACTGCCGATATTGGTTTGGAATAATGAGTTACCATTCGTGGCGGCAATTGCGGCAAGTATTGCTTCACGGTTCTCAGTGAGGGGTAATACATACATGGCGGAGTTACTAAATGTGATCATGCCCATCATGTCGTTCTTACGCTGCTTTACAAAGTCCGTCATCATACGGCTAGCGGCGCCAGATTTACTTTCACCGACCTTACCAGTACTGCCGCCACCTGAGAATGCGTCATCCATACTCGCGCTACGATCCAGTACTAGGGCAATCTGAGCCCCTACACCGATTTTTTGCACTTTACGTTCTGATGTATGAGGCCCGGCTAATCCTAGAACAATAAAAATCAGTGCTAATACCGCCAGCGTTTTGAGGATGATGCCCAAAATGTCTGACAGTGGGTCGCTTGGTAACATGTCGTTCCAAGAGTAGTGGCGCGTATGCGTACGCTCTAAGAATAAAGGCAGTAGAGCGAGCGGTAACAGCCAGAGTAACCATGCGTTGTAAAAAATCATAGTCTACTTACGCCCTTATGACTTAGTGCTTGATAAGCCATTATCTGGCGACTTGATATCTGGTACCAGACCGCGCTCGCAGTCGCGGCAGCGGCGCGCAAAGCTTTTCAGCCATGCGAGGTTGTGCGATTGGCTATCTGGGTTAGGCGTAGACTCAAAGAAGGCGTGTCGCGAAACTTCAAAGAACGCCAGTAAATCAGTTTTAACAATGCTGAAAGCTGGTTTTTTGGCGATGAATTCATCAATTCCGCCATTGAAAACGCTTTGATTAGCAGTTTTGTTAAGTGCTGCATGCAGTTTCGAAACAGCTTGTTGCAAGCCTTCGGTATTATCAGGCAGCTTGCGCATGTCACGCAGCGCTTTAGCAAATGGCGCGCCCATGCGTGGCAACCATGCACGGTTACCTAGAATGTAAAGTAAACCCAATAACGCTAAGCCTAATATGCCTGCGGCGATGTTGCGTTTAAGCATGTGTTGCGATACATCCTTTACTAGTGGACCGCGTAAGCCACTCATGTCTTGCTCAACTTTCACTGAGCCGAATACGGCGAGTGGTGAAATACGGAAGTTCCAGCTTGGAATGCGGTACTGCACTAAAGAAGCCTTACCTTTGGCATTAACGGTTTTAAAGTGCAGAATTTCAGCAGGTAGCGCCGCTGGCTTAGCAACGACGTTATTGGTGAGTACTTGGTAGTCTACGTCGATTGTGTAGGTGTAACTGTCACTTTGCTCAGATTCAGTCAGCTTAATCGCGCTGACATCAATTCCAATCACTTTGCCTTTGTAACGGCGCTCGTAGCCGACGATAGGCACTGATGTTTTAACCAGTGTGTACGGTTTTTTTACTTCTACGGTGATGATGCGTTTGAGCGTGTCGCCAACCGTGTAGCCAACGTCACGTTGCGGTTCCACGGTAGTTAGTTTTACGATACCTTCTGGGACGTCAGGTAATAGTAACTCACCCTCAGCCACAGCATAACTGGTGTTACTGATGCACATGAGTACCAATAAGCCCATCACATTAGCTAGGTTTTTTAATACCATATTTTTTAAATTAATACGCTTTAAATTCATAGTGTTATGCTGCAATAAATTGATGGAAATACTCGGTAAGCTCATCAGCATCGAATGCGCTTTCAAGAAAGATAGGCGGTGTATCAAACTGCATGAAAAGCGCGGTAATGGCCGCTCTACGTGCTTCGAAACTTTCAATGATCTTTTGTTTGTAGTCTTTGCGTAAAAACAAAGTTCGTCTAGCGCCGGTTTCAGAATCGGTAATGTTGGTGATGCCAAACTCTGGCAGATTTTCGTACTCACCTTTGTCCCACAATACGATCGGCACCACGTGATGGCGTAGTAACTGCCCCATTGCGGCTTCAAGTTCTTTCAGCGGCATGTGGAAATCTGAGATTAGAAATATCAAGGCGCGTTCGCGTGTTAAAAATCGCATCACGTCTAATAAACCGCGGCTGTTTTGTGCGTGTGGGTGATATTCTTTTAACTTATCTGCCATCTCCAGCGCATGGTGCGGCTTGAATGATGCCGGCGTTAACCAGTCTTCACGTATCACTTCATCAAAGCCGATAAAAGTGAATGGGTCGCCTGCATGGCTGGCAGATTGCGCAACAGACTTGACGATGTCGCTTGCGATAGAGAGTTTGCGGAAGTGACTACCAAAATTCATCGAAGCCGATAAATCGCACAAGGCGTAGATAGGGCTGATACTTTTCTGGTTGAAAATCCGTACGTGTACCTGTTCCAGCGGGTCACGAATGGTTTGGCGAATATCAATACGACGCGGGTCAGGATAGGAGAGCAAGGTGGTGTGTCCACGGAACTCCATGCCCATGCCGCGCTGGTTACTGTTATGACTACCCGGATGACGGGCGCGTGAACGCCAGCCGATGGAGTAGTAAAACTTCTTGATGTCTTCTGCGATCATAATTTATAGCACGCCATTTTCATGACGAGCATGATACGAGGCCACGAATAAGCACAAAGCGCGAATAGTACATTGAAGTACATTAAGCTTTGTGCGAGTGAAGTAACAAAGTAGCATCGAAGTCATGGGAATGGATTTAAGGTGCTGCTACTGCGTTAACAATATTGGTCAGCAACTCGCGACCAATTTCATTACGGCGCATTTCATACACTGGGCTAAATACTAATCTGTGCGCAATGGTTGAGTGGAACACTGCGTGAATGTCATCAGGTAATACGGCATCACGGTTATTCAACCAGGCGTTTACACGCGCTGCACGCATCATCATTGCAATACCACGTGGGCTGGCACCAGAAACGACTAAACGTTTCATATCCACATTTTCTACTTTTACACCAAACGTACTTGGGTCTTTGGTAGCACGCCATAAATCGAGCGCGTAAGCTTTGAGTGTTGGGCTTGCTTCAATGGTGTTTTGTAGTTTTGCAGAGAACGCATTCAGCTGGTCGAATTGCAATACGTCGGATTGAATGGTATCTACTAGCGCATCAACGTTATGGAATTTAGTATCGAATACTAGTGATTCCATGATGTCAGCATCCGTCGGTACAACAATAGGAATTTCCATCATGAAACGGTCGCGTGCCGCTGATGGAATATCGAAAGTCTCTTCTTTTTCCACTTGGTTACGGTCGGCAAACACCAGCATGTGCGGGAAGTAGTGTTCTGAGTTGAATGCCGTCAGTGAGCGTTCAGCCATCACGCGTAACAATAAAGAGTGAACCTGCGGACGTGCACGGTTGATTTCATTGAAGAAGAATACAGATAAGTTCTCACCTGCCATCAATAGCGGACCTGGGCTAACATGCGGTTTGCCGTCTTCACCTAGATAAGTGTGATAGACCAAATCATTCGGCATCAAGTCAATAGTGCCTTCAATACGCTGGTAGCCACCACCAATGCCACGTGTAAATGCGCGAAGTAGGGTGGTTTTACCAACGCCCACGTCACCTTCAAGCAACACGTGCCCACGTGCAAAGATTGAGGTAGTAATTAAGCGTATAGGTGTTTGTTGACCCACAACGACTTTATTGACTTCTGATTCTAAGGTAAGCGCATGGTTGCGCCAATCGGCCAGCTGACGGTCACTCATCGAAATTTTCCGTATCTTTTTTGAAGTAGTTAAAATGAAGTTGCACGTATAGTAAACGTTTTTTCATCGGGGGTAAACAGATCTGTATACCCCCGATGAAAAATAAGTAACAATTTATTAACAATCACTATTTATTCACAATTTATAGATAAAAAGTGAATAAGACTTTCGCTAAATTGGTTTTCCAGCGAAAATAGCGTCAGTGTAAAAAGACATAAATTTCATTAAACTAGAACAATATTATGCAAAAACAAAATAGTTTCACCAAAGAAGAGTTATTAAAATGCGGTCGTGGCGAGATGTTTGGCGAAGGCAATGCGCAACTGCCATTGCCGCCAATGTTGATGTTTGATCGCATTGTTTCTATCACGGAAGATGGCGGTGCCCATGGTGCCGGCCAAATCGTTGCGGAAATGGACATTACACCAGACTTGTGGTTTTTTGAATGCCACTTTACTGGTGACCCGGTCATGCCGGGCTGTTTGGGATTGGATGCGATGTGGCAATTGGTTGGTTTCTTTTTGGGCTGGATTGGTGGCCCGGGGCGCGGTCGTGCGTTGGGTGCGGGAGACGTGAAGTTCACTGGACAAGTACTACCTACACATAAAAAAATTACTTATACTATTGATTTAAAACGCGTCATTATGCGCAAATTGGTAATGGGAATTGCCGATGCGAAGATGGAGGTTGATGGCCGCGTTATTTATGTTGCGCAAGATTTACGCGTAGGTTTGTTTACTCGTACAGATAATTTCTAATATTAAAATCAAATAAGTTAAAATGCTGCATATTAGAATCGTTGTAATTTTTTAAGGGAGTACACGATAATGCGTCGTGTCGTGGTAACAGGGATGGGTATTGTTTCCAGTCTAGGAAACAATAAGTCCGAAGTATTAGATAGCTTACATCAAGGTAAATCTGGCATTACGTTTCAGCAAGAGTATGCCGATCGTGGTCTACGTTCGCATGTAGCAGGCTCTATTAAGAACCTTGATTTGGAAGCACTTATTGACCGTAAGCTTATGCGCTTTATGGCAAGCGGTCACGCCTATGCATGGATTGCCCTGCAAGAAGCTATTGCCGATGCGCAATTGCCGGAAGATCAAGTATCGAATGTACGAACCGGTATCATTGTCGGCGGCGGTGGTCCTTCTACTGATAGCATTGAGCAAAGCAATGCCGTGTTGGCAGAAAAAGGTATTCGCCGCGTCGGCCCCTACATGGTCACTAAAGCCATGTGTAGCGGCATCGTGGCAACGTTGGCGACGGGCGCCAAAATTAAAGGTGTTAACTACGGTATCAGTTCAGCCTGTTCTACCAGTGCGCACTGTATCGGCGCTGGTGTTGAGCAAATTCAGCTGGGCAAACAAGATATCGTGTTTGCTGGCGGCGGTGAAGAAGAACATTGGTCATTGTCATATCTGTTTGATGCCATGGGTGCTATGTCCAGCAAATACAACGATACGCCCGAAAAAGCTTCAAGGACTTACGACGCGAACCGCGACGGTTTCGTGATTTCAGGCGGCGGCGGTATTGTGGTGCTAGAAGAGTATGAGCATGCAAAAGCGCGTGGTGCAAAAATCTATGCGGAAGTGGTTGGCTACGGCGCAACTTCTGATGGTTACGACATGGTTGCACCTAGCGGCGAAGGCGCAGTGCGCTGTATGCAATTGGCATTGCAAGGTGTTGATGCCCCAGTTGACTACATCAATACCCATGGTACAAGTACACCGGTGGGCGATACCAAAGAGTTAGAAGCGATTCGTGAAGTGTTTGGTGAAAGTGGCTTAAAGCAAAACCCTGCAATTGCTTCTACTAAATCATTGTCAGGCCATGCACTGGGTGCAGCTGGTGTGAATGAAGCGATTTATACTTTGTTGATGATGGAAAATGATTTCATTGCCGCATCTGCCAATATCGAGACATTAGATCCAGCAGCCGAAGGTTTGAACATCGTACGTAAACGAATTGATAACGTTAAGATTCAAACCGCGTTATCCAATAGTTTTGGCTTCGGTGGCACCAACGCTACACTCACGTTTTCTAAAAAGAACATCAGTTAATTCATTGCTTCAGTATGGTTTTATAAAATGAGGGCCGCAGCTACGTTGCGGCCTTCGCTCATTAAGATGTTGTAAGTTCTGCAGGCTGCTGCAGTGGTCATACATTCCAATGAAATGTTCTGCTGAGTGAGCAGGGCGCTAATCTTTGGATGTAAGAAGCGATGAGTTTTCCCAGTGCCAAGTAACACTACTTCCGGTTTCATGCCTGCAATTTTTTCGAAATTCATCTCGGTCAAACTGTCAAAAGTTAATTCTCGACCTGCTGCCCAGTCTGTAATTAATGTATCAGGTGTTACGATGAGGCTGTTGGTGTAGCGCTGCTGATTGATTGCAATGTAATCATCCGCGTAACCGGTAATGAGATGTTGCCCCTCGGCGCGTGTGAGATGTAGTTTCATATCAAATCTTATAGCAAAACTTTTGCTAATTCTTTCATTAAATCAATACGGTTCATTGCCTGTAAGGGCGCTGACAAGGTAAGATAGCATACTTTATAAAGTTGGCTCAATCTACCAAAAGTTCAGCCAAAAATAAGCATTTAAAGATGCAATCTTAATTATGAAATCACCAATAGATAAACTGGAAAAATCAAACAAGCTCAATAACGTTTGCTACGATATTCGTGGCCCGGTGTTGCAGCGAGCGCGTCAGATGGAAGAGGAAGGCCAGCGCATTATCAAGCTCAACATCGGCAATCCAGGTGTGTTCGGCTTTGAAGTGCCTGAGGAAATCCAGCAAGACGTAATCAGTAATATGAGTAAAGCTGGCGTTTATACCGACAGCAAAGGTTTGTTTGAACAGCGTAAAGCAATTATGCACTATTCGCAAAGCAAGCATATTGCTGGCGTGACTTTAGACGACATCATTATTGGTAATGGCGTTTCTGAGCTCATTGTGATGGCGATGCAAGGTTTGCTGAACAATGGCGACCAAGTGTTGGTGCCGATGCCTGATTATCCATTATGGACGGCGGCGGTGACGTTGGCTGGTGGTACAGCAAGGCATTATGTCTGCGATGAAGCTTCTGGCTGGCTGCCTGACTTAAAAGATATCGAATCCAAAATTACCGCTAATACACGCGGTATCGTGGTTATCAACCCGAATAACCCTACCGGTGCGCTCTACCCGCAAGAAATTTTAGAGGGCATTATTGAGATTGCCCGTCACCATAGCTTGGTCATTTACGCTGACGAGATTTACGACAAAGTTTTATATGATGGCAATGAGCATACTTCGATTGCTTCACTTGCAGATGATGTGTTGTTTGTGACTTTTAACGGTCTATCGAAAAATTATCGTGCTTGTGGTTACCGGGCAGGTTGGCTGATTATTTCAGGCGAGAAAAAACATGCTGCGGACTACATCGAGGGCTTGAATATGCTGGCTTCAATGCGCCTGTGTGCCAATGTGCCTGGTCAATTAGCCATTCAAACTGCATTGGGTGGCTATCAGAGCATTGATGATTTAGTCGCCCCCAATGGTAGATTATGCAAGCAGCGCGATTTGGCTTATGACCTGTTAACAGCGATTCCTGGTGTGAGTTGTGTTAAGCCCGGCGCAGCCATGTACTTATTTCCGAAACTTGATCCAAAGATTTATCCAATTGAAGATGACCAGCAATTTATTTTAGATTTGTTGCTGGAGGAAAAGGTGTTGCTAGTGCAAGGCACCGGCTTTAATTGGAAAGCGACTGATCATTTCCGTGTGGTATTTTTACCAAACGTAGATGATTTAACCGAGGCAATAAAACGTATCGCAAGATTCTTAGAAAGTTATAGAAAGAAACACGGAGCATTAGTTTGAGTAAAGAGTCAGTAGTAGTAAATGTTGGGTTGTTGGGTATCGGCACGGTTGGTGGCGGTACGTTCAATGTGCTTACTCGTAATGCAGAAGAGATTACTCGCCGTACCGGCCGTCGTATTCAAATTACGCACGTAGCAGACCGCAACCTGGAAACTGCACGTTCAGTAGTCAATGGTAAAGCCCAAGTGACGGATGATGCGTTTGCGTTAGTGAACAACCCTGAGATCGATATCGTGGTTGAGTTGATTGGCGGCTACACCATTGCCAAAGAATTGGTACTTAAAGCGATTGCCAATAAAAAACATGTAGTAACCGCCAACAAAGCGCTGATTGCCTTGCATGGCAATGAGATATTTGCAGCAGCCAAAGCGAATAACGTCATTGTGGCGTTTGAAGCGGCGGTGGCGGGCGGTATTCCAATCATCAAAGCGCTACGCGAAGGCCTAAGTGCTAACAAGATTGAATGGGTAGCCGGTATTATCAACGGTACTACTAACTTTATCCTTACTGAGATGCGCGAAAAAGGCTTGGCCTTTAGCGATGTACTTGGCGAGGCACAACGTTTGGGTTATGCAGAAGCTGACCCGACTTTTGACGTTGAAGGCATTGATGCGGCACATAAACTGACCATCATGTCTGCTATTGCATTTGGTATGCCCATGAAGTTTGAGCAAGCTTACACCGAAGGTATCACCAAGCTAGAACAAAAAGACATCAAGTATGCTGAAGAGCTGGGTTATCGTGTCAAATTGCTGGGCATCACTAAACGCGGTACCAATGGTGTAGAGCTACGCGTGCATCCTACCTTGATTCCGGAAAAACGTTTAGTGGCTAATGTGAACGGTGCCATGAACGCGGTAGTGGTGAAGGGCGATGCAGTAGGCCCAACGCTCTATTACGGCGCTGGTGCTGGTGCGGAGCCAACTGCGAGTGCTGTAGTAGCAGATTTGATAGACGTAGCCCGTTTGATGGACGCAACTACTGCACAACGCGTACCTTACCTAGCGTTCCAGCCAGAGCAGGTGTTAGATTTGCCTATATTGCCAATTGATGAAGTAGAAAGTGCCTACTACTTACGTTTACGCGCCAGTGATAAGCCTGGCGTATTGGCTGATGTGACCAAGATTCTGGGTGACAGAAGCATCTCAATTGATGCCATGATGCAAAAAGAGCCGGATGAGAATGAGACAGAAGCTGACATCGTGATTCTGACGCATGTCACCGTTGAAAAGAACATGAATGCTGCTATTACGGCGATTGAAGCGCTTGACGCCATTGTAGGTAAAGTAACGCGTATTCGTATGGAAGAATTAAGCAAGTAAAAGATTAGAGCCATTCGCTTTGCGGAATGAAGCGCAAGAAACCGCACAGCGAATGACGATGACATATGTTTTGCATAGGCGAGAAATGAGCGAGCAAGCGACGCCGCGATTCGCTCGCAAAGAGGATTTGGATGAAATATATTTCTACACGCGGGCAATCGCCTGCACTTACATTCAGTGAAATTTTATTAGGTGGTTTGGCACCAGATGGCGGTTTGTATTTGCCGGAAAGCTATCCACAATTTACAGATACTGATTTAACCGCCATGCGCGGCATGAATTACCGTGATTTAGCATTTACGATTCTGTCGCGCCTAGTTGATGATATTCCAGCACAAGACTTACGTGCAATAGTAGATAAAACCTATCGTGCTGATGTGTATGGCTTTGCTCGTGATGGCCAAAATGCTGAAGACATTACACCTACCCTGAAATTAGAAGACAACCTGTATCTGCTATCGCTTTCAAATGGGCCAACCTTAGCGTTCAAAGACATGGCGATGCAGTTGCTGGGTAACCTATTTGAATACGTGCTGGCTAAAACTGGCCACACCATCAATATTCTAGGTGCCACCTCAGGTGATACTGGTTCTGCTGCGGAATATGCGATGCGTGGTAAAAAAGGCATACGTGTGTTCATGCTGTCACCACATAAAAAGATGAGTCGTTTCCAAACTGCACAGATGTTCAGTTTGCAAGATGACAATATTTTCAATATCGCCGTCAAAGGCGTGTTCGATGACTGCCAGGACATGGTGAAAGCCGTTTCAAATGATCATGCGTTCAAGGCGCAGCATCATATTGGCGTGGTGAACTCTATCAACTGGGGTCGTATCATTGCGCAGGTGGTGTATTACTTTAAAGGTTACTTTGCGGTTACTACAAGCAACCAACAGAAAGTCAGCTTCGCCGTGCCATCAGGTAATTTTGGCAATGTTTGTGCAGGCCACATTGCCCGCATGATGGGCTTGCCAGTTGATAAGTTAGTGGTCGCTACCAATGAGAACGATGTGCTGGATGAGTTTTTTAGAACAGGCGTGTATCGTCCACGTGGTTCTGCGAATACTTACCATACCTCTAGCCCATCCATGGATATCAGCAAGGCGTCCAACTTTGAACGTTTCATATTCGATCTAGTGGGTCGTGATAGTGCCAAAGTCCGTGAGTTATGGAGCAAGGTAGATAATGGCGGCAGTTTCGATTTAGACGCTGCTGGCTATTATTCTAAAGTGGCAGATTACGGTTTTATTTCTGGCGCAAGCAGCCATGATGCACGTATGAAAACCATACGTGAAACTCAAGCTAAATACGGTGTTACTATTGATACGCATACGGCAGATGGCTTGAAAGTCGCAATGGAACATAGGGATGCTACAGTACCTATGGTCGTGCTGGAAACCGCATTACCAGCCAAGTTTGAAGATGCCATTGTTGAAGCTTTGGGTAGCGTACCTGAGCGTCCAGCAGCATTGAATGGCTTGGAAAGCTTGCCGCAACGCTTCGATGTCATGGATTTTGATGTCGCAGCAATCAAAACATTTATTACTGAAAAAACACGCTAGGAGATTGCCATGAAGGTCTATCACGACTTGTTGAAACATGTGTTGGAACATGGTCACAAGAAGGAAGACCGTACGGGTACTGGCACACTCTCAGTATTCGGCTACCAGATGCGCTTTAATCTGGAAGAAGGCTTTCCGCTACTCACAACGAAAAAAGTTCATCTCAAGTCTATTATTCATGAGCTGCTATGGTTCTTGCAAGGCAGTACCAATATCGCCTATTTGAAAGAAAATGGCGTAAGAATTTGGGATGAGTGGGCGGACGAGAAGGGTAACCTAGGCCCTGTCTACGGCTATCAATGGCGTAATTGGCCAAAACCAGATGGCACTCATATCGATCAAATCACGCAGGTTGTTAATAGCATTAAAAACAACCCAGACTCACGCCGTTTGATTGTGTCAGCTTGGAACGTAGCAGACGTTGAGAGAATGAAATTGCCACCGTGCCACGCTTTCTTCCAGTTCTATGTCGCTGATGGCAGGCTGAGCTGCCAGCTCTATCAACGTAGTGCAGATATCTTTTTAGGCGTGCCGTTCAATATCGCTTCCTATGCATTACTCACTATGATGGTGGCACAAGTGTGCAATTTAAAATTAGGTGATTTTGTGCACACATTGGGCGATGCCCACATTTATTCGAATCACTTCGATCAGGTGAATGAGCAATTATCACGTGCACCAAAATCGCTCCCACAGATGCATATTAACCCTGCTGTGAAAGATATTTTTAGCTTCAAATTCGAAGATTTCACCTTAGAAAACTACGACCCGTATCCAGCCATACAGGGAAAAGTGGCAGTTTAGCCTATTAAATTATCAATAATCGGCTACACACAACCAACAGTTGGTTATAAACAGCCAATGTGTAACAATTTTGTAATTAATCAAATACCTACAGTATTCTTAGGTACAGTCTTTGCTTCGTGAGTTAGTAGAAATCAGCATTAAGTTGTATTTTATATGTGAGATTTTTTATCTTTTGACCATTAACAAAAATTAAAAACTGGAGATTAATATGTTTCGTTTAACAATTGGCGCCACCTTGGTAGCTACTGCATTATTTGTAAATACAGCAATGGCTGATCATGAAACTATCAAACCAAAAGCATTTGATAGTTTAGGTAAATGCGTAAAAGCAGCATTATCTAAACATGACGGTAAAATCGTTAAAGTAGAACTCAAATCAGAGAAAAAAACGCCAGTTTATGAATTTGATATTGAATCAGCTGATGGTACTGCGTGGGATGTTGAGTGCGACGTTAAAACCAGCAAAATCACTGAAATTGAGCAAGAAGTAAAAGCAGATGATGCTAAGTTTAAAGCAATTGCTAAAGTAACTGAGGCTGCAGCCAAAGCCACTGCGCTTGCTGCGCATCCAGGTACAGTTGTAGAAACAGAATATGAGTTAGAGACTGACGGTACAGCCTCTTATGAGTTTGATATTCTGGAAGCTGATAAAGAAGAAGTCAAAGTAGAAGTAGATGCAGCCACAGGTAAGATTGTTGAAGTGGATTACGAGGTTTACCAAGTAGGCCAAGAATAAATAGTACTAGTTGTAAATTAGATTAATTAAAAAGCGCTCTTTGGAGCGCTTTTTAACGAGCATCAACATTGAGATTCTCTGCAAAATTTACTTTACTTACTGCCAAAGCTATCCGAAAGATCACCTATTTCCCAGTATAATCAGGCCTATGACTACAGTTTCTCTTATCGTTGCCGTTGCAAATCATCATGTCATCGGCGTCAATAACACCCTGCCTTGGCATTTACCTGAAGATCTCAAACGTTTCCGGGCATTGACTACCGGGCATCACATTATCATGGGTCGTAAGACCTATGAGTCGCTAGGGCGTTTGTTGCCCGGGCGTACTACAGTGATTGTGACTCGCAACAAGGCTTATCAAGTAGAAGGCGCATTAACCGCTGGCTCACTTGAAGAAGCGATTGCTTTATGTAAAGACGACAGCGAGGCGTTTGTAATTGGTGGCGCCGAACTTTACAAAGATGCGCTTAAATTAGCAGATAAGCTCTATCTGACGGAGATTGCCTTGCAGGTGGAAGGGGATGCATTCTTCCCGGAGTTTCAGAAGCCTGAATGGAAAGAAACCTCGCGCGAAGCACATACTTCAGCGCAAGGTTTATCATTTAGCTACATTACCTTTGAACGGGTGGATAATTGAATATAAGCTTATTTGGCAAGACGACAAGCTGAAGACAGTACGTTATGTACGGCAAAGCGAAGTTAACGTAGCCAAATAAGGATTATATTCAATTATTGCTGGACGCAGTCCACGTAATAGACAGGTTTTCCATTCACCATTTCTTTGACTAAACCATGGTTGTCAGCTTCAAAACCTGGGAATTTCTCATTGAAATCACGTGCGAATTTCAAGTAATTTACAATTATTTTGTTAAATTGCTCGCCTGGAATCAACAGTGGAATGCCTGGTGGGTAGGGCGTCAACAATACTGCCGTTACACGACCTTCTAGCTCATCAATAGGCACACGATCAATCTTGCGATGTGCCATTTTAGCGAATGCATCAGTTGGTTTCATTGCCGGTATCATGTCTGATAAGTACATTTCTGTGGTTAGGCGAGCTACATCATTGGCCTTATAAACGTCATGAATCTGCGTACATAAATCTTTCAATCCCACACGTTCATAACGAGGTTGTTTCTGTACAAATTCAGGTAATACTTTCCACAAAGGCTGGTTCTTGTCGTAATCATCTTTAAATTGTTGTAGCGCCGCTACCATTGTGTTCCAGCGGCCTTTAGTAATGCCGATGGTGAACATGATAAAGAATGAGTATAAGCCTGTTTTTTCTACAATCACGCCATGTTCAGCCAGATACTTGGTGACGATAGCTGCAGGAATACCAAACTCATTCGAGAAGTCGCCCTTGATGTCTAAGCCTGGGGTGATGATGGTGGCCTTGATTGGATCCAGCATATTGAAGTTTTCAGCTAGATTGCCGAAACCATGCCACGCTTCGTTGGCTTTCAGCATCCAAGCATCGCGCTCTTCCAAGCCTTCTTCTGACAAATCATTTGGACCCCAAACCTTGAACCACCAGTCGGCACCCCATTCTTCATCCACCTTACGCATGGCACGACGGAAGTCTAAAGCCTCCATCAATGACTCTTCAACTAGCGCTGTACCGCCTGGCGCTTCCATCATCGCTGCAGCTACATCGATACTCGCTACGATTGAGTATTGTGGGCTGGTAGAGGTGTGCATCAGATAGGCTTCATTGAACACGTCGCGGTCAAGCTTGTTGTTTTCAGCATCTTGCACCAGGATTTGCGAAGCCTGTGATAAGCCAGCTAGCAACTTATGGGTAGATTGCGTTGAGAACACCATAGATTCTTTACAGCGCGGTCTATCAGCGCCAATCGCGTGGTAATCACCATAGAAGTCATGGAATGTTGCGTGTGGTAACCAAGCTTCGTCAAAATGCAGGGTATCAATCTTGCCATCCAGCATTTCTTTAATTTCTTCAACGTTGTAGAGCACGCCGTCATAAGTCGACTGAGTGATAGTCAATACGCGTGGTTTAACTGATTTGTCGGTCGCAAATGGATTACGGTCGATTTTCTTCTGGATGTTTTCCCATTCAAACTCTGACTTAGGAATAGGTCCGATGATGCCGAAGTGATTGCGTGTAGGCATTAAAAATACCGGGATAGCACCGGTCATGATAATCGCATGCAGTACCGATTTATGACAGTTACGGTCTACCACTACAACGTCACCCGGGGCTACAGTTGAATTCCACACCATTTTATTACTGGTAGAAGTGCCATTGGTTACAAAGTATAAATGATCACAGTTGTAGATACGCGCTGCATTGCGCTCAGAGGCAGCCACAGGGCCTGTGTGGTCTAGCAGTTGACCGAGTTCATCTACCGCGTTACAAACGTCGGCACGCAGCATATTCTCGCCAAAGAATTGGTGGAACATTTGGCCTACTGGTGATTTCAGGAATGCCACACCACCTGAGTGACCAGGGCAGTGCCATGAGTAAGAGCCATCAGCCGCATAATGCGTCAACGCCTTGAAGAACGGTGGCGGCAGACTATCTAAATAAGCGCGTGCTTCACGGATAATCAGGCGGGCAACGAACTCAGGCGTGTCTTCATTCATATGGATGAAGCCATGTAGTTCACGCAACACATCATTTGGTATGTGGCGTGAGGTACGTGTCTCACCGTGCAAGAAGATAGGTATTTCCTCGTTGCGGTAACGAATCTCAGTAACAAATTTACGTAACTGTTCAATTGCTTCCGGTTTTTCTTCGATGAATTCTTCATCGTCGATGGAGAGTATGAATGCAGAGGCGCGGCTTTGCTGTTGGGCAAAAGAGGTAAGGTCACCATAGCTAGTAACGCCTAGCACTTCTACGCCTTCTTCTTCAATGGCTTTTGCCAGTACGCGGATACCTAGACCTGAAGAGTTTTCAGAACGGAAGTCTTCATCGATGATAATGACTGGGAAACGAAATTTCATTCAAATACCTTTATAAATTAACTTTGTGGCTACTTTGGAGCCTTAAACCGTTACGAACGATGTTAAGACAAGGCGACAATTGAACATCAACGAGACAGTATGCTTTATACGGCGAGGAAGATGTGAATGAAGTCAACACAGTATTAGCGAGTATAGTTTTAATTAGATTTTGGGTAATGTAACGCCAACCTGTCCTTGATATTTGCCACCGCGATCTTTGTAGCTAGTTTCACAAACGTCGTCTGCATCCGCTTCGAAGAATAGCACTTGTGCACAGCCTTCATTTGCGTAGATTTTAGCTGGCAACGGAGTAGTGTTACTGAACTCCAATGTGACATAGCCTTCCCACTCTGGTTCAAAAGGAGTCACGTTAACGATAATGCCGCAACGCGCATAAGTCGATTTACCAAGGCAGATCGTCAGTACATTACGTGGAATACGGAAATATTCGACGGTACGGGCTAGTGCAAAGGAGTTTGGCGGAATGATGCAGTAATCTGCATTCACTTCTACAAACGAATTCGGGTCGAAGTTTTTAGGGTCAACGATGGTGCTATTGATATTAGTAAACAGCTTAAATTCTTTTGAGCAGCGAATGTCATAGCCATAACTAGATGTACCATATGACACCATACGTTGGCCGTCTGCTGACGTTTTGACTTGATTAGGCTCAAACGGCTCTATCATGCCGTGTTGTTCTGCCATTTGACGTATCCACTTGTCTGATTTAATACTCATAGCTCTATGCTCATCATCCGTTTGTTTAACCGCATCAATAAGGTAAAAAAGCGGAGCCTAAACCCCGCTTTTAATTACCGTGAATAATAACAATAAATAGAAATTTATTTGTATTTTTTTAGTGCTTATCGCCACCTAATTCAATACTGTAACGCCAGAATTGATCTTCAGCTTCAAAAATCACTTTAGAGGCTTCTGGGTCGCGGCTACCAGCTTGGTATTGATGCACAGGTTTTTTATCTTCTGCCCAAGCTTTTACGACTGGGTCGACTAAACGCCATTGCGCTTCTGCCTCGCTGATGTGTAGGTAATTAGAGTTATCACCTTCCATCAGGTTGAGCAATAAAGCCTCGTAAGCATCAACCGTGTCGTCGCCATCTTGACGGTTCGCTGCGTCTAACTGAATAGTGCGGGTTTTTACGTCTAAGCCAGGAATCTTAGACTGAATTTCCATCTTGATACACTCACGCGGCTGAATGCCGAGGATGAGCCAGTTTTGGTCTTGGTCGTTGATTTGCAACGGTGCTTTTTTGAAGCGGATAGAAATACGTGTATCAGCCTCGTGCAAGCGCTTAGCTGTGCGGATATAGAACGGCACACCTTTCCAACGAGGGTTGTCGATGAACAGTTTCAATGCAGCGTATGTTTCCACCACGCTTGTGTTGTCGCCCAACTCTTCTAAGTAACCAGGCACTTTCTCGCCATTGACTTCACCAGCTGCATATTGCGCACGGAAAGCATGCTTATCCAACTCTTTAACTGGAATCGGACGAATTTCTTCAAGCACCTTGATTTTTGCGTCACGCACACCTTCAGGTGTGAGGTCTTTTGGTTGTTCCATTGCTGTTAAAGCCAATGTTTGCAAGATGTGGCTTTGCAACATGTCACGCAATGCGCCAGTGCTGTCGTAGAACTGTGTACGGTCGCCCACACCTAACATCTCAGTGTTAGTGATTTGCACGTGGTCGATGTATTGGTTGTTCCATATTGGCTCTAGAATGGTGTTGGTAAAGCGTTGTAGCAAGATGTTTTGTAAAGCAGATTTACCGAGGTAGTGGTCGATACGGTAGATTTGACTTTCTTTTAAATGCTTGCTGATAGATTTTTGTAAATCTTGTGCGCTTGGTAAATCGGTGCCAAATGGTTTTTCAATGACCACACGGCGCCAATGGCCTTCTTTTTCGCTTACTAAGCCTACTTCTGCAAGTTGTTCAACTACAGGTGCGAAATCAACCGGGCGTACAGACAAAAAGTAAGCAAAGTTCTGTGGGAAGATACTTTCGTTACTTAAAGCTGCTTTCATTTTTTTGAAAGCGTCTGGGTCTGTAGGTGGGTTCGCGTGATAGAAGTTACGTGCGATAAAACGCTCGAATACTGCTTGATCGTAGCCTTTTTTGAATTTGGCATCCAACATGGCTTTGATATCAGCGCGCCATGCATCCAAGCTCACTTCTTGGCGACCTACGGATAGGATTTTTAACTCTGCAGGTAAACGACCAATCGAATCTAAACGAAAGAGGCCTGGCATGAGTTTAACGCGGGATAAATTACCGCTAGCGCCAAATAGCACAAGGGTACATGGGTCAATTTTACTCATTTATAAAACCTTAAAAACATTAATAAGAACTAGTGCAAATTAGACAATTTGCGATAGGCAACAATTAAAAGCGAAAGGCCGTACCTTAGTTAAAAGGACAGCCTTCCATTTTACTTAAAAACCACTGTTTTGCTTAGTGTTTCTTGACTGCATGGCCACCAAATGCATTACGCATCATAGATAGCAACTTGTAGCTGTAACCGATTGAATCTTGGCTTCTGAAACGGGCTTGTAATGCAACGGTAAGTACAGGTGCAGCAACACCTTGCTCAACGGCTTCAACCACCGTCCAGCGACCTTCACCAGAGTCAGCAACAAATGGGGCAACTGCATCTAATGTTTGATCATTTTTCAAAGCCTCGGCTGTTAGGTCTAGCAACCAGCTACGTACAACAGAACCATGGCGCCATAGTTCAGTGATTTCAGCCAAATCAAGCTCAAATTCTTTTTTACCCTTGATCAGCTCAAGACCTTCTGCCATCGCTTGCATCATGCCGTATTCAATACCGTTGTGTATCATTTTTGTGAAATGGCCAGAACCTACTGGACCAACGTGAGACCAACCGCGGTCTGCATGCGTCAATGCTTGCGCATAAGGTGCCAATACGTCTGCGTATTGTTTTTCGCCGCCGTACATCAGGCAGTAACCGTTATCTAGACCCCAAACGCCACCGGAAGTACCACAGTCAATAAAGCCGATACCGTGCTCTGCAAGCGTCGCGCCGCGACGTTGGCTGTGTTTGTAATTTGAGTTGCCGCCGTCGATGATGATGTCACCTTTGTTCAGCATTGGGATTAAATCTTTGATTTGGTTTTCTGTGATATCGCCAGCTGGCAACATCATCCAAACGATTTTTTGACCTTCTAGTTTGCTCACTGCATCTGCTACTGATGTTGCAGGAATTAAACCTTCTTTTGTTGCTAAGCCGTTGACTACTTCTGCATTAAAGTCAAAACCAACCACTTCAATTTTGTGACGAAGTAAGCGAGTTGCCATGTTGCCACCCATTTTGCCAAGACCAATCATTGCTAATTTCATTGTATTTATTACCTTTTATAGAGGATTATGAACCATCAACCTTGTGGGTTAGATTAAGTTCGAGAGTAAGTTTATAAATCGTTATTACAGCTTTATAATTATACCAAATACAGGCGTTCTTCACAAAACGTGACTAAACAAGTCTGTGAAACACTTAAATGCTAGTTTTGCACTATAAATGCTAGTTTTGCACTATAAATCTAGAATTAGGCTGTGTTTTGGGTATATATGTATGAGAGCAAGTTATAATTTCTCATATTCTTTACCCAATCAGATTTAACCGAATTCAACATTAAGTTTAAGGCAATGTAATGACAAGTACTCAAGCCACTCGCTGGCAATTATTCAATTCTCAAGCAGAAATCAACCAGGCAACAACACAACGTATCTTAGACGCAGCAAAAGAAGCCATTGCCAAGCATGGCAGCTTCCTTGTTGTATTGGCTGGCGGCTCTACCCCTAAAAGCGTGTATGAGTTATTAGCCAAAGCAGATGCGGATTGGAGCAAATGGCACATTTATTATAATGATGATCGCTGTCTGCCAGTTGACCATGCTGACCGTAATAGCTTGATGGCAGCAAAAGCATGGCTTGATCATGTGGCGATTCCAAAGTCACAGATTTTCGATATTCCAACAGAGTTAGGTCCAGTTGAAGGCGCTAAAGGTTACGCTAAAACCTTAGCTGGTGTCAGAACATTCGACTTGGTATTGCTAGGTTTAGGCGAAGATGGCCACACAGCAAGCTTATTTCCAGGCCAAGCGGTAGACAACAGCGCAGATGCAGTACCAGTTTTTGATGCGCCAAAACCACCAGCAGAGCGCGTGACTATTAGTCAGAATCGCTTGAATGATACGCATGAAGTTATTTTCTTGGTGACAGGCGCAGGTAAGCAAGAAGCAGTGGATAATTGGCGCAAAGGCGTAGCAATCCCCGCGACTTTGATTGCGCCAAAAAATGGCGTAGATGTGTATTGTTTTGGTGTAGCTTTAAGCTAACAACAACTCAATAAAAAAGGTCGACTTAGTCGACCTTTTTTTACATCTTCATTTTATGTATTTTGAATCACGATATTCGGGAATTTACTGCTGTGATCTAAGCCGGCGTTTGCAATTTTGCTAGCGGTTTTACGTGCAATTTCTTTATAAATATTGGCAATTTGACTGTCAGGTTCAGCCACTACGGTTGGTTTCCCGCCATCTGTCTGCGTACGGATAGTAATATCTAAAGGCAAGCTACCTAGTAAATCAATGTTGTAATCTTTACTCATCAATTCGCCGCCACCTGCGCCGAAAATGTGCTCTTCATGACCGCATTTGCTGCAAATATGCGTACTCATGTTCTCGACAATACCTAGAATTGGGATGCCGACCTTCTCGAACATCTTCAAACCTTTACGCGCATCCAGCAGGGCGATGTCCTGTGGCGTGGTAACAATTACCGCGCCAGTGACGGGGATTTTTTGCGCAAGGGTGAGTTGAATGTCGCCTGTGCCAGGTGGTAAATCAATCACTAGGTAATCCAAATCACGCCATTTGGTATCACGTAACAACTGCTCTAGCGCGCCCGTCACCATTGGGCCACGCCATACCATAGGCGTATCTGTATCCACTAAAAACCCAATACTCATGGCCTGCAGGCCATGTGCCATCATAGGCTCCATACTTTTGCCGTCTGTACTTTCCGGGCGACCGCTGATGCCTAGCATCTGCGGTTGACTTGGTCCGTAGATATCAGCATCTAACAAGCCCACATTCGCACCTTCTGCTGCAAGTGCCAAGGCCAAATTCACTGAGGTGGTAGATTTACCTACACCGCCTTTGCCAGACGCTATGGCGATGATGTTTTTGACATTAGGTAAATGATTCACGCCGCGTTGCGCGCTATGGGCTACGATTCTGCTACCGATATTGACTGAGACATTGCCAACTTCCGGGATAGTTTTGAGCTGATTAATCACCAATGTTTTTAGTGTCTCGAACTGGCTCTTGGCAGGGTAGCCCAGCACAATGTCTAAGCTTATATTGGCGCCATCAATTTTGATGTTCTTGGCTGATTTACTCGTGACAAAATCGCGCCCTGTATTGGGGTCAATCAATGTTTGTAGTGCAGTTAGAATGGTTTGCTCGGAGATTGTCATGGTATTTCGTTTAATAACAGTAATCTAGTGATTTTAACTTATGTGCGATGCCCCGTCATTTGCTAAAATAGCGTTTTAGATTAATAAATCGCTTAATTCATGTCACGCAAAATACTTGTTACCTCTGCACTCCCTTACGCCAATGGCAGTATTCACTTAGGTCATTTGGTGGAATACATTCAAACCGACATTTGGGTGCGTTTCCAAAAGATGCAAGGGCATACAGTACATTATGTGTGTGCGGATGATACGCATGGTACGCCGATTATGCTGCGTGCAGAGAAAGAGGGTATTACACCTGAAGCGTTAATTGACAATGTGCATAAAGAACACAGTGCTGATTTTGCAGAGTTCTTGGTGAATTTTGATAATTACTATTCAACCAATGCACCTGAAAACAAAGAACTGTCACAAAGCATCTATAGAAAATTAAAAGCTGCGGGCAAGATTTCTACCAAAACTATTGAACAGTTTTATGACCCAGTTAAGAATATGTTCCTGCCGGATCGTTTTATCAAAGGCGAGTGCCCGAAGTGCCACGCAAAAGACCAATATGGCGATTCTTGCGAAGTATGCGGTGCGACGTATAACCCAACCGAACTGATTAATGCTTACTCTGCAGTTTCCGGTGCCGCACCTATTCGTAAAGAAACTGAACATTACTTCTTCAAGCTTTCAGAATGTGAAGCGTTCTTAAAAGACTGGACGCGTTCAGGAACATTGCAGGGTGAAGCCGCCAACAAAATGGGTGAATGGTTCGAACACGGCTTGAATGACTGGGATATTTCACGTGACGCACCGTATTTCGGCTTTGAGATTCCAGATGCGCCAGGCAAATATTTCTACGTATGGCTAGATGCACCAATCGGCTATATGGCAAGTTTCAAAAAGCTCTGCGAGATTAAAGGGCTAGATTTCGACGAATACTGGAAACAGGATTCGAGTACCGAGCTTTATCACTTTATTGGTAAAGATATTCTGTATTTCCACGCCTTGTTCTGGCCTGCAACGCTTGAGTATAGCTGTCACCGCAAACCAACCAAGATATTCGCGCACGGCTTTTTAACCGTAAATGGCGAAAAAATGAGTAAGTCGCGTGGCACGTTTATTACTGCGCGCAGTTATTTAGACCACATTAAGAACCCTGAATACCTACGTTATTACTACGCTGCTAAATTGAACAGCACGATGGAAGATATCGACCTGAATTTGGAAGATTTTGTCGCCCGTGTGAATAGTGATTTGGTAGGAAAGTACATCAACATTGCCAGCCGCACAGCAGGGTTCATCAATAAGCGTTTTGAAGGTAAGTTACAGCCATCTAATAACAATCCTGTTATTGCGGAATTACAATCTGCGGCAAATGTTATTTCAAGCGCATACGAAGAACGTGAATATGGCAAAGCCTTGCGTGAGATTATGCGCTTAGCGGATATTGCCAATGGCTATGTTGCTGAAAAAGCACCATGGGTGATGGCCAAGCAAGAAGGGCAAGATATTGCATTGCAGGAAGTGTGCTCTAACGCACTGGAAATGTTCAGGTTACTGACTTTGTATTTGAAACCAGTTTTGCCAAACTTGGCTGGACATATTGAGCAATTCTTAAATATCTCGGCTTTAGGCTGGAATAGTGTAAATACGTCTTTAACTGCGCAACACACTATCAATGCTTACGACCATTTAATTACCCGAATTGACCCTAAACAGATTGAAGCTATGACAGAAGCTAATAAAGAAAACTTACAAGCCACTCCAGCAGTTGCTCAGGTAGCTGTTGCGCCTGCGGTAGCATTGCCAGAGGCAGAATACATTTCTATTGATGACTTTACCAAAGTCGATTTGCGCATTGCTAAGATCGTGAATGCGGAGCACGTTGAAGGTGCTGAGAAGTTATTAAAACTTTCTTTGGATATTGGTGAAGACAAACCGCGTCAGGTGTTTGCAGGTATTAAATCTGCTTACGATCCTGAGACACTCAAAGGCCGTTTAACCGTCATGGTGGCAAACTTAGCGCCGCGTAAAATGAAATTCGGCATGAGTGAAGGCATGGTATTGGCTGCAAGTGATGAACGTGGCGGACCATTTATTTTGGCTCCTGATGCCGGTGCACAAGAAGGTATGCGCGTTAAGTAGTTTGAAACGGCATAAAGCTGTATCAATTGATTGATGTAGGAAATATCCTACATCAATATCGGACTTAGCTGATTTCGTAGAAATCTCCAGCTTGTATGATGCGCAAGCAAAACAAAATTTAATATGAATTCAGGAAGGAAGTTGTAATGAAATTTATCAATGCGCCATTATTGGCAATTTTGTTATTATCGGGCAACGCAATTGCCGCAGACAGCAACGTTAAAACCGCAGTTGGTGGTGGCTTAGGCGCTGCCGCAGGTACTGCAATTGGTGGTGTTGTTGGTGGCAGTACAGGTGAAGTACTAGGTGGCGCTGTAGGTGGTGGTCTTGGCGGTGCAGTTACTACTAAAGGCGAAGGCCAAGCAGGTGCTGTGATTGGTGGTGCAGCAGGTGGTGCAGGCGGTGCATATGTTGGCCGTAAAGTTAGCGGTAGCGGTACAGGCGCTGTGGTTGGCGCGGGTCTTGGCGGCGCAGGTGGTGCAGTGGTGGGTAAAGTAATTGATGAGCCTTCACCTAAAACTAGTACTCATACTTATAGCCATGATCATGACTATAAACACAGACATGGTAAAAAACATAAGCATGGCAAAGGTCACTACAAACATAATCACCAAGGACATGATGATTAATTGAATTGGTGTTAATAGTTTATGCAATAAAAAAGCCGCGAAAGCGGCCTTTTTATTGTTAAGAACTTTGTCAGATTACTCTGTTTTTGCAGATTCAGTTTTGGTGGTTTTTTTAGTTGTAGTACTTGCTTTAGCCGTAGTTGTAGTTTCTTTCTTGGCCTTTGTACTTTCAGCTTTAGTTGATTTCTCTTCTTTTACTTCTTTAACATCTGCTGTTTTGCCACTGGTGGCTGCTTTTTCAGTACCAACTGCTTTAGCTGTATCTTTAGCTTTGGTTTCTTTAGTAGTTTTTTCAGTTTTGGCAGCTTTAGTTTCTTTCGCTGGTTTGCTGTCAGCAGGCGTTACAACAGTCGTTTTACCTGATACAGAGACGTCTTTACGTACATTTTTTAGGGTGATTGCGCCAATGCCATCTACTTTTTCGAGTTCATCAACGGTTTTGAAGCCACCGTTTTTCTTACGGTAATCAATAATCGCTTGTGCTTTTACTGGGCCAATACCAGTTATAGTTTCAAGTTCAGCTTGTGTTGCTGTATTGAGATTCACAGCTGCAAACACGTTAAAACTAAAGCTTACAAAAACAAATAATGCAAATAACATTTTTTTCATTCTTATTCTCCGATGTTTTTAGACTGACTATTAAATTTTGTTTGATGGCTAAACGACACCACGCCTAATCATAGCCTAAAACATTAATGTGTCACAGTTTGATTCAAGGCCGCACATTCGGCATGAATAGCGACCAATGCTTCAAGTGGGTTATCAGCTTGCGTAATAGGTCTGCCGATAACGAGGTAGCTAGCACCTAAATTCAGTGCATCAACAGGCGTTACAACGCGCGATTGGTCATCTTGATTTGTGTTTGCAGGACGAATGCCTGGGGTGACCAAACAAAAGTCATAACCTATCTCTTTGCGCAATACACTTGCTTCAAGCGCAGAGCAAACTACACCATCTAAACCAGCCTGCTTGGTTAGCTTGGCAAGGTTGAGTACATGTGTAGCTAAGTCTGTTTGAATGCCAATTTTGCTTAACGCTTCTTGGTTCATACTAGTGAGCACGGTCACAGCAATGAGGAGTGGTTTTGTATCACTATTGTTCACGGCCTGTTGTGCTGCCTGCATCATTTCAAAGCCGCCACTTGCATGTACATTCAACATCCAGACACCTAAGTTACTGGCTGCCGTACAGGCTTTTGCAACGGTATTGGGAATGTCATGAAACTTTAAATCTAAGAATACACCAAAATCTGAACGCGATAGTTTTTCGACAAACAGTGGTCCCGCTGAGGTAAAAAGCTCTTTACCAACTTTCAGTCGGCACAGTGTGGGGTCTAGTTGTTCTACAAGTTTGAGTGCGCTTTTTTCATCGGCATAATCAAGCGCGACAATAATTTTCGGGTCGTTATTATTTGGTTTCGATAGAGTAGACATAATTATTTGTTCGCAGATTCACTTGGCTCGGCAGGCAGTGCTTCCCATGCATTGCACGCTGGGCATTGCCAGTGATGATGTTTGGCTTTAAAACCACATTGTTCACAGTAATAAGCGCTTCTGTTGCCAATTGCGTGGCGCACGGCTTGCTGCATGAGTTGGGTGTCTTGCTGACCACTATTGACTTGGGTATTGGTTTCTACAATTGCACGCGCCTGAAGTAATTGGTCAAGCGTGTGCAAGCTAGGTTTCTTAATTAACTCGTTACGTGCGAGTTTTGCGGCACTTTCAGCACCTTCTTCAGCGAGTGTAGCTTCATATAAAACATTAAGTAGTGAAGATAGTTTGTAGGTTTGCAGATAAGTCTGCAATAAATTTAAGCCGTCTTGGGTCTGATTAAGTGCACGATAGCTGTTCAGCAGCTTAGGTGCGATTAAACCCAGATATTCAGGTTTTTGAAACTCAATGCGCTTCCAAGTTGAAATCGCAGCTTTATGTTCATCAGCTTCAGCTTCCAAATCGCCTAGTAATACGTTAGCGCGAACACAGTTTTTATTCGCATTAAGCGCGTGGTCTAGTTCGAACCTGGCTGTATGTGTGTCATTGGCAAGCTTGGATTTTACTGCCATCTCACAATAATAATGTGAGATTTCAATACGGAACGGTACACCAGAAAGTCTTTCTAGCTCAGTTGCAGCTTTAATCGCACGTTCCCATTCACGTTCGCGTACGTAGATTTCAAGCAAGGCGCGCAGGGCGGGTTGGCGGTATCTATCATCATCCAGTGATTCGAATAGCTCTTCTGCACGGTCTAGTAAGCCAGCCTTCAGGTAATCTTGTGCAAGCTCGGCGGTGACAGCTAGCCTCTGTTGTGGCTCAAGTGCTTTTTTCTCAAGCAGATTCAGGTGTAAATTGATTGCACGGTCTACTTCGCCACGCCTTCTAAATAGGCTGCCTAAGGCAAAATGTAGCTCAAGTGAGTCTGTATTGGCTTGTACAGCTTCAGTAAATGCTTCAATCGCCTTATCATGCTGATCCGTAATAAGAAAGTTTAGACCTTTGAAGTAGGCCGCGGGTAGGGCTGTCGATTCAGCTAGTAATTGTTTAAGGTCAACACGAGCCGCTAACCAGCCCAAGCTGAAAAACAGCGGCAGTGCTAATAACCACCAAAATTCAAATTCCATCATGGTTTACTTTTTTATAATTAGATAATTTAATGTTGATATTCATTATATTGCTGCAATTTTACCTAAGGGTAGTCACATAAGCTAAATAAATTTTCTAAATGTCGTGTATCTAGAGTTAGCTTAATGTAATTGATAAATGGCAATAAAAAAACGGCAGCTAGAAGCTGCCGTTTTTATTTAGAACTTACCAACAAAAAGTCTTAACTTAAATCAACACGTTCACGTAGTTCTTTGCCAGCTTTAAAGTGTGGTACATGTTTCTCAGGTACTTGCACCTTGCTGCCAGTTTTAGGGTTACGCCCTAAACGCGGTGGACGGTAATTCAAACTAAAACTTCCAAAGCCACGTATCTCAATGCGCTCGCCAGTGGCAAGGTTATCGGACATCGCATCTAAAATCGCCTTAACTGATAGTTCGGCGTCTTTAACCACTAATTGTGGAAAACGCTCTGCAAGTAAGGTAATTAGCTCAGATTTAGTCATGCTTTTTGTGCCTTATATTTATTACTTTTTATCGCTACTTTTTACTGTAGCTTATTTTTTGCTATCTAATTTGGCTTTTAATAAAGCACCAAGGTTTGTAGTGCCGGCTGTAGCACCGTCATCTGGAACTGGTGATGAATCTTTAGCCTTAGCAGATTTAGCTTTAGGTTTAGCATCCGCTTTGTCATCAGTTGAGCTTGTAGCACCTGATGGGTCAGCAGACAATTGTTTTACGCCTAAAGAAATACGCTCTTTCTCAACATCAATTGCTAAGATAACTGCTTGTAACTCGTCACCTTTTTTGAAGTTGCGGATAGCTTCTTCACCAGTTTGTGTCCATGACAAATCTGACAAGTGAACTAAACCATCGATACCACCTGGCAAGCCGATGAACACGCCGAAGTCAGTGATAGATTTGATTTGGCCTGAAACTTTGTCACCTTTGTGGTGTGTTGCAGAGAAGTCATCCCAAGGGTTAGCTTGGCATTGTTTCATACCTAATGATAAGCGACGACGCTCTTCATCGATCTCAAGGATCATTACTTCAACTTCGTCACCTAATTGTGCGATTTTGCCTGGGTGAATGTTTTTGTTAGTCCAGTCCATTTCTGAAACGTGAACTAAACCTTCAATGCCTGGCTCGATTTCAACGAATGCGCCGTAGTCAGTCAAGTTAGAAACTTTACCGAATAAACGTGTGTTTACTGGGTAACGACGAGTTAATGCAACCCATGGATCGTCGCCCAATTGTTTGATACCTAATGAAACACGGTTTTTCTCTTGATCGAATTTCAAGATTTTCGCTTCAACTTCTTCACCTACTGTAAGCACTTCTGATGGGTGCTTAACGCGACGCCATGCCAAGTCAGTAATGTGTAGCAAGCCATCGATGCCACCCAAGTCAACGAATGCGCCGTAGTCAGTGATATTTTTAACGATACCTTTAACAACTGCACCTTCAGTCAATGTACCCATCAATGCTTCGCGGTCTGCACCCATGCTCACTTCCATTACAGCGCGACGTGAAACAACGATGTTGTTACGTTTACGATCTAACTTGATTACTTTCAAGTCACATTCTTTGTTTTCGAACGGTGTAGTGTCTTTAACAGGACGCACATCTACCAATGAACCTGGTAGGAAAGCCATAATGCCGTTAACAGAAACACGTAAACCGCCTTTTACTTTACCGCTTACGAAGCCTTTGATGATGCGGCCTTCGTTCATTGCATCTTCAAGATCCAACCATGTTTCCATGCGTTTAGCTTTTTCGCGTGAAAGCAATGTAGAACCGAAACCATCTTCCAGTTTTTCAATGGCCACTTTAACGAAGTCACCTACTGCTACTTCAAGTTCGCCTTGAGCGTTACGGAATTCAGCAGCGTTAATTACGCTTTCTGATTTAAGACCTGCGTTAACGATAACGAAATCGTTATCAACAGAGATCACTTCAGCAGTGATCACTTCGCCAGAACGCATTTCTTGGCGAGCTAAGCTTTCTTCGAAAAGCGCAGCAAAAGATTCCATCGGTGAAGCAGTAGATTTAGAAGTAGAAGCCATTAAATAAAATTACCTAAAAAGTTAAATCCCACCTAGCAGTGGGCTAGTTAAAAAAACCGCGAATCTGTGAGACACGCAGGCGAAAAAATAATACTAATTTCCAAAGAATAGAATTATAACTAAAACATTGAAAAATAAAAGACTATTTACACATTTTACGCTGATAATTTACTAAAACAACCTCAGTTGCCTCAGAAATACCTAAATTATCCGTTTCCAGCAAAATCGCATCATCCGCCATGATAAGTGGAGCGCTTGCACGGTTTTTATCTCGGGCGTCTCGTTCAAGCAAATCTTGAAGGATATTGTCATAATTGGCTGGTTGGTTTTTACCTAATAACTGCTTGTAACGACGCATGGCGCGTACTTCGGTTGAGGCAGTGAGAAATATTTTGAGTCTTGCATCAGGGAACACTACTGTGCCCATGTCGCGACCATCAGCAACCAAGCCTGGTGCTTGATGAAAGCTATGCTGTAGATCAAGCAGGGCGGCTCTTAGCGGCGCATGTACTGCGACTTGAGAGGCACCTTTACCCATTTCCTCTGTGCGAATCTCATCTGAAACATCTTGGTTGTTGAGGAAAACTTGGTTCTTGGTGAAGCGAATGGCCAGTGTTTTTGCGCATTCGGCAACAGCCGAGGCATCACTCCATGCGATGTTTTTCTGTTTGGTTGCGAATGCGACAATACGATAAAGCGCACCAGAATCTAGGTAATGGAAACCTAGTTTTTCTGCGACTAACTGAGCAACGGTGCCTTTGCCGGAGGCTGATGGGCCATCGATGGCGATGACAGGAATAGCATCAAGCATGGCAGATCTTTGCGAATTCAGCGAAATAGTTAGGGAATGTTTTTGCTACGCAGTTCGGGTCATTGATGACAATTGGCACATTACCCAATGAAACCAAGGAAAAGCACATGGCCATGCGGTGGTCATCGTAAGTATCAATCACAGCGTTTGGCGTTAATTGCGCGGGTGGCGTGATTTTGATGTAATCCGCACCTTCTTCAACAATCGCACCTACCTTGCGTAATTCGGTTGCCATGGCCGAAATGCGATCAGTTTCCTTGACGCGCCAGCTGGCGATATTCTTTAGTGTGGTCGTACCCTCGGCAAATAGAGCCAGTACGGCTAGCGTCATAGCTGCATCGGGAATGTGATTGCAGTCTAAATCAAAGCCTTTAATTTTGTGTGTGGGTGCCGTCGCGGTAATTGAGTTTGTGCCGCCAATGATATTGACGCCTAGTTTTTCTAACTCATGCGCAAATTTCACATCGCCCTGAATACTCTCGAAGTCCACACCTGTCACAGTCACTTTGCCCGCAATTGCACCAGCAGCTAGGAAATACGAGGCACTTGAAGCGTCGCCTTCTACAAATATTTGCTTAGGGCTGATGTATTGGCTATTGGCAGGGATAGTAAAACGTTGCCAGCCATCGCGTTGTACCGTGATGCCGAATTTTGCCATCAAGTTCAACGTGATTTCGATGTAAGGTTTAGAAATCAACTCGCCGACTACTTCAATTGTGGCTGTCTGACCCGTAAGTGGCAAAGCCATCAATAAAGCTGTTAAAAACTGGCTGGAGACATCACCACGGATTTTGATAGTGTTTGCTAAATCAAGTTTGGCCGGTTTAATTTGCAATGGGGGGAAACCGTCGTTGGCTAAGTATTCAATATCAGCACCAGCTTGACGCAATGCATCCACTAAATCGCCAATCGGCCGTTCATGCATGCGTGGCACGCCAGAAAGTCGATAGTGGCCGTTTGAAAAAGCCAGTGCAGCTGTAAGTGGCCTAAATGCGGTACCTGCGTTACCTAAAAACAGGTCTGCATCTTTGTTAGGAAAATTGCCTCCACAACCTGTGACACGCCATGCGTTTTCAGCAAAATTTTCAAGTTTGACGCCTAGTTTTTCCAGTGCTTCTAGCATGCGTGCTGTGTCGTCAGAGGCGAGCAAGTCGCGAATTTCAGTAGTGCCGGTAGCCAATGCAGCTAGAAGCAATGTTCGGTTAGAGATACTTTTTGAACCGGGAAGAGTGATTTGGCCTTCGGTACGGCTGACGGCGGGTAAGGGTAATTGTTCCATGAATCTGCTTAGTCTATATTTTCGGGTAAGTTCTTGCGCTAATTCTGTGTATTGTTTGTAATTATTTTTTACCGTTTGCCCAAGCATTACGCGCAACACTGGCACGGTCAAACAAGGCATGCAGACCTGCGGAATCTTCGTTCTGCAACATGGTTTTTATAGTTGAAAGCTCGGTTTCAAAAGCATTTAATTCGCTTAATAAAGCATTTTTGTTGGCCAAGCTGATGTCTCGCCACATTTCAGGGTGGCTACCCGCAATACGCGTGAAATCCCTGAATCCGCTGGCAGCAAAACTGAATAATTGTGGGGCATTAGGGCGTGAGGCAATATCATCGACCAATGCAAAAGCCAGCAGATGCGGCAAATGGCTGACTGCAGCAAAGATGCTGTCATGTGTTTCGGCAGACATTTCGCTTACATTGGCACCGCATGTTTGCCATAGTTGTTTAGTAATATTAATTGCTTCTGGAGAAGTGTTTTCAGTAGGTGTCAGCACCACATTTTTATTTACGTAGAGGTCGGCCATGGCCGCAGTCACGCCGCTTTTCTCCGCACCTGCAATCGGGTGGCCACCAATGAATTGATTGCTCTTTTCGCCTAAAACTTCATGTGCGTAGCCGAGTACATCACCTTTAGTGCTGCCTGCATCAGTAATTATTGTATGTGCGCTCAAATGTGGTTTGATAGCTGCAAGGATGGCTGGAGTTTGTGCCACTGGGGTGGCAATCAACACTAAGTCTGCATCTTTAAGCGTAAGTGAAATGTCGCTAGTCGCAACATCAATTACACCTAAATCAAGTGCAGCTTTTAAGCTCTCCTGAGTTCGGCCCACACCAATAATTTGCGGTGCATTGCCAGCTTTTTTCAAAGCAAGTGCAACTGAGCCACCGATCAGGCCCACACCAAAAATGACGAGTTTTTTCAAAGCAGATTTGTTCTAAATTTTAATGACTGCAATTGTAACATTGTTGGAATTATCAGATTGTCACTCGATTGTTTATTTCGACCATTCGCCATCTATCAATTTTTCCAATGGCTTGAAGTTTTGTTTATACGCCATTTTTTGGCTATCTTTGATCCAGTAACCTAGATAGAGATAGGGTAGGTTCAGACTTTTAGCCCATTCGATTTGCCACAATACATTATAAGTGCCATAACTGGC
Organism: Methylotenera sp.; assembly: GCA_035459705.1. Classification (GTDB taxonomy): domain Bacteria; phylum Pseudomonadota; class Gammaproteobacteria; order Burkholderiales; family Methylophilaceae; genus Methylotenera. The sequence continues at coordinate 21,129 of DATHXI010000020.1, read as the reverse complement.
ACGCTTATGTGAAGCCCCGAAGCTAGTCTTGCTATCGGCGGTGTCATAAAAAGTGTAAACCGCAGAGATGCCATCGCTAACAATGTCTATCACGCTTACCATTTTAAGTTGGTCGGCTTCTCTAAATTCAACCATCACGCTATCTACGTTGGTTTGGCAGAGAAAATTGCGATATTGCTCGACGTCGTTTTGTTCCTGATCTTGCTCCTGCTTATCACTGTCGTTAAGTTCTTCATCTGAGTGACGTGATTTTTGGTAAGCGGTGTAGAGCGCATAGTGCTCATCGTGAAATGCTACAGGTTTAATCGATACTGCTAGGTTTTGATGTTGCTTGTAGGCTCTTTTTTGGCTACGGTTTGGTACGAACTCTTGCAAAATCACTCGTACTGGAATGCATTCTCTGCAGTTCTCGCAGTGAGGTCTGTAGGCAAACTTACCACTACGTCGGAAGCCTTTCTGGATAAGCCCACTATAGACATTCGCATCAATTAAATGCTGCGGAGAAGCAATTAAACTTTGTGCAAGTTTATTCGGCAAATAGCCGCAACTATATGCAGTGGTAACATAAAACTGCAGATTATGTAGTGGTTTGTCGCTAGGTAAGCTCATGGCTAGAGTGTACCAATTTTAAAAGTTGTTGCGCGAATGCATAACGAGAAATTTCGCGTGCGCCAAAGCTAGCGAGGTGCGCTGTTTTCATTTGGCAATCGATCAATTCAACACCTTCGAGTTTGAGTTTTTGCGCTAGCTGCACGAAGGCTACTTTTGAAGCGTCGGTTACATGGTGAAACATGCTTTCACCGAAAAACATATTCCCAAGTTTAATGCCATAACAGCCGCCTACTAATTGACCATTAAGCCATGTCTCGGCTGAGATTGCATAGCCGGCATCAAACATCGCACAGTAGGCATCAATAATTTCTTCAGTAATCCAAGTGCCTAGCTGCCCAGATCTAAGCGTGTTACTGCAAGCTGTAATGACTGCACGGAAAGCTGTGTTATAGCGTACTTCAAATGAATTATTCCTTAAAGTTTTTGCCAATGAGTGAGATATTTTTAGCTCATAGAGAAACAGCACCATGCGTGGGTTTGGACTCCACCATAAAATGGGCTCGCCATGGCTAAACCAAGGGAATATGCCTTGCTGGTAAGCGGCTAAAAGACGCGGCACAGAAAGGTCGCCACCAATCGCGATTAAGCCATTAGGGTCATTCAGGGCATATTCGAGTGATGGGAAATCGCAGTCATCATCAATTGCTGCAACGCGTCCACTCTGTAGTTGATAGTAACTTCGGCTCACGCTAAATCCTTCAATCAATATTACTTAAGACCACATTTGTTATAAGAAAATTTTCAAAGCCTTTAATTATTAATTAGGCAGATTAAAACAGCCAATTTACTATAAGAAACTGCTGACATATTTGGATATACTTAAATTCTAAGGTCGCAATACAAACACCATGTTAATAATGTTGAGTGAAAGGCAGGAAAATGCAATATTTAATTGTTAAATATCTCGTTACTGCAGGTGTGGTAGTTTTAGTATCTGAGTTTGCAAAACGTAGCGATAAATTGGGTGGCCTGATAGCGGCATTACCTATGGTCACGGTTCTTACGCTTATCTGGCTTTATGTAGAGCAACAACCCACAAGCAAAATCGCCAATCATGCTTATTACACCTTCTGGTATGTGATACCTACTTTGCCCATGTTCTTGCTTTTTCCCTACTTGTTGCCGAAATTTGGCTTCATATTTACGTTAATTACCTGTGTGATATTTACCATGTCATTATTCTTGGTTTTTGCCACGGTGATGAGGCGGTTTGGTGTTGATTTGTTGTAACGATATTTTTTACAAAAAAAAGCTTTTTAATCATACCATTAGCGCGTAAAATGCCCGGTCTCACTCGTTAGTTGTCAATCTGGTTTAAATCTTGGAACAATACTCAACAATGCTGGCTAAGCCCATCCACACCTATCGTCCTTATTGGGCGAAGCGGTTTGGTGCTGCGTCTATCCTGCCAATGACGCGCGCCGAGATGGATACGCTGGGTTGGGATAGTTGCGACATTATTTTGATTACCGGTGATTGCTACATCGATCATCCTAGTTTTGGCATGGCTTTGGTAGGGCGTTTATTAGAAGCACAAGGTTTTCGTGTGGGCATCATTGCACAGCCTGATTGGCAAAATGCAGAAGCTTTTAAAGCCTTAGGTAAGCCTAATCTGTATTTCGGTGTAACTGCAGGCAATATGGACAGCATGGTGAACCGTTACACCGCGGATAGAAAAATCCGCTCTGACGATGCTTATACGCCGGATGCGGCACCTAACAAACGGCCTGACCGAGCGGTGCTAGTCTACAGCCAACGTTGCCGTGAAGCTTATTCTGACGTGCCATTGGTAATAGGTAGTATTGAAGCCAGTTTGCGCCGTATTGCCCATTATGATTATTGGTCTGATAAAGTTCGCCGCAGTATTCTTGTGGATTCTAAAGCGGATATTCTGCTCTACGGCAATGCCGAGCGTGCGTTGGTAGAGCTGACGCACCGTATTGCCAAAGGCGAAAAAATCTCTGAGATTCAAGATATTCGCGGTACTGCATATTTGCGTAAGCGCATTCCAGAGGGTTGGGATGAGATTGAAAGTACCAAGCTAGACCGGCCCGGTACGATTGATAAGCCTATAGACCCGTACGAAATGAAGATGGGTAAAGCCGATGCCAGTTGCGCCACGGATGACAGCAAACCCAAGGCAGACTTGCCTGAAGGTACAAAAGCTATTGAGATCGTACGTAAGCCTAAAGCCGACAGGGCAAAACAAGTCGTACGCTTGCCGGATTATGAAGCTGTAGCGCAAGACCCTGTGTTATATGCGCATGCTTCACGAGTGCTGCACTTAGAAGCCAACCCAGGCAATGCACGCGCGCTTGTGCAAAAACATGGCGACCGTGAAGTGTGGCTGAACCCGCCACCAATCCCACTCACCACTAAAGAGATGGATTACGTGTACGACATGCCGTATGCACGTAAACCACACCCCATCTACAAAAACGCAAAAATCCCTGCGTGGGAAATGATTCGTTTCAGCGTCAATATTATGCGCGGCTGTTTTGGCGGCTGTACATTCTGCAGCATTACCGAGCATGAAGGCCGCATCATTCAAAGCCGTTCTGAAGAATCTATTCTGAAGGAAGTGGAAGAGATCCGCGATAAGGTGGATGGCTTTACCGGCGTGATTTCTGACCTTGGCGGCCCAACTGCCAATATGTACCGTATTGCCTGTAAGAGCGAGAAGATTGAGAAGTCTTGTCGTAAGCTTTCTTGTGTTTATCCAGGCATTTGCGAGAACCTCAATACTGACCATAGCGCACTAATCCAGCTTTACCGCAAAGCGCGCGCCATCAAAGGTGTGAAGAAAATCCTGGTGAGCTCAGGCTTGCGTTATGACTTAGCCGTGAAGTCGCCTGAATATGTCAAAGAACTGGTGCAACATCATGTCGGTGGTTACTTAAAAATCGCACCTGAGCACAGTGAAGAAAATGTACTCAGCAAGATGATGAAGCCGGGCATGGGCGCTTATGATGAATTCAAAGCCATGTTCGAGAAATTCAGTGCTGAAGCTGGCAAGAAGCAGTATCTGATTCCGTATTTCATCGCAGCACATCCTGGTACTACCGATGATGACATGCTGAATTTAGCGCTTTGGCTCAAAAAATACGACTTCAAGCTAGACCAGGTTCAAACTTTCACACCTACGCCGATGGCGATGGCAACCGCCATGTACCACTCTGGTAAGAACCCGTTGCGCAAAGTCACGGCGGATTCTGATGAAGTGCCGATTCCTAAAGCGGGTAATGTGCGTAAGTTACACAAGGCCTTTATTCGTTATCATGACCCGAATAACTGGCCGATGTTACGCGAAGCATTGAAAAAAATGGGACGTGCTGATTTGATTGGTAATGGTAAACATCAGTTAATTCCAGCTTGGCAACCGCTCTCTAGTAAGCCTATCACTACTGTACGCGGTGAGAAGTTAGAGCGAACTGTACGACCCAGACGTGTGACAGAAGGCAAACGCAAATACTCCTAATAAGAAATTAATTTTTGGGCGTATCGCAGTGTTGCGCGGTACTCATAACCTCGCTGTACATCACGTACTATCTCGGTTCTTGCGTTCCGTGCGCCTAGCGCTACATCCCAAACTTTTAATTTCTTTGGGTGTCTTTAATTGACGGTTGTTATCTAACTTTAAGGTCTCTAATGTCATTAAATTTTCGCAGCCTTCTCAAAAAACTAGCTACCTTCTGTTTCTTAGCGGTATTAAGCACGAGCGTCCTTGCTGAACAAAGGCTGTTCTGGAAAGCAGATGCGCCATCAGGTAAATCAATCTACTTATTCGGCACCATACATACCGATGACAATCGTGTGACCAATTTTTCTCCTGCTGTGAATAATGCATTGCAATCTGTTGATGCTTTCATGATGGAAACCTTGGCGCCTAGCGACCCTAGCGTATTTTTGATGCAAGATGCCAGCTTGACTGAGATGTTGACCGAGCAGGAGTTGGATAAAGTCTATGCGCTTGCAGAGTTTCATGTCATGCACCGAAATGCTGCAGTGCGCATGAAGCCTTGGTTATTGGCCGTGGTATTTGATTCGCCAAAACCACTGACACCATTTGCGCAGGACAATTTGCTCATGACAAAGTCGGAAGATTTTGGCAAAGAAGTGATTGGTATTGAAGATACGCAAGAACATTTTGGCGTGATGGATAGCTTTAGTCGCGACGAGCAACTTGTGATGTTGCGTGCAGTATTAAACCGTACACCAGAGATGAAAGAACGTGATTATGAACGATTGGTCAGTGCATATCTGGCTGGTGACAGTGATGAGATAGCAGCATTGGATGACAAAATCACCGGTGGCATGTTACCGGCGCCATTGTGGGCAAAGATGCGCTCTAAATTGATTGATGAGCGTAATAAGCTGATGGCGCAGCGTATTATGGAGGAAGCCAATAGCAAGAGTGTGTTTGCTGCAGTTGGAGCTTCTCACTTAGCTGGGCAAGGTGGTTTGATTAACCGCTTAAAGCAAGCTGGTTATAATATGACAGTAATTAACGATTAATTAATGCTTCGCTAATTTCTTTTTGCTGAAAAGAAATTCTTCCATGTACCCGGAAAAGGTTGCGTCATGACGTCTTATCCACTCTAAAACCATCGAAGCGTGTTCTTTTTCCTCATCTCGATTATGGATGAGTAATGCTTTGAGTTCTGCGTCTTTGCAGGCATCCACCCGTTGATTGTACCAATCGATGGCTTCCAATTCTTCCATCAAAGACACAATTGCGCGATGCATGTCTTTTGTTTCGTCACTTAAGTCTGCTGCATCTTCATGAAAGCCAATGCTCGACATTTTAATTCCTTAACAAAAGAGATAGATAGATGTGAACCTAGTTAAAACTAGCGTTGGAATGTTCAGACGCAATTTTCTGTATGTAGGCAGAAAAGTCAGGGTCTTCACCATGTAGTAGTCTCGGTAAGGTAAATCTAAAATCGTCTCGTTCGCACCATTCGCGCATATAGTCATCCCATGAGGCCCAGCGTCTAAGCTGTTTACCAGTCATGTTGTCTTCATAGGCCAGTAGGTAGGCACGTTCAAATAATGAGATTAATATTTCAAACATCACGTGAATACGTTCACGTTGTTCTTCGGTTAAATCGGTGATTTCAGATTGTGAGCGTAATTTAAGATCCGGATTTTCCATCACCAATTTCAAAAAATCAGTATAGGCATCAGATAATAGTTGATAGACTTCTTCTTCCTCGTTTTCACGCTCTTTGCGCTGTTCCCACATAAAAGAAAGGATTGCGAGAGGTAGACCAAATACGGTGACGATATAACTTAGCAGTTCCCAGTGCTCTAGTTGCATCTTAATTCGTCATATTAGTAAATTGGGTAGCCTCATATTCAATCATTTCAATGGCGAGATCAAAGTCCATTGATTTATCGAAGAAATATTTCACGCCTAGATTCTTGGCAAGGCTGCGATATTGTGGATGTGCGTGATTGGTTAATATGACAAAAACTGGCTGGGAGTAAGGGTAGCCTTTTTCTAACGTATGCTTAATGACCTCAAAACCATTGCCTTGCGATAATTCAATATCAACTAATAGCATGTCAAAATGCTCTTTATCAATCAGTTCAATCGCATTGTTTTGTGTGGCCGCAACGCCTGCTATGCTCAAATCATTAGAGCCAGATAGTATGTCAATCAGCGTGTCGCGAATCAACACAGAGTCTTCCACCAATAATACCTTCATTGGAGGGTGAGCTTTTGTGAATGAGTGTTGCGATGCGGACATTGGATGCACAATTCGTTGATGATAGTTAAGTCTACTTTAATTAAGTGTTTAAGAGTATCGGGCTTTGTCTTACAAGCGCTTACACGCTTTTGTTCATGTTCAATGGCATATTCATGTAACCAAGCCATTTTTGATGGCATAGTACGTTAAATCGGCATTGGTTTTCAAGCTCATTTTTTCGAGTATTCTAGTCCTATATGTGCTGACAGTTTTAATGCTGATATTCAGTTCACTGGCGATTTCGGTAGGGCTTAAGCCTCCAGCCAACTTGAAGAATACTTGGAACTCCCTGTCTGATAAGGTTTCATGCAAAAGTTTTTCTGATGGATGACTGAGTTCGTTACTCATTAACTCAGCAAGTTCTGAAGAAATGTAGCGCTTGCCATTAGCAATGGTTCTAATTGCTTTGATAATTTCATCTGAGTCGGTATCTTTTGAGAGATAACCTTTGCAGCCGCTACGAATCAGATTCAACGCATATTGTTGTTCTGCATAGCCGCTCAATATCAATACGGGCAGGTCTGGTGCAATATGTTTTAGGTCATGCATGGTATCTACACCATTTTTGTCAGGCATGGAGATGTCCAGCACAACAATATCGTAACGATTGCCACGTACCAGTTTCAGCGCTTCAACACCTGAAGATGCCTCACCTGTAACCTGCAAGTCTGATTCTAATTCGATTAGATTCCTCAGACCTTGTCGCACGATACTGTGATCATCGACCAATAAAATATTTTTCATAAACAGCCTACGAATCTAAACAAACAAGGACATAGTATATAGACAATTTAAATTATCGATTAGCCTCATCAGAAATATCTGCCGTACCATCTAGACTATGTCTAAATACTTGCCAGTCGTCTTCAATTTGTTTGATTGATTCCTGAAATAACGGTTCTTTTTTCCACGAACGGCTGATGTAAACGTAGATACCAACAGCGATGAAAAGGGGGGCTATCATGGTGACTCCTAAGATTGTGTCGCGATGAGGACTATTCCAAGCGATAGAGAATAGCCAGATGATGCCGGTTAAACCAGAGCATACGGCCGCTAGCAGCAAGAAAATAAGACCTATCAGGCTATTCGCCAGGCGTTGCACTTCGTTATTGAAATTTCTTTTGAAAATAGCAGCACGACTTTCTGCCAGTGCTGCTAGATTTTCTTTCACTCCGCTGAAATCGTGCTTTACATGATTCACACGGTTACGCAAAAAGACAAATATCAATAACTTTACTGCGGTTTGCCACATGGAAAATATCCTTAGATTAAATGAGGCTTAAAAATTAACCAGCAGTTTATTTAGATGATTGGCTGTTGCTAAGGTTGTTACCAAGCACATAACCAATCACGATACCTGCGCCTACGGCAACAGCCAGGCTCATAAAAGGCTGTTCACGCAGTGCTTTGGTAGTTTGTGCCTTGCTGGTTTCAACCGCGTTAGCAACCTCGTGTTGAATCAATCCTTTCCACTCGCTGACCTTATTGATAACCTGATCTTTGATTTGGTCGGTATAGGTTGCATCTGTATTTTTTGCAAGCAGGGCTTTCAGACTATCAATTAACTCTAATGCGTCTTGTGTGGTTTCTTTGCTTTTTTCTTGCACTTTGCTACCCAGTTTACTTGCGCTCAGTTTGGCATCTTTTGCCACTTCAGACAGATTGTCTTTAGTTGTATCGACTAAGGTAGTAAAATTTTCTTTGATTGCAGAAGTATTGGTTTCTGGTTTTTTATTAAGATTAAACATAGTGAACTCCTATAAATAATGTGGTTAAAAAATTAATCAGGCACGCTAATGTTTTAGCGTTTACTGCCTAATAAAAATGAAACAATGGTAATTGCCAAAAATACAAAGAATAAAATCTTTGCAATCTCAGTCGCTCCAGCAGCAATACCCGTAAAGCCAAATACTGCGGCTATCAATGCAATCACAAAAAATATGACGGTATAGTGAAGCATATGTATTCCTTTCAAATTTCAAGAGATGAATAATGCACAATTGTTACTTTATGGAAACTTTTTGATAACTATTACCAGCTATCATCTGATTCTTTTGTAAGAAACCGCTGACATACAGCAATGCAAAATCCAACTAAAATGCTAGTTTAAGACCCAGTACCATCGCTAAAACTACAAATACTGCGAGTACGATAAAGATAAAGAAAAATATTTTGGCGATTTTTGTGGCGCCTGACTCTATACCTTTAAAACCTAATAGACCTGCAACAACTGCGATGATGAAGAATAGGATTGCGTAAGTAAGCATGCTTTTTATCCTTATCTAGTAGGGCGACCATCTCAGTCTAATAGGCTCTTTATTAAGAATTAAGACGCTATAATCTGATTTTTATGTCAGACGGCACTTACATAATATGTTGCGCAAAACATGACAAGGAAGCTTTTGAAAATTATTTGGAAAAACATGGGTGTCATTTGGCAAAACATGGGCGTCATTCGAGAAAACATGGGCGTCATTTGGCAAAGCATGAAAATTGTTTCGAAGCATATCTGGCTTTGGTATGAAAAAATCATCGACATACTGGGCTGCCGTACGATTGCGATGCTGGCTGCTGCCTTATTCATTACGATGGTGTCTGTGCTATTCAGCGACCATTGGTTGGTTTCAATTGAGCGCCAAGACATGATGATTAGCCAAGTGAGAACTAACATTCTTACTTTGCATAAATTAAAAGCGAACTTGTATAAAGCGGAGAGCGCGCAGCGTGGATATTTATTTACCAGGCGTTCAATGTATGTCGGGCCGTTTAATCGCGCCTTGAACGACGCTAGAGATAATATTGAAAAAATTGAATCACTGGTTTTATATACATCAACCGGCAATGACCAACAGGAAGAAAGAGAATGGCTAAAAGCCATTTCTGCAAGCTTGGAAGCTAAGGCAACAGAAATGAGGATGACGCTTAATCTAAGTAAGTCAGGCAAAACCAATGAAGCTAGACAGGTGATGAACCTGGACGAAGGTATCTTGGAAATGAAGAAATTCATGGAATATACCGATACGCTCATCAAAAACCAAAATGGTGATTTGGATGCAATGATTAAGGCGCGTAAGGACACGCTCTCGTTGGCTCGCACCTCATTGTATGGGGGTGCCTTAATATTGATTGTGTTAGTAGTGCTGGTGATTAAGCAGTTGTTGAGCGAAATTTCGGTGAAAAGCCAGCTACAGCACCAGCTTGAAAGAGAAAACGAGATATACGAACGAAAATCACAGCAACAAAGTAAATTGCTCAGAAGCCTGGCCTTGGATTATCAGGCAGACGTAGAGCGTGAGCGGCAAAAGCTCTCAAGAGAGTTGCATGATGAGCTAGGTTCTATTTTTACCGCTACTAAAATGGATATGGCATGGGTCATCAAAAAACTTAAAGATGCTGCCCCAGAAATCGTTGATAAACTGAAAAAAACCAATCGTTATATCGATCAGGGCATCAGTTATCAGCGTCATATCGTTCAAGAGTTGCATCCAGCCATGCTATCTACCTTTGGTTTCTGGCCTGCATTGAAGTCGCTGATTGATGATGCGGCAGAGCGTAATCAATGGCAACTCACCTTGAGTCTGCCAGATCAAAATACCAAATTGAATGAGACCATTAGCTTGGTTGCTTACCGTATCGTGCAAGAAACGCTGAATAATGCGAACAAATATGCCAAAGCTTCTGCAGTCTCTGTCCATGTCATGATGGATGAGCAATTTCTCAAGCTAGAAATTGAAGACAATGGCGTTGGTGTCGATATGAATATTTTGGATGGCAATACACATGGTCTATCAGGCATGCGTCACCGTGTATTGGCAATCGGCGGTCACTTTGAAATATTGAGCGAGCCTGGTAAAGGCGTGCTGACAAGAGCATTGATACCTTTGGATATTAGATCTTCTTGACGCAATAAATGATGCCTAATGGAGTTTGCATATGAAGCCACTCATTACTGTAATCACTATTGGTGTTAATGACCTTGAAAAATCTCTGCACTTTTACCGCGACGGACTTGGATTCACCACTGATGGCATCATCGGCCAGGAGTTTGAGTGCGGAGCGGTTGTCTTTATTCAATTGCAAGCGGGCTTACGCCTTGCGCTCTGGCCAAGAAAAAGCATCGCACATGACACAGGACTCACATTAGATCCCGCCAGTGCAACCGAAATAACATTGGGGCATAACGTTGCGTCAAAGGCAGAGGTAGATGCCGTGATGGCCCAAGCCCAGGCTGCGGGCGCAGTGATCATTAAGCCCGCTCACGACACTTTCTGGGGCGGGTATTCCGGCTACTTTCAAGATCCAGACGGCCATCTTTGGGAAGTGGTCTGGAATCCAAATTGGCTGGAATAAGTATCAATATCTGTAGGTTATTTCTTACAACATAATCAGAAGATGTTGGACTTTCTTATATAACTTAGCTACGTACTATGGCTCCACTGCGAAACGAGTTGAAATCTTGGCAACGAGATCAATCACTGGTTTTGTATTTATATCACTATAAGGAGCAACATTATGAGTACATTTAAGAAAGCAACATTTGCAGTGGCGTTAGCCTGTGGTGCAGTGAGCTTTAACGCGATGGCACTTAGTCCTGAAGAAATGAGCAATCAGGCTCCCTTGGCTGAAGAGTTCATTAAATTGGATACGGACGGTAATAAAACGCTCACAATTATCGAAGCATCGAAAGATAAAGCTTTAGATAAACAAAACTTTGCTCTAGCTGATGTTAATAGCGATGGTGCACTGGACCAAAACGAATACAGTACATATAAATCTGCCAAGCAACAAAAAGTGGTGGGTGTAGTGGTGGAAGACAGTGTAATCACTGCTAAAGCCAAAGCGGAGATTTTGGCAGCTAAAGATCTTAAAAGCTTACAAATTAGTGTAGAGACACGTAAAGGTGAAGTGATCTTGAGTGGCTTTGTAGATAATGAAGCTGCCAAAATGAAAGCTGAACAACTCGTGGCTAAAATCGACGGTGTTAAAGCTGTGAAGAACGGTTTAGTCGTTAAAAGCTAGATTGTTTAACTACATCGTTTTATAGCCAAAGCTCATTAGAGCTTAATTAAAGAGCTTGAAAAAAGCCGCATGATTTTTAATCCTGCGGCTTTTTTTATGTCTACTTTCTTAGCCTGTAAGTTAGCCAGTTTGTAGGCCTATTCTTACATAAAAATCAGTCTTTGTAGGACTGATTTAAACATGTCGCATGCGTAGTATGACTCTATGACAAAGACAACCTTTCATTTAAAGGTGCTAGGTCTTTAAACATTTGATTGCAATGGGAGTCTCACCATGAACAAACTTTACACAATACAACTCACGGCATTGGCATTCGCGCTGAGTGCCACATCATTGAGTGTGATGGCAGAAGGCGAACATGAAGTTGAACTCACTGGATGGCAAACACCATTGGCAGCAGAGTTCTCCAGGTTAGACACCAGTGGCAATGGTTTGCTGTTGCCTAACGAAGCATCAAAAGATAAAGCATTTAATAAACGAACTTTTGCGAAGGCCGATGTTGACCATGATGGCTACATAGACCAAAACGAATACATTCACTTTAAAACAGGTGAGTGGCCAGTTGCCGTAAAACCTAATCAACCTGCTCAACCTAATCTAGCTCAGCCTGATATGGTGCCGCCTGACCAGAGTCAGCTTAACCAGGACATGCCTAGTCAGGATATGCCCATTCCAGAACAGCCGGATGCTAACCGATCTAATGCTGAGCCAAGAAATTCATTGAGTATGACTAAAGAGCTTGGCAATCTTGCTGGTATGGATGCGACGACAACTGTAGTTAATGATGATGCTGTTATCACACATAAGGCCATTGTCACGCTACTTAGTACAGAAGATTTAGAAGGCATGCAAATCAGCGTGGAAACCTATTTAGGTGAAGTGCTCTTAAGTGGTGAAGTAGGAAGCCAAAAAGATAAAATGAAAGCAGCGTATGTTGTTTCAAAAGTAGATGGCGTGAAATCAGTCAAAAATGAACTCAAAGTAATGAGTTAATTTGTAGCACTGATTGCGCTAGTCAAAAGCCATATTGTTAAAAACAATGTGGCTTTTTTATTGATACTACATTACTCAACATGCGGCCCCGCTTTGTAGTTAATTACTTCCATGGATTGATCTACATAGATGAGCTTATCTGTAGCAAAACCAAGTTCTTTTGCCTTGGCAATCAAATCTTGTTTAATTGGGTAAGCCAATTGTGGCGTGCGTGAGAGTATCCAAAAGTAGGATTTATCAGGCCCGCAGACCATCACGTAATTATAGTAAGGCTTATCCAACTCAATAATATTGTAAGCACCGTAAAATGGCCCGAAGAAAGAAACTTTTAACCTACCTGTGTTGGTTTTATCTGCATTTGGCGGGTCAATAAAATACGCCTTACCTTCAGCTTCTTTCCACTTGTTGGTCTTTGGGTTAAAGCCTCTGTTAATGACTCTAATACCGCCATCTTCTCGCAAGCTGTATGTTGCGGTCACTTTTTCTAAATCACGTTCAAAAGAATGATCAAGGCGTGCAATTTCATACCAAGTGCCTAAGTACTGGCTGGCATCAAAACTTTTAATAGTAGTCACGCCTTCGGGCTGACCAGTGCATGCACTCAATAAAACTGCTAACAGCCAAAACAATTTATTTTTCATATACTTTTTATGGGTGCCCGATAGTTACTTGGAGATAAAGTTCTAGTGTATGCAATGTAGGGTCGGAAGTGATAAAGCCAATGTAGTTATCTGGTCTCAAAAGCAGGGTAAAAGTTTTATTAGTGCCGAACATTGTCGCTAATTCTGGGGATAGAGGCAAAACCTGATAATCAAGTATATCGGCGTACTTATTGTTGTACTTAGCGCTAGTTTCATTTTTATCTAAATGAATATTTTCCGTCTCGCTAGTGAAAGTGATCAGATGAAATTTCGGTTCGCGTAGTCTGTTGTAGATACTTATGCCATCCACTAAAAAGTAAGGCATGCGATCACCGGCTTTCACCTTAAACTTTTTATCAGACAGGTACTGATTATAACGAAGCTGATTAGAATGGATCTGGCTTAAAGATAAATTGCGGTAGCTGATGCCAATCTGTGAAATTACCGGAAAGAATCTTTTTTTAAGAAAATTCAAATTCACCAAGTAATTTGCCAGTGGCGGCAAGATAATCGTACGGAAGAAATTGACCAGCTTATTCGAGTTGGCAAGGAAGTTAAACATGCGGTCTGTGGTTTTTAACAGGCGCTGCGCATTAGGTAATCGCTCTTCGTTATAGCTATCTAAGATTTTTCTATCAGCGTTACCCCGTAAAACAAACGCCAGTTTCCAAGCCAGATTGTAAACATCCTGTATGCCGGTATTCATGCCTTGCCCGCCAGCAGGCGTATGAATATGGGCGGCATCGCCAGCTAAAAAGCATCTACCGGCAGCAAAGTTTTCAACATGCCGTGCGTGTACTTTGTAAGTCGAAAACCAATTAACTTGGGATATTTCCAGCCCGATTTGTGCTTCTGTTTTGATGCGCTGCTCTATCTCTTCATACAGTGCTTCGCCTTCGTCCTTATCAAAGCCTTCAGGGAAAGCACCCACGATGCGGTAGCGATTTTCACCGGGCATGGGGAAGAAGGCGACAACAGAATTGGGAGTTAAACAGACGTGCAGGGCATCATGGCTGAAACGCCAGTCGATATGCACATCAGCTACATAAAACAGTCGCTCAAAAGTACTACCTTCAAAACTAAGCCCCAACCCATGTCTAACTGGGCTTTTGGGTCCATCGCAACCCACTAGGTATTTAGCTTTGATGACGCTAGTGTTGCCTCTGGCATGTGTTACCTGCGCGGTTACCTCTGTATCGGTTTGCGAGAGACTATCCAGCGTGGTTTGCCACAGCACGTCTTTACCATGTGTTTGCAGGTAATCGTACAGCAGCTGTTCATTCTTACTCTGTTCTAATACCAGCATGTAAGGGTATTGGCTCATGCCCTCACCGATATTCGATAGATTCAGCTCTCCACGTATTTTGTTTGCGTACACCAAGCGTAGCTTGCCTGCGATAGTGCCTTGGGCAACAGCTTGCTCAGCAATTCCAAGCTGTTCATAAATCTCTAATGTACGCGCATGTACGCCAAGCGCTTTGGAATAGGGGGTAACATCTTCTTTGCTATCGATAATCACAAAATCAATACCGTAGCGTATCAATTGGCAGGCCAGAGAAAGGCCGGTAGGGCCTGCGCCTACAATCACTACATCAGTGTGTGTCACAGTGGCGGTCAAGACATCATCTCTTTCAAGACTTTGCTATAAATGTAAGACTTCGTCATTCGGTCAAAGTCAGTTACTAACCGTTAATTTAATAATGAAGATTCTTGCGGTTTGAGTGAATGGTTAAGGATGACGTTTAAAACCATTTTCAGTTAAAACCAAATCAATGGAATAACCGGCTTCAACGTAACCCTCAGAATGTTTAACGACTTTACCAGAGTCAAAAGTTGCTTCCAATATAAAGCTACCTTCACTAGATGGAAAATAACCAAGTTTAATTTGTTTGTTATTTTGTGTAATGGGAATTTCTAATACCCCTGAAACCTGACTTTTAAACAATAACTTTATGTTTGTAAGGTTATGCTCAGATTGGTTTTCAATAAGAACCACAACTGGTGAGGTGGCCCAAGATTTATACCAATGAAATAAATAGCCAATACCAAATATTATGGAAGCAGCAGTAATTAGAGCTATAACTTTGAGTGCTTTCAACATAATCCCTAACGTTTGAATTATTTGGCGCCGTTAGGCGTCCCGCTTGAATGATGCATATCGTTTTCTCAAATAACTACTTAGTAAAAATACTGGTGGAAACCAAAGGAGCGCCGCTGGTATAGCGAACCATAATGACGAGAAGCTAAACATTAATACGTACAAAAGTAAAAGTGGCCAATTCAGAAATAGCTCGGCTGTTTTTGCGGCAATGAAGCCGTGGCACTCGATTCCAAAAACTAGTGCATCATAGAAATTGCAGCCTATTCCAGTTCGGTCTCCGTACTGCGTTGTAAGGCCAATTAACACATCAATCAATATTGCTACGCCCACTAAGACGACATAGAACCAGCAAGAGTAGCGAAAGATGTGCATGGTTAACCTAATAACGTTTGAATTAAGGGGCGGTGCGCGTCAGCGCAGTGAGGGGTTAGGATTTGCCATGTTTATTGAATATAAAGTGATTTGACCATATTGCGAATAGCCAATTCCATGCTCTCGCGTATAACCAAAGTATTGTGCCGCCCGAAAGCCCAAGAAACCCCCACACCACAAAAATGTTGGGAAGAAGCGAATTTGTCAGGGCGTTCGTCACTTTATCCGCAACCTCAAATGGTTGAATTTGAAACCACCAAATTAAAAACAAAAGCACGACAAACAAAGAGATGTGCATTAAGCAAAAGATTGACCATTTTAGAATAAAGAAAACTTGGAATATCTTGTTATGAAGGTAATTAAATTCTTCGGTAGCCATGATATTCCTAACGTAAAGTAGATCCCAAAAAAGAACTTAATCTTTTACTAGGGCAGGTTGATAATGAAGCTAAATCTTTAATAATCATCTTATTTAGGACGTAGTTTTATCATATCATCCGCACTGAGCCAGCGCCATTCACCCACGGCCAAATCATCCGGTAGTTTCAGATCACCAATCTGTATGCGCTTTAAGCCTTCCACACGATTGCTGATAGCTGCGACCATACGTTTAACTTGATGGTATTTCCCTTCGGCGAGTGTCATGTGAATCACGTTTTCACTGATGCGTTCACAGGCAAGTGCTGCGATGGGGGCGTCTTCATCGACCAATTGCACGCCTTTGAGAATATGTGCAATTTGGCTGTCATCTAATGGATGTTTGCAGGTGACCTCATACACTTTGGGTACTTTATGTTTGGGTGAGCTCATTTTATGAATGAACTGACCATCGTCAGAAATCAGTATCAGCCCGGTAGTGTCTTCATCTAGCCTGCCAATACATTGCACATCGCGTACCACTAATGGGTGTGGTAGCAGGCTGTAAATAGTAGGGTGGTGTTGCGTTTTGTGTGAGCATTCATAATTGCTGGGTTTATGCAGCATCAGGTAAGATTTTTCACGGTAATCCCAAGCTTCACCACGTACGGTGAACTTTAGATTTTCAGTAACAAACTCGGTGTCAGGGTCGTCACATGGTGCGCCATTGACAGTGATTTCATCGTTCCAGACCATGATGCGGCAAAGCTTGCGTGCGCCAAAGCCTTGGTTGTGAAGTATGCGTTCTATCGTTAGTTTTTTAGCCATGTGCGTATTATATCTGCATCACAGGCTATCGCTATACAGCGACACGCCCACCATGTGTGGGCGTTGGTGAGATTAATTTTCAATACTGCTAATTATTCTTTGTTCACAAAGTTATAAACCAGTGCGCCAATTGCCGCACCAATAATAGGTGCTACCCAGAATAACCATAATTGATCCAGCGCCCAGCCGCCTTGAATCAGCGCTGGTCCTGAGCTGCGCGCAGGGTTCACGGAAGTATTGGTGACAGGAATGCTAATCAAGTGAATCAGTGTGAGTGTTAAGCCGATTGCGAGTGGCGCTAGGCCAGCAGGGGCTTTTTTATCAGTCGCGCCCATAATGATGAATAAGAACATGGCGGTCATGGTGATTTCGGTGGTGAGGCATGCCCATAGGGTGTAGGTGCCGGGCGAGTGTTCTGCATAGCCGTTGGCAGCAAGGCCACTGCTAATATCATAACCTACATAGCCAGATGCGATGCAGTAGAGCAATCCCGCAGCCAGTGTTGCGCCGATGATTTGTGCTACTACATAGGCGGGTAAATCTCTGGAATTGAACCTGCCACCGACTGCCAAGCCAACCGAAACGGCGGGGTTAAGGTGGCAGCCTGAAATATGTCCAATCGCATAAGCCATGGTGACTACAGTTAAGCCGAATGCAAGCGAGACACCAACTAAGCCAATACCAACATTTTGAAATTGTGCGGCAAGCACTGCGCTGCCGCAGCCACCTAACACTAACCAGAAGGTACCAATTAACTCTGCTGCTGCGCGTTTTGATATTGTGTGTTTAGGTACAGTCATGATGCCTCCGATGAATAATGATTGTGTTCTTGAATGGCTAATACATTATTGGGCTCAACTTAAGTTTTGTTAATACATTATTCCGTCAACTTAGCAGTTAATACACGTTGAACTGTGATTAAGCTACGTGCTTAATTTACTGCAAAGCATACGCGCTCACAAGCGGCTTTCAGTTAAACTAGCATTTTTCATGGTAAATAATGGTTGGTATGTCTTTTAAGCATATTGTTTCTCGCGATAACCCGGTTTTTAAGCAGCTTAAGAAACTTGCAGACAATGCACGCGAACGCCGCAGTGAAGGCAAGACTTTATTGGATGGCGTGCATTTAATTGAGTCTTACGTCGCGGCTTTTGGTCAGCCGGATGTCATTATCATTCCTGAAGGTAAAAGCAGCGTAGAAGCCACCGGGCTGATTCAGCAATTGGAAGATGTTTCTACCGTGATGTTCCCAACCTTGATGTTCGCCGAGCTTACGCCTGTGGCTAGTGCGACTGGTATTCTGGCTTTGGTAAAAATACCGCAAATTGAAGCACCAGCGCAGCCAATATTTGCGCTGATGTTGGAAGATATTCAAGACCCGGGCAATATCGGTAGCATGTTGCGTACGGCGGCTGCGGCTGGTGTGGAGGTGGCGTATCTGAGTACAAGCTGTACCGATGCGTGGTCACCCAAAGCGTTACGTGGTGGGCAGGGCGCACAATTCGTGCTGCCTATTATTGAGCGTGCGGATTTAACCGCTGAATTGGAAAATTTTAACGGTAATAGCTATGCCACTACCATGCATGGCGAATCACTTTACGACCAAGATTTAAGCCAGCCCACGGCTTTTGTGATTGGCAATGAGGGCGCAGGCTTGCGCAAGCAAACCATCGCAGCCAGTAGCAAAAGCATCACTATTCCTATGGCAGAAAGTAGAGTGGCTTCAGTGGAATCTCTAAATGCTGGCGCGGCTACTGCTATTTGTTTATTTGAGCGTAAGCGTCAAATGTCGCAGAAGTAAGTTTGAATAAGCACTGTGCTTGTATTGTGCTGACCTTAATTTGTGTTGATAACCATAATAAAAAAGGAAATTTTGATGTCCCAGTTTGATTCAATTTCTAGGCTTGATTATAAAATCTATGGCAACGATTTGCAGTACGTGCAAGTGGCACTGAACGCCGGGCAAGAAGTGATTGCAGAGCAGGGCGCCATGATGTTTGTGGATGAGCATGTGGTGATGGATGCGATTCTGGGCGATGGAAGTGCTTCGAAATTCGGGGCTATCGGTCGTTTTTTGAACGCAATCAAACGTACATTCACTGGCGAATCAATGTTCAGTAGCGTTTATAAGAACACCGCAAATTTTCCTCAGAGTGTTGCAATTGCTGCGCCTAGTCCAGGCGAAATCGTGCCGATTAATCTAGATGAACAAGGCGGTACTATCATTTGCCAAAAAGGTGCTTATCTAGCGGGCGAAAGAGGTCAGAAAATTCAACTGGCTTTCCAAAAACGAGTTCGTGTAGGTTTCTTTGGTGGTGAAGGCTTCATCATGCAAAAAATCAGCGGCCACGGCACTGTTTTCATTCACGCTTCTGGCACGCTAAAGCAAGTAGCACTTGGCCCTCATGACAGCTTGAAGATTGATACAGGTTGCTTAGTCGGTATGTCATCCAATGTGCGTTACGACATTAAATACACTGGCACACTCAAAACCAGCTTGTTCGGAGGCGAGGGTTTATTTTTTGCCACCGTGTCGGGCCCTGGTAACGTTTGGATGCAGTCGCTTCCGATGAACCGTTTGAGTAAAGTATTGATGACAGCGGCGCTCACTGGACGCGGCAAGGGCTCTATTTGGGGCAAGGTTTACCTAATTGGTATCGTCATCTTTGTTATCTATACGCTGCTTGCTGGCCGGTCTTAGGTAGGCGCATTAGCCATGAATGAAATACAAATTTTTTTATTTGGCCCGAACTTGCCCATTGCTGGGCAACTGACAGCATGTGTTGTTGAACAGGATGCAATCCATATTCAGTCGCCATACACTGGCTATACGATCAAGTTTTCAGAGCTAACAGCAAAAGTCGCTGGTTTTGACCATAACCAGTTGCAATTAAGCTGGCAGCATGACAACGCTAAATGGTCATTGTTACCTATGGATTCAGCCGAGCAGAAAAAGCTTGTAAATGCGTTATCGCAAACAACCATTGAGGGGTTAAAGCAGTGGAAGAGAGCTACGCAATCACAGAGTTTTGTCTGGAAAGCTATTCTATACACATGTGGTTTTGTGGGTGTGTCGCTAGTGCTGCTGGTGTGGCAGCATGACCATGTGACGACCTGGGCGGCTAATCGCGTCTCCATGAAAACGGAAAAGCGCTTGGGTGAATCAGTCCTTAAGTCGCTTAATCCTGAAGCTAATTTCCTACGTGACGGTGCGGCGGTTAAGGCCGTGCAGGATATTGGCCAGCAACTCACTGCGGGCTCAGCCTACCAATATCAATGGTATGTTTCAAAAGACCCTACAGTGAATGCATTTGCGATTCCCGGCGGCATTATTGTGGTGAATAGTGGTTTACTGAAAAAGGCCGATTCACCTAACGAGCTAGCAGCCGTATTGGCGCATGAGGTGCAGCATGTAGAACAAAAGCATGCGCTCAAGAATATGATGAACAGTGCAGGAATTGCTGCGATAGTGCTAGTGGTGCTGGGTGATGCTAATGCTGTGGTGATGCTAATGGCGCATCAGGTTTCAGCGCAATACTTCAACCGCCAAATCGAGTCAGATGCTGATTTGAAGGGTGTAAAGTTATTGCACAAAAAGAATATTGATGCCGCAGGTATGGTGAGTTTCTTCAAAAAGATGGATGCTGGGTTTACAAGCAAAAAAGCCGATGCAAAAGAAAAGTCGAAGACAGGGCAGGATGTAGAAGCTGAAGAGAGCGACGTTGCAAGCTGGTTTTCATCACACCCTGATACCGTGAGCCGTATTCAAACTGTTGAGCGATATATCGCTCAACATCCATGCCCATCTTGCAAGGCACTCACTTGGGATAAAGCCGCGGTATTAGCTAGCCTCAAGCAAGTTGATACTGAAGATGATACAGAAGGTAAGGGTGTGAATTAATCTCTAGTGTACGGCGGGATTAATCGGAGTGATTGTTTCTGTAACCAGCAGTTGTGTGGCATCTATCTTATCAAAGCTGTACAAAGTGTTACAGAAGTCGCAGTTAACTTCGATACTGCCTTGCTCTTCTATGATGCTGAGGATTTCTTCATTGCCTAGCATACGTAGCATGTTAGAGACGCTTTCACGCGTGCAACTGCAATAGAAACGTGTCGTACTCGCTTCAAATAAACGCACATCTTCTTGGTGGAATAGGCGTGTGAGCAAAGTTTCTGTAGGTAGGTTCAGTAGTTCATCATCTGTAATTGTACTTGCCAAATGATCAATACGATTCCAGGTGTCCACATCTTGAGACTCTGTCTTTTGGTTCATGGTCTCAGGTAGTTTTTGAATCAGCATGCCGGCAGCGGATTCGCCATCACAGCACAGCCAAATACGGGTATCGATTTGCTCTGAGCGTAGCATATAGTTTTCCAGCACGGCGCTGATGCTATCGCCTTCTAAAGGCACAATGCCTTGATAAGCTTTGGCACCACTTTCCTGGCTATCTTT
>DATHXI010000019.1:0-3574 GCA_035459705.1 Methylotenera sp. | reverse complement strand
ATTGTGCGACCATCAATACGCGGCGGGGTACCTGTTTTCAAACGACCCGCTGGTAAACCAATTTCACGCAGACGCGCTGCCAATGAAATGGACGGTGGGTCACCGGCACGGCCGGCACTATAGTTTTGCAGACCCACATGCACCAAACCACCCAAGAACGTACCCGCAGTGAGCACTACAGATTTTGAATTGAACCTTAAGCCAATTTGCGTCACTACTCCAGCAGCACGATCGCCGTCTAAAATGATGTCGTCTACCGCTTGTTGGAACAACCAAAGGTTAGCTTGATTTTCTAATTTATGGCGTATCGCTGCTTTGTAAAGCACACGGTCTGCTTGGGCACGAGTTGCACGCACCGCAGGGCCTTTGGACGAATTCAGAATGCGGAATTGAATACCACCTTCATCGGTAGCCGCTGCCATGGCGCCGCCAAGTGCATCAATCTCTTTTACCAAATGGCCCTTACCGATGCCACCGATACTAGGATTGCAGGACATTTGACCCAATGTTTCAATGTTGTGCGTAAGCAATAGGGTTTTTTGCCCCATTCTTGCGCTTGCAAGCGCCGCTTCGGTGCCTGCATGACCGCCGCCTACTACAATCACATCAAAAATATCAGGAAAATTCATCATTTAACACTTGTATTTCAAAGAATTAGATTTTACTGCAAAGCTTATGTTTAGTCATGCAAAAGCATGTTTTACTACTGATTAATTGCCATGATTTAACATTTAATTACAACCGGTTTCAAATGAAACTTGATGTTTCTTACAAACTTGTAAACTATGGACATAATTACATAACAAAATTGGCATAGAATTAGCTTTACTTGTAATATAACACTGCAATTTATCTCGCGTTGTTAGGATGTGAGAAAACAAACGCAGCGCTTGAATAAAAAATGTCAGGCAAAAACTTTAACTAAAAACAACCTTTTTATTCACCAAAGATGGAGCATCAAATGAAACATTTAAACATCGCTTTATTGGCACTCTTTAGCTTGACGGCATTTTCTGCGCACGCAGACGTTGCCAATGCAGTTAAATTAGAAAAAAAATACAGCGCATTCGCTAAAACAGCCAACCCTGAATACGGCGGTCCTTCAGCTGTAGATGGTAAGTTCTTCTTTAATCGCAAAATCAAATTAGCCAACGGCAAAGAAGCAGCTTGCGCATCTTGCCACACTTCAAATCCTGCCGATGAAGGCAAACACATGGTGACTGGCAAGCCAATCAAACCATTGTCACCAATGGTGAACTTCAAACGCTTTAGTGATGTTGAAAAAGTAGAAGAACAATTCACTCTACATTGCAACGACATTATTGGTAGCGATTGCACGGCAGCAGAGAAAGCTAACTACATTGCTTATTTGCTGACAGAAAAAACACCTTCAACTAAAAAGTAGTCTCATAAATTGATTCTAAAATACGTTTGGGATCCGTTTGTTAGGATCTTCCACTGGTCGCTGGTAATTGCTTTCGCGGTGGCATTTTATACTCATGCCTCCGAGTGGGACCGCCTCATTCACATACGAGCAGGCTACGTAGCTGGCGCTTTGTTGCTTGCTCGCATCGTGTGGGGTTTGATGCGCACTGGATACGCTAGCTTTGATAGCTTTCCATTGAATCCCATTCATGCCGTTAAACACCTCTATCGCGTGTTACATGGTCACGCCAGACACTACATAGGACACAATCCCACTGGCGGCTTGGTCATCTACGCCATGCTGGCGATTGGTCTGACAGCAGTAGGTTCTGGTTGGCTGGTGTATAACGAAGGCTGGCTAATCGACGAGCCTGACTTATTGCAAGCAATACATCATTATTCAACTTGGGGCTGGTTAGCGCTGGTTGTAATACATGTATCCGGTGTTTTAGTTGAAAGTATTTTACACAGAGACAACCTGATCTGGGCAATGATCACAGGCTGCAAGCGTGTGTGTAAAATTGATGAGAGACAAGCGTCACAAAAAATTAAACAAAATTAATAGCCCGCAGCGCAAAATAGCGATGCCTTACAAGAGGGCCTCGCTATTTTTTTACCCTTATTCCCATATGTTTCACGTGAAACATTTCCAACCATCATCCACCTCAAATAAATTACCCGGTTTAAATTAACAGTTCATGACTATTGACTAGTGCAATATTGCAAGCCTATAGTGTTCACAGTGGCTAAAGTAAATACCACGACGCTTTTCACCGAACAAAAATGAGGAGAACAATATGGCGGGTAAATTCGAATTAAAAACAGCTAAAAACGGTCAATTTCATTTCAATCTTTTGGCTGGCAATGGTCAAGTGATTATGCAAAGTGAGATGTATGAAAGCAAAGCCAGTGCGCAAAATGGCATTTCGTCTATTCAAAAGAATGCCGCCGATGGCAGTCGCTATGACCGTTTAGTTTCCAAATCGGGCAAACCATACTTTGTACTTAAGGCCGGCAACGGCCAGGTTATTGGTCAAAGTCAGCAATACGAAAGTGACGCTGGCCGCGATAACGGTATTGAATCTGTACAGAAAAATGCTCCTGATGCAGAAGTGGTTGATCTGTCAGCTTAAAGTAAATGTATAACAAAAAAGGCGCTTAATAGCGCCTTTTTTATTTATTAATTTCCTATTTACCAATACAAAACTTACTAAATATCTCACCCAATAAATCATCTGGTGTAAATTCACCAGTAATACTACTCAACGCTTCTTGGGCCAAACGCAACTCTTCCGCCACTAACTCTGCAGAGTTTATCCGTATGCTCGCACTATGCAAATGCTTATCCACATGCATCAATGCCTCCAAGTGTCTGGCACGCGCCATAAAAACACCTTCTGAATTATTCTGAAATCCCGCCAGTTTAAGCAACTGCTCTTTTAGCAAATCTACACCCACCCCAGTTTTAGCTGAAAGGTAAATATGCGATTCCTGGTATTTTTCTTGGCTTGAAGCTACCTCATTGGAAACATCAATTTTATTATGTACCCAAATTTTGCTAATTTCTTGCGGCAACCGCGCTAAAATCGATTTTTCAGTCTCGGTGATACCGTGAGCTGCATCAATCAATAATAACGCGATATTAGCCGTTTCTGCAGCTCGCCAAGTTCGCGCAATGCCAAATTTTTCGACCTCATCGTCAGTTTCACGCAAACCGGCAGTATCAATAATGTGTAAAGGTACACCATTAATCTGTATTGCGTTTTTGATGGTGTCGCGAGTCGTGCCTGCGATTGGGGTCACAATGGCAACTTCTTCGCCCGCGAGTTGATTCATTAAACTAGATTTACCAACGTTAGGCTGACCGACCAAAACAACATTGATGCCTTCACGCAATAAACTGCCTTGTTTAGCTTTAGAAAACACTAAAGCCAGCTCAGCAATAATTGCGTCCAGTTTTTCAGCTACGTGACCTTGAGTAATAAAATCGATTTCCTCTTCAGGAAAGTCTAAACAAGCTTCTACGTACATGCGCAGATTAATCAGCTTCAGTAATAGGGTATTGATGTATTGTGAAAACTCGCCCGAGAGGGAACGTACAGCGCTCTTAGCGGCTTCAGCAGTAGCTGCATTGATGACATCAGCCACC
>DATHXI010000018.1:0-5790 GCA_035459705.1 Methylotenera sp. | reverse complement strand
AAATGAATTTTAAAAACATAAAAAAAATATTAGTGCTTAATCTAGCGCTGTTAGCGTTAAGTTTTAATGCTGAAGCGGGCGTGAAAATTCAGCAATGGCAGACTGCATCAGGTGCGGAAGTTTATTTCGTAGAGAATCATGATTTACCTATTGTGGATGTCAGTGTTAATTTTCCAGCCGGCAGTGCACGTGATACGGCTGAGAAGTCGGGTGTCGCGGGAATTACCAGATACATGATGACCTTAGGCGCGGCTGGCATGACTGATGAAGTCATTGCCAACAAAATGGCAGATATAGGTGCTGTATTAGGTGGTGAATTTGACGCAGACCGAGCTGCATTTAAGTTGCGCACCTTAAGTAGTGAGCGTGAGCAATCGCAGGCGCTGGATGTGTTCACCAAAATTTTACAGAAGCCGGACTTTCCTGAGAGTGTATTGAGTCGTGAAAAGGCGCGCATCATCTCTGGCTTGCAAGAGGCCGCAACACAGCCCGAAAGTATCTCTAACAAAGCGTTTATGACCGCAATGTATGGCACGCATCCCTATAGTTTGGATGAAAGTGGTGAAGTTGATACTGTCGGCAAAATTAAGCGAGAAGACCTGCAAGACTTTTATGCCAAATATTACGATGCAAAAGGTGCGGTCATTGCCATGATGGGCGATTTAACCCGTGAACAAGCGAATAAGATTGCCGAAAGCCTTGCTAGTGGCATGCCGCAAGCGGCAAAACCAGCACCGACTCCAAGCGTAGAGTTGCCGACTAAACCGAACGAACAACGTATTGCGCATCCAGCATCACAGTCTCATGTCTTGCTGGGCTATCCCGGTATTAAACGCGGTGATCCAGATATGTTTCCTTTGTATGTGGGTAACTATATTTTGGGTGGCGGTGGCTTTGTGTCACGCTTAACCGAAGAAGTGCGTGAGAAGCGTGGTTTGGTGTATAGCGTATACAGCTACTTTATGCCGATGGGAGAGTTGGGTCCTTTCCAGATTGGGCTACAGACTAAAAAGGATCAGGCTGAAGCTGCGACTAAAGTAGTGAAAGAGACTTTGGATAAGTTTCTAAAAAATGGTGTGACTGAGGCAGAGCTTAAGGCAGCCAAGGCCAACATTATTGGCGGTTTCCCGATGCGCATAGACAGTAACAGCAAGATTTTGGACTATTTGGCAGTGATTGGCTTTTACAAATTACCACTGAACTACCTGGATGAGTTTAATAAAAATGTGGCTAAAGTAACCACTGCTCAAATCAAAGAGGCTTTCAATCGTCGCATTAAGCCTGAAAATTTTGTGATGGTGATTGTCGGCGACCCTCAAGCTAAATAGAGCTTCAAAGTCACATTCGAATGCTGCGTTCTTGGCCCTTGCCATACCATTTGTAATGTCTGCGGCCTTCCGCCTTGTCTTCCTTTGAATGCAGCATTGAATAGTGACTACTGAAATAAGTAGTAAAATGCAGGTTATTGAGAAAAATAACATTGCATAAAAATGGCTGAGAAAAAATCAAATACAGTACGTATTAATGCGGGAGAGTGGCGTAGTCGCTTAATCAAGTTCCCTGATGCAGAAGGTCTGCGCCCCACACCAGAGCGCGTGCGACAGACCTTATTCAATTGGCTAGGGCAAGATTTAACCGGCTATCAATGCTTGGACTTATTTGCAGGCACCGGTGTGATGGGCTTCGAAGCCTTATCTCGTGGTGCAAAAAGTGTGGTGATGGTAGAGAAATCAACGTCCGCCTACAAAGCCTTGGTAGACAATAAGCAATTGCTCAAAGCTGAAGCGGCTACAGTTCTGCATCAAGATGCGCTGCAATTTATAAGTGGTGCTGCGCAACAATTCAACCTGATCTTTTTAGACCCGCCTTATCAGCAGCAGTGGCTGCCTAAAATACTGCCGGAACTACATCGACACTTGCATAGCGAAGGGTTTGTTTATGTAGAGGCTGAATACGAGTTGCAATCAAATACTGATTGGCAAGTCATTAAACAAGGCAAAGCAGGCAATGTCTTTTATCATCTGCTAAAATCATTGCATGACTGACCTTACACACAACACAAAAGCACTTAAAGTGGTTTACCCCGGGACTTTTGACCCGGTGACGCTGGGGCATGAAGACCTTGTGCACCGTGCGGCAAACTTATTTCCACATGTGATTGTTGCCGTTGCTGGAAACTCCAATAAAAAAACCATGTTTAGTTTGGACGAGCGCGTTGAGTTAACTAAAGCGGTTTTTAGCAATCTAAACAATGTTGAAGTGTTAGGTTTTTCTGGGTTACTCATGCAATTTGTACAACAACAAAATGCACACATGGTGATTCGCGGTTTACGCGCTACCGCAGATTTTGAATATGAATTTCAGTTGGCTGGCATGAACCGCAAGCTCTACCCTCAATTTGAAACCTTATTTCTGACACCGGCTGAACAATTTATGTTTATCTCATCTAGTCTGGTACGTGAAGTTGCAACGCTAGGTGGCGATGTGAATGAGTTCGTGTCACCCGTGATTGAGAGTGCGATTAAACTAAAGCTTAGTTCTTGATGAAAAATGAAATTTGTTTTTGCGAAATAAAGCGCAAGAAGCCGCGGAACGAACGACGCAGGCATATCGAACTGCATAGACTAGGAGTGAGTGAGCACGCGACGCCGCGATTTGTTCACAAAACGAATTTATGGCTTTGATGATTACAGATGAATGCATTAACTGTGATGTATGTGAGCCAGAGTGCCCGAATGGCGCAATCTATCAGGGTGAACAGATATATGAAATCAACCCGAACTTATGCACGGAATGTGTAGGGCATTTTGATAAGCCGCAGTGTGTAGAAGTGTGCCCAATTGATTGCATACCCCTGAACCCAGACGTGGTTGAAACTACAGAGCAGTTACTCCATAAATACTATCAATTAACATTAACTAAATAATAGTCAGGGATATATCTATATGCGTATGTTACACACCATGCTCCGTGTTGGTAATTTAGAGCGCTCGATTAAATTTTATACTGAAATCTTAGGCATGAAAGTGCTGCGCCAGCACGACTTTCCTGAAGGTAAATTCAGCCTGGCATTTGTAGGTTACGGAGCAGAAAGCGACCATACTGTATTAGAGCTTACTTATAACTACGGTGTAGAGAGCTATGATATGGGCAAGGCTTATGGTCATGTTGCGCTAGAGGTTGACGATGCATATGAAGCCTGTGAAGCCGTTAAAAAATCCGGTGGTAAGGTTGTGCGCGAAGCTGGACCTATGATGCACGGCACTACGGTGATTGCGTTTGTAGAAGACCCGGACGGTTACAAAATTGAATTTATTCAAGCGGGCACTTACTAAAAGCGCTTAAGTTTAATCAGAGTTATTATCCCTTAATGACTTGGTTTCTATATCTGCTGGAATGTAAAAACGGTGCTTACTACGCGGGCATCACCAATGATTTGGACGCACGATTTTCCGCGCACTTATCAGGCAAGGGTGCGCGTTATACGCGCGCCAATCCGCCAATCAAGGTTATCGCTTCTAAATCGTATACCAATCGCTCTACGGCAAGCATTGCTGAGGCACAATTGAAAAGCTTGCCCAGACACAAAAAACTACAATATTTTCATGAATAAAGAAAATTTAACCATTGCTGTAGAAGCTGCGCTGCAGGGTGACTGGGATACTTCGCACAATATCGCGCAGGATTACAGTGATACTACGGCTAATTGGCTGCATGCGGTGCTGCATAAAATTGAAGGCGATGAGTGGAATAGCCGTTACTGGTACGCAAGGACTGCGGGTAGGAAATATGAGGATTTTTCAGATCATACTGAAGAGCTGAATGCTATTTTGAAACTAGTTAAAGGCAGCAGCCCTGTATGTTAGGTAAGTGTAGTCATAAAAACACAAAAGGCTCAAAAATATGAGCCTTTTGTATTTAAGAAAGTACCTTAGATTTTATTCAAAAGATTTTATTCAAAAAAACCTTTGACCTTGTTCATCCAAGATTTATTGCGCGGGCTGTGTTTACCAGAGTCTGCTTGTGTACTGATTTCAAGCTCACGTAATAATTCTTTTTGTTTCTCAGTCAATTTAACCGGTGTTTCAACCACTACGTGTACCATTAAATCGCCGTGGTCAGATTGACGGAGTGGTTTAATACCTTTGCCTTTTAACCTGAATACGCCGCCGGTTTGGGTCTCTGCCGGTATTTTCATCTTGGCTGAGCCACCTAATGTAGGTACTTCGATTTCGCCACCAATTGCTGCTGTAGCAAAGCTAATAGGCATTTCACAGTGCAAATTGCCACCATCACGTTGGAAGATCTCATGTGGTTTTAAGTGAACTACAACATACAAGTCACCTGTAGGCCCGCCATTCACGCCTGCTTCGCCTTCGCCACTTAAACGAATGCGATCGCCTTCATCTACTCCGGCAGGGATTTTGACAGACAAAGTTTTGTTCTGTTTAATGCGGCCAGCGCCATGGCATGTGCCACATTTATCTTCGTCTTTAATGGTTTTACCGCCACCATGACATTTAGGACAGGTTTGCTGTACAGAGAAGAAGCCTTGTTGCATACGCACTTGACCATGACCGTTACAGGTTGTACATGTGACCGGTGATTTACCAGGTTTCGCACCATTACCTTTACAGGTTTCGCATGTAGCTTGTACTGGAATACGTATTTTGGTTTCGGTGCCCTTTGCCGCTTCTTCTAGGGAGATTTCCATGTTGTAGCGTAGGTCTGCACCGCGATACACGTTGTTGCGCTGACCACGCGCGCCGCCGCCGAAGATGTCACCAAAAATGTCGCCAAACGCATCACCGAAGCCGGCACTACCAAAGCCATTGCCACCGCCTGCCATGGATGGATCAACGCCTGCATGACCATATTGATCATACGCCGCACGTTTTTGATCGTCCGATAACATCTCATAGGCTTCTTTAGCCTCTTTGAAATGCTCTTCAGCATTTGGGTTGTCTGGATTGCGGTCAGGGTGGTACTTCATCGCAAGTTTGCGATAAGATTTCTTGATTTCTTCATTCGAAGCATCTTTGTTAACGCCTAATACTTCGTAATAGTCTTTTTTAGCAGCCATTTTTTATCCAAATACTTCATTTTTATTCAAATGCTTAAGTGAAACAGATTGAGTTAGGCAAACACAAGAGCCACGAAGGTCGTGGCTCTTGTTGTTTTGCTTATCTCTAACTTTTAATGCATACCTTCAATGTTAGTCTTTTTTCACTTCTTCAAACTCTGCATCCACCACTTCGGCATCTACAGTTTTTTCACCTTGTGGCTGTGCACTTTCCGTATTGGCTTGCGCTTGTTGTTCAGCGTAGACTTTCTCACCAAGTTTTTGTGAAGCTTCCATCAGTGCATTGGTTTTAGTTTCAATGGTTTCTTTGTCATCTGACTTCATTGCTTCTTCAACATCTTTAAGCGCAGTTTCAATGGCTTCTTTTTCAGCAGCATCCAGTTTGTCGCCGTGCTCTGTCAGAGATTTTTTCACAGAGTGAACCATACCATCAGCAGCGTTGCGTGCATCTACAAGTTCGCGCAATTTGCGGTCTTCTTCTGCATATTTAACAGCATCTTCTTCCATCTGTTGAATTTCAGCTTCTGACAAACCACTGTTAGCTTTGATGGTGATTTTGTTTTCTTTGCCAGTTGCTTTGTCTTTTGCAGAAACATGCAAAATACCGTTGGCATCAATATCAAAAGTCACTTCAATTTGCGGCATGCCACGTGGTGCAGGTGGAATATCGCTCAGGTTGAACTGCCCCAAGCTCTTGTTGCCAGAAG
>DATHXI010000017.1:0-2797 GCA_035459705.1 Methylotenera sp. | reverse complement strand
TCGTACAAGAAAGACTCTTTATGATGCGCCAAGCACCATTTCGCCATAATAGAGCCGCCGCGTGACACGATACCGGTCATACGTTTTGCAGTCATCGGGATGTAAGCCAAACGTACGCCAGCGTGGATAGTGAAGTAATCCACACCCTGCTCTGCTTGTTCAATTAAGGTGTCGCGGAAGATTTCCCAAGTGAGGTCTTCTGCCTTGCCGTTTACTTTTTCTAACGCTTGGTAGATAGGCACGGTACCAATCGGCACTGGTGAGTTGCGGATAATCCACTCGCGTGTTTCGTGAATGTTTTTACCGGTGGATAAATCCATCACGGTATCGCCGCCCCAACGTGTACCCCATACCATTTTCTCAACTTCTTCTGAAATTGAAGAACCGAGTGCCGAGTTACCGATGTTGGCGTTGATTTTCACCAGGAAGTTACGGCCAATGATCATCGGCTCGATTTCAGGGTGGTTGATGTTCAAAGGAATAATCGCACGGCCGCGTGCTACTTCATCACGCACGAATTCCGGGGTGATGAATTTTGGAATGCTTGCACCGAAATCATGACCTTTATGCTGCGTTTGTAGCAACTCGCTCATGTTTTCGCGGCGTTGGTTTTCACGAATGGCGATGTATTCCATCTCCGGTGTGATAATACCTTGGCGCGCATAGTGCATTTGGCTGACGTTTTTACCTGCTTTTGCACGCAATGGTTTGCGGTGCAGGTTAAAGCGCATTTCTGATAGTTCAGGGTCAACCAAGCGTTGATGACCAAACTCAGAACTTGGGCCATCTAATTGCTCTACGTCGTTGCGTTCTTCAATCCATTTGGCGCGCAATGCTGGCAAGCCGTTACGGATGTCGATTGTGGCTGCAGGGTCTGTATAAGGGCCAGAGGTGTCGTACACCATCACTGGTGGGTTTTTCTCTGCGCCAAACATTGAAGGCGTATCGCTTAGTGTGATTTCACGGAACGGTACTTGAATGTCTGGGCGTGAGCCTTGTATATAGACTTTGCGCGAGTTGGTGAAATTTTTGGTGGTTGCAACGTCAATCTCAGCGGTTTCATTGGTGAATTTAGCGAGATTTTTTTGCAGGTTTTTATCGGTGGCGTTCATTAGTACTCCTTAAAGCAGAAAAACGTGGGAGCATGATGAACCATGCATTCCCTACGGCGGCATTACCCACATCAGGTTCAAAGGGTGATTCTCACTGTATTTTTGGAATAATCCCTAAAAATACAGACCCCTAGCAATCCCCGAAATATACGCTAAAGCAACAATAAAACCAAGTGTTTATTGCCAAAAGCGTTATGTTATTGGAAGCTCTAGTAGCATGTAAATGTTTGTTTTTGTGATGACTTGTCGCGCGAGTGCCTGATTGTTTCTTACCGAATCACAAAATAAAATACTGTGCAAAATATTAATATTTTTTGTTACACTAACATTCGGTGATAGAAAAATAACTTAACGATATGTATGGGTAAATACTATGGGATTAATGATTTATCTGCTTTTTTATGCAGTTGCGATTACAGCGGTTTTCCTCCACTTTACTGGGCATCTAGAGCGTTGGGGTATGGAATGGCTGATTGTCGTATTGGCCGTTACGGTGTTTCCGGTAGTACTTTATTTATAGGCTAAATTGTTTTAATTCATAGTTACAGCGAAGAGTAGTGCCCATACCTACTTTTTCTGTGTCATCCAGTTCCTCCCCAAATCAGCTAATGCTTTATGTGAAGCTTACCTGTTCAACCCTGCAATAGTCATATCGCTTTAATTGCACGAAAAATATCTTAACTTTACGTTTATTTGCGCCTGCAGATGGCACCTGTAGCTTGAATTAGGTCACAATATACCGATTATGTTTTACTTGGGCGTGAAGTGATTGTTTCCCTTTACTTTGAGACTGAATAAATGTGCTTACGCTATAATGATTAGTAATAGTGATTGAACTTAATCGGAATAAACTCCCAATGATACAAACAATAGATACTACTAATATGGCCCATGAAGCTGCGCGATTTAACATGATCGAACAGCAGATTCGTACATGGGAAGTGTTGGATCCAGTGGTGCTGGCTTTATTAAACGAAGTGCCACGCGAGAATTTTGTGGCTGAATCACAAGTAGGTTTGGCATTTGCCGATATTGAGCTGCCAATCGGACATGGTCAAACCATGCTGTCACCTAAGTTGGAAGGTCGAATTCTGCAAGCGCTTACTATTAAAAAGACTGACAAAGTCTTGCTAGTAGGCACGGGCAGCGGCTATTTAACTGCACTCATCGCAAAATTAGCGGCACATGTGCATGCGGTAGAAATTATTCCGGCACTTTCTGAGCTGGCAAAAACACGACTACAACAGCAAAAAATCAGCAATGTGACTTTGCACGTAGGTGATGCTGCTAGCGGCTTTGCTGAGGCGGCTCCTTACGATGTTATTGTGTTCACAGGGTCTATGCAGTTGCGTCCGACTGCGGCTGAAAAAATGTTGAATATTGGCGGTCGTTTATTTGCGGTGACTGGTGAACTGCCGATTATGCAAGCAACTTTGACCCAGCGTATTGGTGAAGATGCTTTCCGCCATGACACCCTGTTTGAAACCTGCTTGCCGCCGCTAGTGAACGCGCCGCAAGCGGAAAAATTTGAGTTCTAAGCGTATTCGTATGCTAAAGCATTTAACCTTCGCTATTTCGCTCATCTGCGTTGGCTTTGCTTATTCAAATACAGTATATGCTGAGGATAAACAGCAGTCATTGGTAGATATTTATCAACAAGCATTGGCACATGATCCAACGCTTGC
>DATHXI010000016.1:0-4062 GCA_035459705.1 Methylotenera sp. | reverse complement strand
TGTGCAAACAAGTCATCACCACCATCATCCGGAGTAATAAAGCCAAAACCCTTAGAATCATTAAACCATTTTACGGTACCAGTTGCCATTTCATACTTCCTTGCTAAAACATTAAGGGAGGCGCCCCCAAAAGTTTGCATTTCAAGAACTTAAGTCGGTAGTGCCGGCTACAATGAGCTCGAATTTCAAACGCCTGTTGGCGTTTTTACTTGCGATATAAAAATAAGTCAAGCATTATTTTTATATTTTATAGAACTTAAATGCGCTCAATGAGTTAAGTTAATTTTCACCAAGGTGAGCAGGTCGCCTTTACAAAAAAAATACTAACGTGCATTATTAGTATGTGCTCGTATAATAATGATTCAGGTGAAATAATTGTGCCTGGATGAAACACTTCTGAATTCATTGAAAAGTTAAATGGCTGCCACAACACTACCAAGCAAACTCGGCGGACTTGCCCGACTGTTGGTGCAAGACAAGCTCTTATCAGAAGATGAGGCGATTGCTGTTCAAACAGCTGCCGTCACTCAAAAAATTTCCTTTATTACTCAGCTAATCCAAAGCAAAAAACTACCGGCATTAAAAGTAGCCGAGACCTCAGCCAGAGCATTTGGATTACCTATTTTTGATCTGAATTCATTAAATTCAGACTATATTCCGGCCAAAACTATCGATGTAAAACTCATGCAAAGTAGCCGTGTCATGGCTTTGCAAAGCCGCAGCAATACGCTTTTTGTTGCCATATCCGATCCTACCAATATTCATGCACTGGATGATGTGCAGTTCCAGGTTGGTATGGCACTTTCGCCAGTGGTGGTAGAAGACGACAAACTAGGCAAGTGGATAGACAAGATTGCTGAAGCATCCGACACCAGCATGCAATCACTTTCCAGTGACGATGAGTTCGATCTGGATATTGAAAGTGAAGATCAAACCCAAGCACAAGAAGCGCAGACACTCGAGATTGATGATGCTCCAGTCGTTAAGTATCTGCAAAAAATATTACTGGATGCCATCAATATGGGCGCCTCAGACATTCACTTTGAGCCCTATGAAAAGTTCTACCGTATACGTTACCGTGTTGATGGCATATTAAAAGAAATTGCCCAGCCACCTTTAGCCATTAAAGAAAAACTGGCTTCTCGCATCAAAGTGATCTCCAGCTTAGATATTGCCGAAAAACGCATCCCCCAGGATGGTCGTATGAAGTTGGTACTTTCAAAAACACGTAGTATCGATTTCCGTGTCAGCACCCTGCCTATGATTAACGGCGAAAAGATCGTAATGCGGATTCTCGACCCAAGCAGTGCCACATTAGGTATCGAAGCTTTGGGTTATGAGCCTGCACAGAAAGATGCATTATTGAGTGCGGTTAGTCGACCATACGGTCTTGTACTAGTCACTGGCCCCACCGGCTCAGGCAAGACCGTGTCACTCTATACATGCTTAAATATATTGAATAATCCAGGAGTTAATATTTCAACCGCAGAAGACCCTGCAGAAATTCCGTTACCCGGTATTAATCAAGTTAACGTCAATGATAAGCAAGGCCTGACTTTTGCGGCCGCCCTGAAATCGTTTTTGCGGCAAGACCCGGACATCATCATGATTGGTGAAATTCGAGATCTCGAAACAGCAGATATGGCCATCAAGGCAGCGTCAACAGGCCACATGGTGCTATCCACCCTGCACACAAACGATGCACCATCAACGCTAACCCGGTTGATGAATATGGGCGTAGCACCATTCAATATCGCATCCGCAGTTTCTCTGATTACTGCGCAACGCTTGGCAAGACGCCTATGTAAAAGCTGCAGAAAACCAATCGATGTACCTCGTGAGGCATTGATAGGCCTTGGTTACGCCGAAGCAGACTTGGATGGAAGCTGGCAGCTTTACGGTCCCAATGATGATGGTTGTGAGTTATGTACCGCAGGCTATAAAGGGCGAGTAGGCATTTATCAGGTTATGCCAATTTCAGATGCTATGAGCCGTATCATCATGAAAAATGGCACTGCTCATGATATTGCTGACCAGGCAAAACGTGAAGGCGTAAAAGATTTAAGACAATCAGGTCTGTTAAAGATCAAACAAGGCCTCACTTCTATTGCGGAAGTAGAGGCGGTCACTAATGAATAACGCCATTAGCGAATAATTTCGGGGAACTTTAAGTTATGGCTGCAAAAGAAACCAAAGAAGTCACCTACGCTTGGGAAGGTACGGATAAAAAAGGCAAGCGCTTAAAAGGTGAAATGCGGGCAAATGGTGAAGCTTTTGTCAATGCAACACTGCGCCGCCAAGGCATTAATGTCATCAAAGTTAAGAAGCAAAGCAGTTTCAAGAACTCAGGCAAAGTCACCGAAAAAGACGTTACATTATTCACCCGTCAACTGGCAACCATGATGAAAGCTGGCGTACCTTTATTGCAATCGTTCGATATCGTAGGTAAAGGTCACAGCAACCCGGCTGTAGCAAAATTACTCAATGATATTAAATCTGATGTCGAAACGGGCAGTAGCCTAAGTCAGTCGTTTCGCAAATATCCATTACATTTTGATGCGCTTTTTTGCAATCTAATTGGTGCTGGTGAGCAGGCAGGTATTCTAGATGCATTGTTAGACAGACTAGCCACCTATAAAGAAAAAATAATGGCTATCAAAGGTAAAATAAAATCTGCTTTATTTTATCCAATATCAATTATCGTTGTTGCGTTTGTGATTACTGCAGTCATCATGATTTTTGTGATTCCCGCGTTTAAAGAGCTGTTTACCAGTTTTGGCGCAGATCTGCCCGCACCAACGCTGATGGTCATGGCCATTTCTGACTTCTTTGTTGCTTACTGGTGGGCAATTTTTGCTTCGATTGGGGGAGGGCTTTGGTTCTTCTTCTACACATGGAAGCGCTCAGAAAAAATGCAGTCCACCATGGATAGGCTGCTATTAAAACTCCCAATTTTTGGGCATTTGATCAGAATTGCTACCATCGCCAGATTTGCCAGAACATTATCAACTATGTTCGCAGCAGGCGTGCCTTTGGTAGAAGCGTTGGACTCAGTTGCAGGCGCATCCGGGAACCGTGTATATTATGATGCAACTAAAAAAATTCAGAGTGAAATCAGTACCGGTACCAGTTTGACAGTAGCAATGCAGAACTCCAATGTTTTTCCTAATATGGTGTTACAGATGGTTGCCATTGGTGAGGAATCCGGTGCGCTGGACTCTATGCTTTCAAAGGTGGCCGACTTTTTTGAAGCAGAAGTTGATGATGCCGTAGAAGCACTTTCCAGCTTGATGGAACCGATAATTATGGTAGTACTAGGTACACTTATAGGCGGCTTGGTGGTTGCTATGTACTTACCCATCTTCAAAATGGGCGAAGCAGTTTAACGGCTACTTCTTGGGAACTACAGAAGAAGCCATCCCCTTTTCTATTTCCGCCGCAGGGTAAGCGCCCAACATGCGCTTGCCATCCGCGAAGAATATGGTTGGGGTGCTTGTGACACCAAACTTCCTTGCAAGATCAGCAATTTTAGCTAACGGTTGATCACAACTTGCATCATTCTTCACCAATTGATTATTTAGCGCCCAGTCCTGCCAAGCTTTAGCGCGATCTGGCGCGCACCAGATTGCTTTGGATTTGTTAACAGAATCGGGGTGCAATTGTTCTAGAGGGAACAAGAATGTATACACTGTTACATCAGTAATAGCTGCCAACTCTTTTTGCTCTAGTTTCTTGCAAAATGGACAGTCTGGATCAGAAAATACAGCGATCTTTCTACTGCCATTGCCCTTCACTACCTTGATTGCCTGATCCAGAGGTAAGCTAGAAAAGTCTATCTTGGTTAATTCCGCCAGACGCTCGCTGGTAATATCGCGCTTTGTTTTCGGCTCAACCAAATGACCTTCAGCAATCAGGAAGCTTAGTTTGTCGTCAGTGTAGATAATCTGGCCATTCATATAGACTTCATAAAGGCCGGAATATGGCGTTTTAACGATGCTCCCTACCTGCATTTTTGGATAGGTTGCATCAATCGCCTTACGCAAGCTTGCTTCATCTGCCAGC
>DATHXI010000015.1:0-5279 GCA_035459705.1 Methylotenera sp. | reverse complement strand
CTAAAAACTTCATGAGTGCACCTGGTTTTTCAGGAAATTCGAATCTGAATACTACTTCATTCTCTGCTTGCGGTGCATGACCACCAACCAAGTGGCGCAGATGCAGTTTCGCCACTTCATTATCGGTTAAGTCGATGGTGGCTAAGCCCTGTGTTTGCAATGCGTTCACAAGTTTGACAGGTTCGCCGTTGTTAGCAATGGTGACGCCCACGAAAATATGCGCTTCTTTGGGGTCAGAATAGCGATAGTTGAATTCTGTAATGTTGCGGTCACCGAGTAAGCGGCAGAATGTCTTGAAGGCGCCCGGCTTCTCCGGGATTGTCACCGCTAAAACCGCTTCACGTTTCTCGCCAATTTCCGCGCGCTCGGCAACGAAGCGCAAGCGATCAAAATTCATATTTGCACCAGAGGCAATGCCTACTAAGGTCTTATCCTGCAGATGATTACGTTTGGCATATTCTTTAATACCGGCCAATGCAAGCGCCCCGGCAGGCTCCAAGATGCTGCGCGTGTCTTCGAATACGTCCTTGATTGCGGCGCAGATGGCGTCGTTGTCGACCACAATCATTTCGTCCACATACTGCTGGCAAAGGCTAAATGTATGTTCACCGACTTGTTTTACTGCGGCGCCATCAGC
Source organism: Methylotenera sp. (assembly GCA_035459705.1). Taxonomy (GTDB): domain Bacteria; phylum Pseudomonadota; class Gammaproteobacteria; order Burkholderiales; family Methylophilaceae; genus Methylotenera. The sequence continues at coordinate 4,642 of DATHXI010000015.1, read as the reverse complement.
AAATAAGCCTACTTGGTCTAACATCACGCGCTGACCTAGTTTCAGTGACTCTGTCATCGCTTCAGCATCTTTGGCCTCTACGCCGATGACCTTGATCTCTGGACGCACGGCTTTGATATAAGCAGCGATACCTGCCAATAGACCGCCGCCGCCGACGCAGCAGAATATCGCTTCTATAGGTTCAGGATGGGCATTTAATATTTCCAGCGCGATGGTGCCTTGTCCCGCGATGACATCGGGGTCGTCGTAAGGGTGAACAAAGGTCAGGCCTTCGGTTTTTTCTAATTTCAGAGCATGGGTATAAGCGTCAGAGTAGCTATCACCAAATAATACTACTTCGCCACTGCGTGCTTTTACAGCGTCGATTTTGATGAGTGGTGTGGTGGTAGGCATGACGATGACGGCACGGCAATTGAGTTTTTGTGCGCTGAGCGCAACACCTTGGGCATGGTTGCCGGCGCTGGCACAGATTACACCGCGCTGCAGTTGCTCGGTGGGTAGGTTTGCCATCTTATTGTAAGCGCCGCGTAGCTTGAAAGAGAACACCGGTTGCATGTCCTCACGCTTCAGCAACACATTATTATGAATACGTTTGGATAAGTTATTTTGCAATTCCAGCGGCGTTACTTTCGCGACTTCGTACACGCGGGAGTTTCTTATTTTGCTCAAATAATCGTTGAGGGAGAGTGTTGCTTTATTCATGATGTTTTTGGGCATGCTTTAGGCAATTTTCATTCATTGCCATGCAGTGTTATAGTATTAGATGTACGCAATTATAAAGAAAAAACTAGGATTTAACTAAAATGGCCTTTACGCAAGATGAATTAAAGCAACAAGTAGCAAAAGCAGCAGTTGAATATGTAAAAAGCGGCATTATTGGGGTGGGCACAGGCTCAACCGCCAATTTCTTTATTGAAGAACTGGCGAAAGTAAAACACAAGATTGATGGCGCAGTAGCTAGCTCTGAAGCTACAGCTCAACGCCTACGCGCTCACGGTATTGAAGTGTTTGATTTGAATAGCGTTGACGGCATGGATATTTATGTAGATGGCGCAGATGAAATCACCGAGCACATGCACATGCTTAAAGGCGGCGGCGGTGCTTTAACCCGTGAAAAAATCGTGGCAGCTTGCGCAAAAACATTCATCTGTATTTGTGATGAAACCAAATATGTACCAGTGCTAGGCAAGTTCCCATTACCGGTTGAAGTGTTACCTATGGCGAAAAGCTACGTGGCGCGCGAATTGGTGAAGTTGGGCGGTCAACCGCAATTACGTAATTTCACGACAGATAACGGTAACGTGATTTTGGATGTACACGGCCTAACGATTACCGATCCGGTAGCGATGGAAGCGAAAATCAATCAAATCGTCGGCGTTGTGACTAACGGCTTATTCGCGGCACGCTCAGCCAATGTATTATTGTTGGCAACTGCTGAAGGCGTAAAAACCTACAAGAAATAAAGCTTTAGAAATAATACTGTCACATTTAACGATTAACATCTCATATTCAAAAGCTGTGATTAGAAAAAACTTAAGGAAGCAACATGCAATCTGAACATACCTTTAAGCAGTATGACGCCGAATTAGAGGCGGTACGCGCCAAAGTGCTTGAGATGGGCGGCTTGGTAGAGCAGCAAATCGTCAACGCGTTAGAAGCGTTGGTAAAAGCTGACCCTAAATTAGCCAAAGAGGTGATGGAAAACGATCATCGCGTGAATAATCTTGAAGTGCAGATCGACGAAGACTGCAGTCATATCATTGCACGTCGTCAACCTGCGGCAGGTGATTTGCGCAGTGTGATGATGATGGTGAAAACCATTACCGACCTTGAGCGTATTGGTGATGAAGCGACCAAAATCGCACGTACAGCACAAAAGATTTACGAAGAAGATCGCATGTACAAGCCGCGCTTCAATGAAATTAAAGCGATGGTGTCATTGGTACGCGAAATGTTGCGTACGGCATTAGATGGTTTTGCGCGTTTAGATGTGAGTAAAACAGTTGAAGTGGCTAAGCAGGATGAGTTAGTGGATGAGCAGTTCCGCGCAGCGATGCGTCAGCTGATTACCTTCATGCTGGAAGATCCACGCACGATTTCAATGTCATTAGAAGTGTTGTTCGTGGCAAAAGCCATTGAGCGTATTGGTGACCACGCTAAGAACATCGCAGAATATGTGGTGTATATGGTTAAAGGTAAAGATGTACGCCATACCTCAGTGCAAGAGATGGAGCGTGAGACTTTGGAACCCTAGTATCGGGTGCCTTAGTATTGGGTTATGGTTATAAAAAAAGCGCTGATGTTCAGCGCTTTTTTATTTTAAACAGTGTAACTGGGTAGTTAACTTTTCTCTGGCACATACCCACTGGCAGTATCAGCGCCATCACCGAAGAAATATTTCTCGGTTTGTTCGCTTAAATATTTACGTGCTGCTGGGTCTGCCAAGCTTAGGCGGTTTTCATTCACTAACATGGTTTGTTGTTTGAGCCATGCTGCCCATGCTTCTTTAGAAACTTGTAAATAGATGCGCTTGCCAAGCTCACCTGGGTACGGAGGGAAATCCATGCCTTCTGCATCTTTACCTAACTTAATACAATGAACTGTGCGTGCCATGATGTGTTTAACCTGAATAGAAGCAAAAACATAATGATAGCGCATGTTAAAATCTTAGTAACAATATCTTAGCTATTAATACTATTGTTTATTTACTTAAACACGAAAGACTATGATGCAAAATTTAGATAGCAATCAACACAGAATCAGCCCTTTTAAAGGTAAAACCGGCTTGCGCCGTTTAATTAATGCCTTTGGTTATTCTGTAGAGGGTTTTAAAGCTGCTTTTAAGCATGAGGATGCTTTTAGGCAAGAGGTGTTTTTAACGATTGTACTCATTCCATTGGCAATTTATTTGGGTGAGAACAGCGTAGAGAAAGCCTTGATGATTGCAAGTGTGCTGGTGGTATTGATTGTGGAGTTGTTGAACTCCGCAGTTGAAGCGGCTGTAGATCATACCTCGACAGATCATCATGCGCTGGCTAAACGCGCTAAGGATATTGGTAGTGCGGCAGTGTTCTTGGCACTGGCAATCGTAGCGATAGTTTGGGGCTTAATGCTCACTAACTAAGCCCCAAACCAAACATTCAAACATTGTGTTGCTTAGAAGTCGCTACGGAAGCCAATCAATACCGAGCGTTCGCCTTGCGGTGCTATGTCTTTTAAGAATGAGGCATGTTCGCGAATCTCATCATTCAACAAATTATTCGCTTTAGCAAATAGCTCAATATTGAGTTTAGTGGGTAATTTGTAAGTCACTAAGGCGCTTACGTCTGTATAGCCATCGGTCGCTAGTTCGTTATCCGCTGTGCGATTCTGGTCAAACGCATGCAAAACATCTAGCCTTGCCCCAAAACTAGCCTTTTGATAATGCAAGCCTGCGCCCAAGCGTAGTGGTGCAATACGTGGCAAAGCATCACCGTTATCACGGTTAGTTGCGCGCACGTAATCACCACGCAGTTTTAAATCCAAGTTGTTAGCTACGTTGAATTTTCCTTCTGCTTCAAGGCCTTTGAAATCTGCTGCAAAGGCGCTGAATTGGGCGATAGGTAAGCCAGAGCCGGCATCTACATTGCCAGTATCCAGTAACCCTATAAAACTACTGAAACGGGTGTAATACGTGCCAATGCTAAACGAGTTTTTAGCATCCTTCCAGCGCAGTTGCGCATCAATGCCATTAGAGCGTTCTTTATCAAAGCCGCTATTGCCGATTTCAAATTGCCCGGTGGCAATGTGTGCGCCATTGGCATAAAGCTCAAAGTAACTAGGCGCACGTTCATTATGCGAGAGATTGCTGGCGATCGACCAATTGTCGTTAAAGGTATAAAGGCCACCAAGTGCATAGCTATTGGGGTTGAAGCTATTATTTTGTGCCGGGCCGAATTTTGCATCGGCGCTGGCATCCACAGAGGTGTGACCTAAACGACCACCAAAGCTTAATTTAAGCTTGTTGTCAGCGGCAGAAATAGGTAATTCTTCATACACATACAGCGCTTTAGATTGCGTTGTGTTGCTTGGTACAAAGGCTTCTTCGCCCAAAGCTTCAAAGTTGGTGTTTTGGAATTGAAAGCCAACGATACCTTGCATACTACCGATATTGGCATGACCCGCTTCAAATGAACCTTCCATACCGCGGTTCTTGAAAGTAGTACCCACTTCACCGTCTTCAAGTTCTTGGTGTTCGTAATCAGTATGGGTAAGGCGGAATTTAACGCGATTGATAATGTGACCAAAGCCTAGTTTATCTAAATCGGTGAATTCGGAGGCGATATCCCAGCGCTGGCTTTGCATGTCAATGCGCACAGCCTCTTCAGCTACGGTGCCGTAATTGCTATTAAATTCCGAAAACGAAGTGCCAATATAACCATTGTCAAACGTGAGCGATGCGCCCAGTGCACCGCCATCATTATCGGCGCTGCTATTTACAAGCTTGCCACGGTTTTCACGTGGTGTGCCGTCAGCTTCACTTTTACGACGAGATACTGCAAAGCCTGGGATATCCAAATCACTTGTTTTTCGATTGTATACATCGCCGTGAATTGCAAATTTACCATTACCCGCATCAACCACACCGGCAAGACTGCTTTGA
>DATHXI010000014.1:0-21930 GCA_035459705.1 Methylotenera sp. | reverse complement strand
ATCATACGGATTCGCAAACTTGGCATAGTTGGATAAGAACGTACTGGTGCCGAATAGCACTGTGCAGCCGCGGTCATAAATCACTTCCGGGATTACGCGGTAATGCAGTGGTGATGGGTAGACAAAGAGGCGCGTGCCGGTGACTAAAGGCATGATGGCGCCACAAGTAAAACCAAAGGCATGAAAGAGTGGCAATACCATCATGAATTTATCCTGAATAGAAAAATCAATAACGGATTTGATTTGGGCGATGTTGGCTAATATGTTGCCATGCGAATGGACGACGCCTTTGGGTTTGCCTTCAGAGCCAGAAGTGAATAGCACCACGGCAGGGTCGGTAGAATGACTTTTCTTGATGGCTAATCGCGGTAACCACAGTGCGAAACCCATGAGCCAGACTTTATCCAGCAAACTGAACGAGGCGCGTAAGTCTTCCAGGTAAAGTACTTTGACATCTTTTAAGCCGACAACCACTTCTTCAAGTTTGGCGACTTTAATGAATTCGCGCGATGAAATAATGGTTTTGATGCAAGCAACAGTACAGGCGTTTTGTATGCCCGCGCTGCCAGAGGTATAGTTAAGCATGGCAGGTACGCGTGCAAAAGCACTCATACCAAACACCAGGCAGATGGTATTTGTGACATTAGGCATCAATACACCAACATTTTCATGTGGCGTCGTTACTTTGCTGGAGATGCGTCCTAAGGCCAGGCTCTTTTTCAATAAGTCACCATAGCTCTCCTCCACTTGGCGCATATCTTCTACAAGGGCGGTTTTGCGACCATAGATCGAGATGGCATCCAAAAATGCTTCGAATAAGGTATTGATAGGCGCTGAACTGAACAGCATTTTTTGCATTTCACGACGTATGGCGTCACCTGATAATCGACGTCTTAATTTCGCAGTTGGCGCATCCGGCATGGCGATGTGAGTGGTCGGAAGTATGGAAATAGTGACTTTTGGAAATAGTGTTTTGGATTCGCTATGTTGCAAGCGACTGAAATAGGAGCGTGCGGCACCATCGATACGCACTGGCAAAATGGTTGCACCTGTTTTAGCGGCTACAAAACCAGGGCCATCATATATCTTCATCAAAGAGCCAGTTAAGGTGATGCGCCCTTCAGGAAAAATCACTACTGGTTTGCCTGCTTCTAATAGCTTGATGATTTTTTTCATGGCTAAAGGTGAGGTTGGGTCGACCGCTAAAAAAGGGGTTAAGCGCAACACTTGTCTAAAGAGCCAGCTATTTAATACCTTGGTATGCACCACAAACGTTGCACGTATCGGTAGGAATAAACCTAGTAATAAGCCATCCAAAAACGACTCGTGATTGGCAATAATGAGAAGCTTATTTTGTTGTGGAATATTAGCGATGCCTGCGACCTCGATTCGAAACAGACTCCGACAAATAAATCTTAAAACTGTTGCAACCATGAACGATCCTTTTAGTTTTTTTGTTGGTTAAGTTTCATTTTCAATGTAAGTCAAAACACTTTGTAATGCTGTTAAAACATTGCTGCGATTAATCCAGAAATACACTTCCTTACCGATTTTTTCAGAATTCAGCACACCGGCTCCATGCAGTACTTTTATATGGTGTGTGACAGCGGTGCGGCTTAATGTCGTGGTTGAGACTATTTGTAATATGTTCAATCGCTCGCCTTTTTCAAAGGCTAGCAAGATGCGCTGACGATGCTCGTCGCCGAGCGCGATAAAAGTCGCTGCGGTATTTTTAAATTCTATGGGCATGTCAGTGATTGACTTCATAACTATATAATTAGTTATTTAGATTTATATGTCAACCACTTTTTGTTTGATTTTTTCTTATAGAAATAACAGACGTAAAAAAAGGGCGCTTACGCGCCCTTTTCTGCAACTCACTAAATTAATTAGTTATGGTATGCACGTTCGCCATGCTCTGTTGTATCCAAGCCTTCACGCTCAGATTCTTCAGTAACACGAAGACCGATTAACACATCTACAATTTTCAATGCGACGAATGACACGACTGCAGAAACTACGATGGCCGTTACAACTGCATAGATCTGAGCAGTCATTTGTGCGCCAAAGTCGTAAGCAGCTACGCCGTTAGCTACATAATCAAGCACACCTGCACCACCTAGAGCTGGGTTGACGAACACGCCAGTCAATAATGCACCTACGATACCGCCGATAGCATGCACACCGAACACATCAAGTGCGTCATCATAACCGAACATGTATTTCACTTTAGCTACGAAGAAGTAGCAAACTGGTGAAACCACTAAGCCGATGATGATGGCACCCATTGGGCCTACGAAACCGCAAGCTGGAGTAATTGCAACTAGGCCAGCAACAGCACCAGAAGCAGCACCCAACATTGATGGTTTGCCTTTAACTAGCCACTCAGAGAATGTCCAAGATAAAGTAGCAGCACCAGTTGCGATCATTGTGTTTACTAAAGCTAATGCAGCGTAACCGTTAGCTTCAAGGTTTGAACCTGCATTGAAACCAAACCAACCCACCCATAGTAAAGCAGCGCCTGTCATAGTTAGAGTCAAGCTGTGTGGAGTCATTGCTTCTTTACCGTAACCGATACGTTTGCCGACCATGAATGCAGCCACTAAACCAGCGATACCCGCATTGATGTGAACTACTGTACCACCAGCAAAGTCTAGTGCACCTTTAGCCCATAACCAACCTGCATTACCCAATACTGTTTCAAGTGAAGCAGCATCAGTGATAGCATCAGGACCGTCCCAGTACCAAACCATGTGTGCCATTGGCAAGTAAGCGAATGTGAACCACAACACCATAAATGCTAATACTGCTGAGAACTTCATACGCTCAGCAAATGCACCGATGATCAAAGCTGGTGTGATTGCAGCAAACGTTAATTGGAAAGCAACGAATACGAGTTCAGGAATGTAAACGCCTTTGCTGAATGTAGCGCCTAATGACTCAGGTGTTACGCCAGCTAAGAATGCTTTACCTAAACCGCCAAAGAATGGATTGCCACCCGTGAAAGCAACGCTGTAGCCATAAAGAGCCCATAACACGCCCATCAATGAGAACACTACGAAAACTTGCATGAGTACAGACAGCATATTCTTTTGGCGTACTAAACCACCGTAGAATAACGCCAAGCCTGGAATCACCATTAGCGTAACAAGTACGGTAGCGATTAACATCCAAGCAGTGTCGCCTTTATCAGGCACTGGAGTTGCGGCGGCTGGTGCTGCAGCTTCCGCAGCTGGTGCGGCCTCTACAGGAGCAGCAGCCTCAGCAGGCGCCATTTCTGCAGGAGCAGCTTCAGGTGCAACTACAGCAGCTGCGTCAGCAGCTGGTGCTGCATCTTCAGCAAATGTATTGCCAATAAAACCAAAGCCTAGCATGCTGACTAAGGCAAGTGTCGAAAGTAACTTTTTCATCATGATCCCCTTATAAAGCTTCTACGCCGGTTTCACCGGTGCGGATGCGATAAACTTGTTCGAGATTAAAGACAAAAATCTTGCCATCACCAATTTTGCCGGTAGCCGCTGATTTTTCAATCGCATCCACCACTTGGTCTAACAAATCATCTTTAATTGCGACTTCTAATTTTACTTTTGGTAAGAAATCTACCACGTATTCAGCACCGCGATAAAGCTCGGTGTGGCCTTTTTGGCGGCCGAAGCCTTTAACTTCAGTAACTGTGATGCCTTGTACGCCAATGGCAGACAATGCTTCACGAACCTCGTCAAGCTTAAACGGCTTGATAATTGCGGATACAAATTTCATGAGTGCCCCCTAGTGAATGTAATTGCACAGCAAAAATAGATGGTTTTACTTTTGCTGTACATTTACTGAGATTACGTACTAACGAAATTAGAACGTTTTTTGAACGAATACAGTGAATTGCTCATCAGCAATACCACCACCTGCATACAATGCATCGCCGTAGAATGAATCGCGGCCGTTTGTATCTGAGTAGTAACCACCAACGTTAACACCGTTGCTCCATGATTTAGTCAGGCCAAGTTTCCAGTCTGTGTATGAGCCTAAATCATTTTTTGCACCTTCTGTTTTGCCGCTGAAGTCTTGACGACCAACGTGAGCATTAACAGTGAAGCCAGTTTCACCGATTGGATAGTTAGCATTTAACTCTGCGTAATATGAACCATCAGCATTTTTTAAACCAAAAGCACCGTCAGAAACTACAACAGAAACTTTAGCTTGCAACCATTTGTATGAAAGTGAACCATATACTTCAGTAGTTTCAGCATTTCTGAAATTTGGGTTGACCATGTCACCTGGGTAGATGTATTGGAGTAAACCAACGTTGTAACCAACGCCAGAATCACCGAATGTACTTGCGTAACCACCGTAAAGATCAAGCTCTAAGCTAGAATTTTGGTAAACACCACCATCTTCTAACCAGCTAATATTTGAACCCCAAACACCAGCGTATAAACCGCTTGAATGTGAGTAGTCAGCGCCGCCTTGAATGGCTGGACGTTGTGCGGTTTGTGTCAAACCACGGAAAATATATTGGCTATATAGACCCATGTTGTAAGTGAACGTATGTGGTGATGCAGGGGCAGCAGCTGGTGCTGCATCTTCAGCGAAAGAAACTGAAGGCATTGTAAGTGCGCCTAGTACCGCCGTTAGTAATAGTGATTTACGCATATTGCTTAACTCCTCAAATAGATATTGAATGAAAAAATACACCTAAATCCTAAGCAAGCCATGTGCCAACATGAATTATCTTTACAATCAATAAGATAGGTAGTTGGCGATTCGGTGTACCTTTTGTATTTTTGCATTGAAACCTGCTAAACTGCAATAAAAATCAAGGAATTGTTATGTTGAACCCAAACACAATAGGTGAAATATCAAATAAAATCAAAGAGTTGATTAATAACTCTCCGGTGGCTGATTTGGAAAAAAACGTCAATGCACTATTAAAGGGCGCATTCACCAAAATGGAGCTTGTTTCGCGTGAGGAGTTTGATATACAAGCAGAAGTGCTAAGAAATACCAGGCAAAAGCTTGAAGAGTTGGAGGCTAAACTTGCATCGCTAGAAGCGCAAATGGCTTCAGAAAAAGAATCGAACAAGCCGTAACAATGAGTCTGGCAGTTTTATATAGTCGCGCCCTCAGCGGCATGGATGCTCCTGAGGTGGTCGTCGAAGTACATTTAGCTAATGGATTACCGAGCTTCACGATTGTCGGGTTACCTGAGGCCGAGGTTAAAGAAAGTAAAGACCGTGTGCGGGCAGCCCTGCAAACTGCGCAATTTGAATTTCCAGCACGTCGTATCACGGTTAATCTTGCTCCAGCGGACTTACCGAAAGAGAGTGGGCGCTATGATTTACCAATTGCGCTAGGCATATTGGCAGCATCAGGGCAGATTCCAACTGAGCCATTAAGCCGTTATGAGTTTGCGGGTGAACTGGCGTTAACAGGCGAGCTGCGACCAATACGCGGTGCATTGGCTATGACTTCCAGCATGATGCGCAAGCCTATGCATCTTAATGAGTCACAGGGCGCCGCACCAAAACGTGCATTCATCTTGCCCCAAGATAGTGCGTCTGAAGCTGCCTTGGTGCGCGATGCTATTATTTACCCGGCAAAGTCGCTATTAGAAGTCTGTGCGCATTTGAGTGGGCATACGGCTTTGACGCAGTTAGCACCTGTTGACCATGTAACAGAGATTACTTATCCGGATTTTAGTGACGTAAAAGCGCAGAGCATGCCCAAACGCGCGCTAGAGATTGCGGCGGCTGGTGGTCATAGTGTCATCATGAGCGGACCGCCCGGTACTGGTAAAAGTATGCTGGCTTCACGTTTCGTTGGTATTCTGCCTTCCATGACTGAAGCTGAGGCGCTGGAATCAGCAGCGATACAATCGCTCAATGGTAGCTATAAGTTAGCACATTGGAAGCGTAGACCTTATCGTGCTCCACATCATACTGCTTCTGGTGTTGCACTGGTTGGCGGCGGTGGTATTCCACGCCCAGGCGAGATTAGTTTGGCGCATCACGGCGTGCTGTTTTTAGATGAGCTTCCGGAGTTTGATCGAAAGGTATTAGAAGTGTTACGTGAACCTTTAGAGAGTGGTCATATCACCATTTCACGTGCGGCGCGCCAAGCAGATTTTCCGGCAAGTTTTCAATTAATTGCAGCCATGAACCCATGCCCGTGTGGATATTTAGGGCATCACAATAACAAGTGTCGTTGCACACCAGACCAAGTGTCGCGCTATAAAGCCAAGATTTCCGGTCCATTGTTGGACCGGATTGATTTGCATATAGAAGTACCGGCTTTGAAAGAAGAAGATCTGGTCAGCGTCAGTGTAAGTGAACACTCACAAGCGATACAGGCAAGAGTAGAAAAGGCACGTGCAAAACAACTTCGTCGACAAGGTAAGTCGAACAATTTGCTGGGAACCAAAGATATAGATTTGCACTGCCAAGCGAATGAAGCAGGTTTAACGTTACTCAAAACTGCGATATCTCGTCTGAATCTATCAGCACGCGCATACCATCGTATTTTAAAAGTAGCCCGCACTATCTGTGATTTGAGCGATGAAACTCACATTCAGCCTGCGCATATCGCTGAAGCTATCCAGTATCGTCGAAATGATAGATAAACCCCAGTTATGATAAAAAGACTACTTACTTACCCATCACTTTTGCTGTTGCTAGTGCAGTTGCTGAGCATCGTGATCAATCCAATGTTGGCAACAACCAAGTTCCATCAAGTCATATTTAATTGCTTTAATCTGGCCGCGTTAGCGTTGGCTGTTTGGGTGGTCAACCGTAGTCCGGTCATCAACTGGGTGTCCTGGTTGTTAGCAGTTCCTGCAGTGCTGTTCACTGGTCTCTATGTCATTTATGACAATGTGAATTATTTAATCTGGGCGCAAAGTCTTGAAAGTGCGATGTACATCTACACGGCGATTGGCTTAGTCATGTATATGTTCAATGACGACATTATTACGCGTGATGAATTATTTGCCTCTGCAGCAGCGTTCACGGTGCTGGCCTGGGGGTTTGCTTTGGCATATTCAGTGTGTCAGTTGATTTACCCGGATAGTATTATTGGTACGCTCAATCCTGATCAGCCACGTAGCTGGGTAGAGCTTATCTTTCTAAGTTTTTCTATCCTATCCAGCACAGGCTACGGTGATGTGATGCTCATACATCCGGTGGCCAAAATAATTGGCACGTTCCAAATGTTTGTGGGTTTGATGTATATGGCGTTAATCGTGTCACGTCTTGTTACGCTCACGAGCGCCGTGCATAAAAATTAACATGTTAAAATAACAGGTTAATTGACGACAATTCTAGAATTAGCCAGAAAACACTGAATGAACGCATCATCCATATCACCCACATCCACGCCTGTCTCCAAAGTGGAACAGCAACTCCGTGAATTATTAGCTAAACGCATCCTCATCCTAGACGGCGCGATGGGCACAATGATTCAGCAATATAAGCTGACGGAGGCTGATTATCGCGGTACGCGTTTTGCGGACTTTGCAGCGCCTGCCGGTGAGCGCGAATTGTTCGTTAAAGGCAATAATGAGTTACTCACACTCACGCAGCCGCAAGTCATTTCAGAAATTCACGAGAAATATCTGGCAGCTGGCGCCGATATCATCGAAACCAATACCTTTGGTGCGACGACCGTTGCGCAAGATGATTATCACATGGGGCACTTGGCCTATGAGATGAACGTAGAGGCTGCCAAGCTCGCTAAAGCTGCTTGTCTCAAATACAGCACACCAGATAAGCCACGCTTTGTTGCCGGTGCTTTAGGCCCTACGCCCAAAACCGCTTCTATTTCACCGGATGTGAATGACCCTGCAGCGCGTAATGTGAACTTTGACCAGTTGGTGACCGCTTACTTAGAGCAGACGCGAGGACTAGTGGCGGGTGGTGCTGATATCTTAATGGTGGAAACCATTTTTGATACGCTTAACTGTAAAGCCGCTTTGTTTGCAATTGATACCTACTTTGCAGAAACCAATACCAAGCTACCTATCATGCTGTCAGGCACGGTGACAGACGCTTCTGGTCGTATCCTCTCAGGGCAAACGGTAACGGCATTCTGGCATTCAGTGCGTCATGCCAAGCCGCTGACCATAGGCTTGAACTGTGCATTAGGTGCCACTTTGATGCGCCCTTACGTGGAAGAGCTGTCAACGATTGCAGATACGTTTGTTTGTATCTACCCGAATGCAGGCTTGCCTAATCCAATGTCTGACACTGGCTTTGATGAAACACCGGATGTGACTTCAAGCTTACTGAAAGAGTTTGCAGATAGTGGCTTCTTGAATGTGGCAGGCGGCTGTTGCGGCACTACGCCCGACCACATCAATGCCATCTACAATGAGATAAAAAACCTACCGCCACGTGTGTTGCCTGTATTGCCGGTGACTACCAAGTTATCAGGCTTAGAGCCGTTTGTGATTGATGATGACTCCCTATTTGTAAACGTGGGTGAACGTACCAATGTCACGGGCTCAAAAGCCTTTGCGCGATTGATCATTAACGAACAATATGACGAAGCGCTTACGGTAGCCCGCCAGCAGGTAGAGAACGGCGCACAGGTCATTGATATCAACATGGATGAAGGCATGCTGGATGCTATCAAGGCAATGACACACTTCTTGAATCTTGTCGCTTCCGAGCCGGATATCGCACGTGTGCCCATCATGATTGACTCTAGTAAATGGTCAGTGATTGAAGCGGGTTTGAAATGCGTGCAAGGCAAGGCGATTGTTAACTCGATTTCCATGAAAGAAGGCGAAGCAGCATTTATTGACCATGCTACTTTATGTAAACGTTACGGTGCAGCCGTCATTGTGATGGCATTTGATGAAAAAGGTCAGGCAGATACGTTTGAACGTAAGATCGAAATTTGTAAGCGCGCTTATGATTTATTGGTGAAAGAGCTGGACTTTCCACCGGAAGACATCATTTTTGACCCGAATATCTTCGCGATTGCGACTGGTATTGAAGAGCATAACAACTACGCGGTTGATTTTATCAACGCGACACACTGGATCAAGCAGCATCTGCCGTATGCCAAAATCTCTGGTGGTGTTTCCAATGTGAGCTTCAGTTTCAGGGGTAACGACCCTGCGCGTGAAGCGATTCACACCGTATTTTTATATCATGCCATCAAGGCTGGTATGACCATGGGTATTGTCAATGCCGGCATGATGGGCGTATATGACGACCTAGCGCCTGAGCTAAAAGAACGAGTCGAAGATGTAGTGCTCAATCGTATTATTGACCCAAGTAACCCATTGGCAGCCACTGAGCGAATGATCGAGATTGCCAGTACGCTGGTTGCTGGCGGCAAAAAAGAAGCGGCAACATTGGAGTGGCGTGGCACAGCAGAAAACCCTGTGCCAGTTGAAAAACGCCTCAGTCACGCCATGGTGCATGGCATTACAGAATTCATTGTAGAAGATACTGAAGAGGCGCGGCAAAAGGTCGCTGCGGCAGGCGGTAGACCAATTCATGTGATTGAAGGCCCACTGATGGATGGCATGAATGTGGTGGGTGATTTATTTGGCCAAGGCAAGATGTTCCTGCCGCAGGTGGTGAAATCCGCGCGCGTAATGAAATCTGCTGTTGCGCATCTCATCCCATTTATTGAAGCGGAAAAGGCCGCCGATGAAGCCCGTACCGGCATTGTGGCTAAACCTAAAGGCAAAATGGTCATCGCCACCGTAAAAGGTGATGTGCATGATATCGGCAAGAACATCGTTTCCGTGGTGCTGCAATGTAATAATTTTGAAGTGGTGAACATGGGCGTGATGGTGCCAGCGTCAGAAATTCTAGCCATGGCGAAAGCTGAAAATGCAGACATCATTGGCTTGTCCGGCTTGATAACCCCGTCATTGGAAGAGATGGCGCACGTGGCGCGTGAAATGCAACGCGACCCCTATTTCCAAGGTCAGCAAATGCCATTGTTAATCGGTGGTGCTACTACTTCGCGTGCGCACACTGCGGTAAAAATCGCGCCGCATTACGATGGCCCGATAGTTTATGTAGCGGATGCGTCACGTTCAGTAACAGTGATGCAAAATTTACTCACGCCTGAAACCCGCGGCGCTTATTTGGCCGAAATTCAGGCTGACTACGAAAAAGCACGCACGCAGCACGCCAATAAAAAAGGCACGCCGATGCTGACTATTGCCGAAGCGCGCGCTAATAAGGCAGACCTTTCATTTGCAGGTGAGCATGCGCCGGTGAAGCCTAAATTTATCGGCCGTCGTGAAATTAAAAATACAGACTTGAGCATCATTGCGCAATATATCGATTGGACGCCGTTCTTCCAGACTTGGGATTTGGCAGGCTTTTATCCAGCGATTTTAAAAGATGAAGTGGTCGGTGATGCGGCGACCAAGTTATTCAGCGAAGCGCAAGTGATGCTGAAAAAAATCATCGATGGTCGCTGGCTCACCGCTAACGGTGTAGTGGCTTTACATCCTGCAAACAGGCTGCACGATGATGATATTGAAATCTATACCGATGAAACGCGCGAGCATGTCGCGTTTACCTATTACGGCATGCGTCAGCAAACCGTGAAGCCGGTGATTGACGGCATCGCCCGCCCTAACCAATGTCTGGCAGATTTTATTGCACCTAAAGGTACGCCGGACTATATCGGTTTGTTTGCAGTGACTGCGGGTTTGGGTATCGAGAAGCATGAGAAGAAGTTTGAAGATGCCCATGACGACTATAGCAGTATCATGCTCAAAGCCTTGGCGGATCGACTGGCTGAAGCGTTTGCTGAGTATATGCATGAGCGGGTTCGTGTGGACTTCTGGGGCTATGCCCCGAATGAAAGCCTAAGTAAAGAGGCGCTGATTAAAGAGCAATATCAAGGCATCCGCCCGGCACCAGGCTACCCTGCTTGTCCAGACCATACAGTTAAGCCGGATATGTTCAATTTGTTGCAAGCGGAAGCGATTGGCATGCAACTCACTGAATCATTTGCGATGTTCCCTGGTGCTGCGGTATCAGGCTTCTATTTTTCACATGAAGAATCTAAATATTTTAGTGTGGATAAGATAGGTGTAGATCAATTGGAAGACATGGCAAAACGCCGCGATTTGCCTAAAGAGTATTTGGAAAGATGGCTCGCGCCCAACCTGTCATAAATCTAGCAGTACAAATAAGCATATAAAATAAAAAGTGCTTATAAACTAAGTATTTGCTAGAATTATTTAACTTAACACTTTAGTTCAATATGCATATTCACATTTTAGGTATTTGCGGCACGTTCATGGGTGGCATTGCCGTGCTTGCAAAAGCCGAAGGGCATAAAGTCACTGGCTGTGACGCCAATGTTTATCCTCCCATGAGTACCCAGCTGCAAGCACAAGGTATCGAGCTCATCGAAGGCTTTGACCCGAGTCAGACTTCGCTTAATCCAGATATCTACGTTATCGGTAACGTGGTTTCGCGCGGTAATCCATTGATGGAAGAAATTCTCAATCGCGGTCTGCCGTATATATCTGGTCCGCAATGGCTAGCTGAGAACGTATTACAAGGTCGATGGGTGCTGGCTGTGGCGGGTACGCACGGTAAAACTACCACTAGCTCAATGTTAGCTTGGATACTGGAATATGCAGGTTTGGCGCCTGGTTTCCTGATTGGCGGCGTACCGCAAAACTTTGGTATTTCAGCACGTCTGCCCGGTACACCGAAACAAGACGCTAACAGCCAATCACCATTTTTTGTGATTGAGGCTGATGAATATGACACGGCATTTTTTGATAAGCGCTCTAAATTCGTCCATTACCGCCCGCGCACTGCGGTGCTCAATAATCTAGAATTCGATCATGCAGATATTTTTAATGATTTAGCAGCGATTGAAACGCAATTTCACCACTTGGTAAGAACGGTGCCGCAAAATGGTTTGGTGGTTGCAAATGGTGATGAGGCTAGTTTGCAGCGTGTAATTGATAAAGGCTGCTGGACACCGGTAGAGAAATTTGGTGCTGATAGTAACAATCAGTGGCAATCTCGCAACGAGGCAGATGATGGCAGTTTTGATGTGGTGTTGAACGGCAAAGCCATGGGCAGGTTGACTTGGAAACTATTTGGGCAGCATAACCGTATGAATGCATTGGCGAGTATGGCTGCAGCACGTCACGCAGGTGTAACGGTTGAAGTGGCAATTGAGGCGCTAAGCCAATTCGAGAACGTTAAACGCCGCATGGAATTACGTGGTGAAGTGAACGGCATCACTGTGTACGATGACTTCGCACACCATCCTACGGCAATCACTACTACAGTAGCGGGTCTGCGCGGCAAGGTCGGCAAGGCACGTATATTGGCGGTGCTGGAGCCACGTTCAAACACCATGAAACTAGGCATAATGAAAAATGCCTTACCTGAAAGTCTTAAAGATGCCGATTTGGTGTTTTGCTATGGTGCTAACCTTGGTTGGGACGCGGCTGAAGCGCTGGCGCCAATCAAAGCAAAGGCAAGCGCATATGACGATTTGAATCAAATGGTGGTGGCAATTAAGAATGCAGCTAAATCAGGTGATCATGTATTGGTCATGAGTAACGGCGGCTTTGGCGGGATTCATCAAAAACTTCTTGAAGCATTAAAAGTAGATTAACACTTGAGTAAAGCATTTAAACAAACTGATGTCAGCACGTTGGATACGGTAAGTACGTCAGGCCCGCTCATTAAGCCTAAGCGCATGAGTGTGATGGTTATTGCCATTTGGGTATCCATTCTGATTCATGCCGTAATCTTGAGTATTAAGTTCCAACCCGAGCTCAAGAAGTTCAAAGACAATCTCCCAGTGCTGGAAGTGTTTCTAGTGAATGCCAAAACTGCTAGCAAACCAGACAATGCAGAAGTATTTGCGCAGACTAATTTAGACCGAGGTGGTAATACCGAACAAGATCGTAAAATGAAGTCTGCCCTGCCTGCGCTTAAGCACCAGGAAGCAGACTTCACGGTTAAGCCTACATCGCAAATCAAAGATGGCGCAAAGGCTGCTAAGCAGACTTCAGAACAAACTCAAGAGCAACAACGTGTCGCGGAGCTGGAAAAGCAAGCGCAAGAGTTGATGACACAAATTAAATCTACAAAAAAAGTAGAATCTAAGCCAGTGCAACAGGCTGCGGCTAAAGAGATAGAGGCAGGTAACCAAGAGGCTACAACCAAAAAACTTAATATGCAGGATATTACTGCTGCCGCTTTGGAGATGGATAGACTGGAAGCGCTCATCTCTAAGCAGCAGGACGAATATCAAAAACGACCTAAACGTAAATACGTGGGGGCGCGTGCCAAAGAGTACCGTTATGCGATGTATGTGGAAGCTTGGCGCCAAAAAGTGGAAAAAATAGGCAACCTTAACTACCCGGAGGCAGCCAAAGATCTAAAGCTGTACGGTCAATTACAGATGACTGTGACGATTAAAGCGGATGGCAACATCGAGGCGATTGAAATCAATCGTAGCTCAGGACACAAGATTCTGGACGAGGCGGCGAAGCATATTGTAGAGCTAGGCGCGCCTTATGCTAAGTTTCCTGATGATGTGCGCAAAGAAATTGATATTTTGGGAATTACGCGGACTTGGACGTTTACTAAAGAGGATAATCTCGCTACCGGAGAGTGATTCTATTTGAAAGTCGCAATACTCTGCGCCAGTTTCGCCTTGCCGTACAATAGCTAGTGTCTGTGCTGCAAATGCCTTGCAGAAATGCAAAATTTTAACGGCTTCACTGTGACACATTAAAAAGCAATTTTGGATTAACAATGACTAACCATTTTCAACACCATGTATTTTTCTGCCTCAACCAGCGTGAAGATGGCGAAGCTTGCTGCATGGATAAAGGCGCTGAAGCTGCTTTTGATCACATGAAATCACGGGTTAAAAAGCTGGGTTTGAATGGCAAAGACAAAGTGCGTATCAACCGTGCCGGTTGTTTTGATCGTTGTGGTGAAGGGCCGCTCTTAGTCGTTTACCCGCAAGCGATTTGGTACACCTTTGTTGATAATGAAGATATCGATGAGATTATCGAAAGCCATCTTATCAATGGCAAAGTGGTTGAACGATTAGTGGTTTAGTAATTAACTCAGCTATGAGTTGAATGCAGTGCACATTGAATATGTGCTGAAATTTTTTGCGTTAAATCGTTAATGTTTTCTTCATCTAATGGCGCAAAGTTACCATCTCGCATCACCTCACCCCAGTGCGAATTAGGGAAGTGTTTGTCATCCTCAAAGCGGGGAATTACATGCCAATGCAAATGTGGTGTTTTGTTACCAAGACTGGCCAAGTTGATTTTATCTGGATTAAAAATCTCTCGAATAGCTAGTTCCACGGCGAATACCGTTTTCATCATGCGCGCACGTTCAGCAGGCGGCAGGTCGGTCATTTCTTTGGTGTGTGCGAGCAGTTCAACACGGCAATAGGCCGGGTAATCAGCATCATTTAATAGCAATACGCGGCAAAAGTCGTCTTGCCAAAGTACCATATGCGGTGTGGGCACGCAAAGTGCGCATAAATCAACCTTACTCAATTATTGATGCCCTATGACGCCGCCAACATGCGGTCTAGTGTGAGTTTGGCAAGTTTAGCGTCGTGCTCTGGTACTTTGATTTGATTGACGACATTACCTTCAGCCAAGTTTTCTAAAGTCCACGCCAAATGTTGCGGGTCGATACGCGCCATAGTCGAGCACTCGCACACCACATGACTCATGAACTGGACTAATTTGCCTTGAGGTTTCATTTGCTCGGCTAAGCGATTCACTAGGTTAAGTTCAGTGCCCACCAGCCATTTCGTATTCGCCGGTGCTTCACTGACAGTTTTCAGAATGTATTCGGTAGAACCTACATAGTCTGAATTTAGGCACACTTCATATGGCGCTTCCGGATGCGAGATCACAAAGCCATCTGGATGCTCAGCACGGAATTTAGTGATATTTTGCAGGCGGAACATCTGGTGCACAGCACAGTGACCTTTCCATAACAAAATCTTCGCATTTTTGATTTGCTCTTCTGTTAGGCCGCCCATAGGCTGATCGGGGTCCCAAATTGGCATTTGCTCAAGTGGGATGCCCATTTTGTGCCCAGACCAGCGACCTAAGTTTTGGTCAGGGAAGAACAGCACTTTTTCACGTTGTTTAAAGCCCCACTCAATGATTTTGGTGGCGTTGGTTGAAGTGCAGACGATACCGCCATGTTCCCCGCAAAATGCTTTTAAGTCAGCAGCGGAGTTGATGTAAGTAACCGGTGTGATTTGCGTATCAAAATCCAATACTTTATTCAGCTCACGGTAGCTACGTTCAACCTTGGCTAAGTTCGCCATGTCTGCCATAGAGCAGCCAGCAGCAAGGTCGGGCAAGATGACTACTTGGTCTGGGCGGCTCAAAATATCGGCAACTTCAGCCATAAAATGCACACCCAGAAAGACGATGTATTTCGCATCCAGATTCTCGGTGTAACGTGACAGTTTCAGTGAATCACCCGTGTAATCGGCATGGCGATACACGCCCTCATTTTGGTAATGGTGGCCTAAAATGACTAAGTTCTTGCCTAGTTTTTCTCTTGCAGCAAGAATGCGACGTTGGCAGTCCGCATCATCTGTCGCTTGAAAGCGTTCAAACTTAATCGGAATGCTTTTTACCGGTGTATTCACTGGTGCGCTTGAAATGGTATCTGTTTGCATAATCTCTAATGGAGTGATTTTTAAAGTCACATCGCTTTCAATCGAAAGCATTTAGTTTCAAAAATAATATTTTACAACTTTAGGCCGTGACGTTCACCTAATTTACTTAGTGCGTCAACATTGGTCCACGAAAATACCCGTTTAGCAGCTTCGCGCCAATCTACCCATTCGTATCGTACATGCTCGTCAGGTGCTAATTGTATGGGTAATGGCTTAGGCAATGTTAAGCCAAATAAGTGCTCAGTATTTTGTGTGACCCCCGGTGCATAGCGATGCCGCCAATGCGGGTAAATCTCATAGACATTCGATGTTTGCCAGTCTTGTAAATCGTACGCCGTAGCATCTATGCCCGTTTCTTCATGCACTTCGCGAATGGCAGCGTCCATTGGTGTTTCGCCTGCTTCTAAACTGCCAGTCACTGATTGCCAGAACCCTTCTTTATCTGCGCGCTCCATAATCAGTACTTGCAGGTCGGTGGTATGGATCAGCACTAAAGCTGAGATCGGTGTTTTAAACATGAGGGCGCTGTTGAAAGGTTGGACTAACAACCCAGCTAGCTAGTTTTTGTAGTATCGGAGGTTTTTTGCTGCTTAATTGCCTGCGTTAGGTTCTTAGGCAACTGGAACACTACGCTCTCTACAACGCCTTGTAGCTCTTGTACCTGATTTGCGCCCAGCTTTTGTAGCGCGGCAATTACTTCTTTTACCAGTACCTCAGGTGCTGATGCACCTGCTGAAACGCCAATACGTTTTTTCCCTACTAACCATTCCGGCTTGAGGTAACTTGCGTTATCCACCATGTAAGACTCAATGCCCTGATTCTCCGCCACTTCACGCAGGCGATTAGAGTTAGAGCTATTGGGTGAGCCGACGATAATCACCAGATCGCAATCTTTCGCCATGATTTTAACTGCGTCCTGACGGTTTTGCGTGGCGTAACAAATATCATCACTTTTTGGTGCTTGAATCAGTGGGAACTTGTCTTTAAGCGCGTTAATGACCAGCGCTGCGTCATCGATAGAAAGCGTGGTTTGTGTTACATAGGCAAGTTTAGAGGGATCCCTCACCGACAAGCCAGCAACGTCCGCAGGCGTTTCCACTAAATACATACCCGTATTCGCTTGGTCGCCCTCAGCTTGGCCCATCGTCCCCTCTACCTCAGGGTGCCCTTTATGGCCAATCATCACGATTTCCATGCTGGCAGCACGCATCTTGGCAACCTCGATATGCACTTTGGTTACTAATGGGCAGGTCGCGTCAAACGCAGTCAGGCCGCGCGCATCAGCTTCCGCACGAATCGCTTTTGAAACGCCATGTGCACTGAAAATAACGGTGCTACCAGCTGGGATTTCGTCTAACTCTTCAACGAAGATAGCGCCTTTATTTTTGAGCTCATCTACTACAAACTTGTTATGGACAACTTCATGGCGCACATAGATAGGCGCGCCGAATTTTTCCAGCGCTTGCTCAACAATGATGATGGCGCGATCGACACCAGCACAAAAACCGCGAGGATTTGCTAATAATATATCTACTGAAGAACTATCTGCCATACACACTTTTTTTCATAAAAATTAACTCAAGGTATAATGCGTATATTAACTCAAATCCGGACATGCTTAAAATCTAGGCATGCGTAAACATGAAAAATACCGCCGCTAAAAATAGCGTTGTTAAAAACACGGCCACCTTATTAATTACCTGCCCAGACAGCAAAGGCATTGTTGCTGCGATTGCTGATTTCTTATATCAGCACGATGCCAACATTTTGCATGCAGATCAGCATCAAGATGCCGAAAATAACCTATTTTTGATGCGTGTTGAGTGGGATTTGGCTGGGTTCTCACTCTCTCCAGATAATTTTGAGCAGTATTTTGCTGAAATCGCTAAGCGTTTCAGTATGGAGTGGCAGCTTAAGCTCTCACAAAAACCATTACGTGTTGCAATCATGGTGTCGCAATATGACCATTGTTTAGCGGATTTGTTGCATCGTCATAAAAATGGCGAACTCGTTTGCGATATCCCACTCATCATTAGCAACCATCGTGATACCGAAGCGTTAGCCAACTTCTATGGCGTTGATTTTCATTATATTGAAGTGACTAAAGACAATAAAGCCTCAGCAGAGGCTAAGCAGTTTGCTCTGTTCGAACAATATGAAATCGATTTGATTGTGCTTGCACGTTATATGCAGATTTTATCACCGGATTTTGTCGCGCGTTATCCTAAACAAATTATTAATATTCATCACTCATTTTTGCCGGCATTTATCGGCGCCAGGCCTTATCATCGCGCCTTTGAGCGGGGCGTGAAGCTGATAGGTGCAACCAGTCATTATGTGACTGAGGTGCTGGATGAAGGCCCAATTATTGAGCAGGATATTGACCGTATTTCGCATCGCGACCAAGTGGAAGATCTGATTCAAAAGGGACGTGATTTAGAGCGCGTGGTGCTTTCTAAGGCGGTGCGCTGGCATATTGAAAATCGTATTTTGCTTTATGCGAATAAGACCGTGATTTTCGATTAGGTATTAATTCGATGGTAAATAAAAAAGGGAGGCACATTGTGCCTCCCTTTTTTATTAGATGATTGGGCTCTTATTCGCTTGCTGGCGCATCTAGTGACGGTACGGCAGGTTCATCTACAGGTGCAATTTCTGGGAGTTCATCAGCATATACAACTGGTACAGCAGTAAAAGTAAAAGCAAATAGTAAACTTAATAAAAGCGTTCTCATTTCTTCCCCTCATTCATGATGTAAATTTTTTATAATAACTACATGATAAAAACTAGCTGTTAAGCAAGGGGTAACTCTTGCTTAAACGGCAATTTACTCTGAGTTTAAAGGGCATGCAACTTTTATTACCTTAACATTAAACCGGTAGTATCTGCTCCGCTGCAAATAAATCAGCAACCAGTTCACGTTTTCTAATCAAGTGACACTGAGCGCCATCTATCATCACTTCAGCAGCTCGCGGCCTAGTGTTGTAGTTGCTTGCCATGCTCATGCCATAGGCGCCGGCAGACATGATGGCGAGCAAGTCGCCCTCTTGTAATGCTAATACTCTGTCATGGCCTAAGAAGTCGCCACTTTCACATACCGGACCTACGATTTCGTAGGTTTGTGCATTCGTATCACGTGGTTGAACAGCTTTGATGTCGTGGTAAGCGTCGTACAAGGCTGGGCGCATTAAGTCATTCATTGCTGCATCTACAATGGCAAAGTTCTTTGCTTCCGTATGTTTCAGGTATTCCACTTTTGTGAGGAGAATGCCTGCGTTGCCCACCAAAGCGCGGCCGGGTTCAAACACGAGTTTGATATTGCGATTGCCTAGTTTTTTGCGCATCGCAGCGGCATAAGCATCAAATGCAGGTGGGGTTTCATCGCTGTAACAAATGCCGATACCACCGCCGGCATCGATGTTTTGAATATTAATTCCGCGCTCTTCTAGCGCATCCACCAAAGCCAGCACACGGTCAAATGCATCTAAAAACGGTGATAGTTCTGTAATTTGTGAACCAATGTGGCAATCAACGCCATGAATGGCAATGTTGCTCATCGCTGCTGCTTGCATGTAAATGTCGAGTGCGTCTTCATAAGCCACGCCGAACTTGTTATTTTTTAGGCCCGTAGAGATGTAAGGGTGCGTCTTTGCATCTACGTTTGGATTAACACGCAATGAAACAGGCGCTATTTTGCCCATGGCTGCTGCTACGTTATTCAAGCGCTCTAGTTCGCTTGCCGATTCCACATTAAAGCAAAAAATTCCAGCAATTAACGCCGCTTGCATTTCAGCTGCGGTTTTACCAACACCTGAAAATACGATCTTTTGTGGGTCACCACCTGCTGCCAATACGCGAGCCAACTCGCCACCGGAGACAATATCAAAACCAGCGCCTAGCTTGGCGAACAAATTTAGAATTGCAATGCTGGGGTTGGCTTTTACCGCAAAGCAAACCAAGTGATTGGTACCGACAAAACCGGCACTAAAGCTGCTAAAGGCATTGGTTAGCGCGGATTTGGAGTAAACATAGCACGGTGTGCCAAATTCCTGGACAATTTGGTCAAGCGCTACATTCTCGGCATGCAAGGTAGCATTTTTAAGTGTAAAAGAGTTCACAGTGATAATTTATAAAGTAAGTAATGAAGATGGGATAAATTTATTTTTTAGCTGGTGTTTCTTGAGGATATTGTCGCTCAGGAATATACAGTGGCCCCTTAGTTCCGCAGCCATTTAGGGCGCCACATATTGCGACTAAAAGAAACATGCGGATTAGGATCCAATGAGTATTTTTTTGCATATATTTATGGTCTCGTGTTGTTAAGAAATCCATCGGATATGAATTGGATTTTTAAGGCATCAATTTATTAGTAGTTGATTTTAACATAAAGGCTTATTTTGCTTTAATCCGGCACCGATTCTAAGTTAAAGTAAGCGCAAGCTGATAGTTTGTGCCGTTCATCCGTTGAATTTTGCCGATTATCAGCTATTGCTAGACATTGACAACGTGCATGTTCATGATGCAACTGATGAAAAAGGGGAAGAAAAAATGCGTACCTTAGCAGGCTTTCAAAATAAATACTTACAGAATGGTATTCAATCTAACGCCCATCAAAAAGGCTTTACGATGATAGAGTTGATGATTGTGGTAGCTATTATTGGAATTTTGGCGGCTATTGCCTATCCATCCTATCAGAACTACGTTATTAAGGGTAAGCGGAATGCTGCTCAGGCGTTTATGCTGGATATCTCAAACAGAGAAAGACAATATTTACTGGATGCTAGAGCTTATACTGACAGTTTGCCTAATTTAGGTATAACAACATTACCAGCTGAAGTTTCACCAAGCTATGATATAACCATTACTGTTGGTGCGTCTGCCCCTTCTTTTACGATTACAGCAACACCAATCGCTGGCACTGCACAAGCTAGCGATGGCGATTTAACGCTTGATGATACTGGCACCAAAACCCCTAGTGGTAAATGGTGATTTGGTTCAAATGAAGCAATTAAAATTCTCTGTTGGATTTACCTTAGTAGAATTGCTCGTAGTGATCACTATCGTAGCTATATTTGCTGGCATAGCGATGCCTAGTTTCCAAAAAATAATTCGCAATCAACGCATAAAAAATGCTAGTTTCGAATTGTTTGCTAGCCTTATAGTGGCAAGAAGTGAAGCTATCAAGCGTAATGGGGATGTCACAATCACACCGGTATCGGGTGGTTGGGATGCTGGATGGAAAATCACTGGCTCCGATGGAACAGTGCTCAAGAATCATAGTGCTTTGGCGAACATAGTAGTAAGTGGTGCGCCATCTACACTAATCTATAAAAGAACAGGCCGTTTGTCAGCAGCTGCATCACCAGCCATTCAACTCGACGTTGATCCAGCCGACTCAGAATATATTCGTTGTATTACCATCGACTTAAGTGGTTTGCCGCGCACTATTAAGGGAGAATGCCCATGAGTCGCTCTTCACTTAATAATACAGCGGGCTTCAGTTTAATTGAGGTATTAGTTACTTTAATTATTTTGATGACTGGGTTACTTGGTTTGGCCGGTTTGCAAGGTAGAGCTTTGACTTCACAAATGGAGTCTTATCAGCGCTCTCAAGCCCTTATTCTAATTAAGGATATGGAAAGTCGTATTAATGCCAATCGGGCAAATACATCTTTCTACGCCACTTCTGCTACAGCACCACTAGGGGTTGGATATGCTGATTGTACGGGTACGACAACCGCCTCTATCGATTTATGTGAATGGAGTAGTGCGCTGAAAGGTAGTGCGGAGGGAACGGGTCTGGGTGCTATGATTGGCGCACGAGGTTGTATATATGAGCTTTCCAGTGCAGCACCAAAAAAATACTTGATTGCTGTTGCCTGGCAGGGCTTAACGGCAACGGCTGCACCAGCGGTTGATTGTGGTGAGGGAAGTTATGGTAACGACGCTCAACGCCGCATAATCACAATTCCTATTACTATTGCGAATCTGGATTAATATGTTTTTTAATATTAATTATCGTAACTCGGTTAAGTTGTCTACTCAGCAAGGTTTTTCTTTGGTTGAGCTGATGGTTTCAGTTGCTATAGGCCTACTTTTACTTTCAGCACTCGCCACTTTGTTTGTCAGTCAAAGTAAAACTAGGATGGAGCTCGATAAAGAAAATCGAATGATAGACAATGGTCGCTATGCTTTAGATCTGTTGTCGGAAAACTTGAGTATGGCGGGGTTTTATGGAGAATA
>DATHXI010000013.1:0-12779 GCA_035459705.1 Methylotenera sp. | reverse complement strand
ATGCACGAATTCATTCGTGGCAAGATTGCTAGGCTGGATAAAACCGCCGCTGCTAGCCTGAAAATCCTATATGGGGGGAGCGTAAACCCTCAAAATGCGGTACAATTATTCGTTATGCAGGATATAGACGGTGGTCTTATCGGCAGGTGTTCGTTAAACGCGCAAGAATTTGAAGGAATATGTCGGGCTGCAGCTTAGATTCGCTATGAAGCTAGCTGTAAATACACGGCATTAGGTGAAAAATGGAAAAATTAATATTAGTAATTCATGTGTTAGCGGCGCTGGGTGTGATTGGCTTGGTATTGTTGCAACATGGTAAAGGCGCAGACATGGGCGCATCGTTTGGTAGTGGCGCTTCAGGTAGTTTGTTTGGTGTATCTGGCTCATCAAACTTTATGAGCCGTGCAACTGCGATTTGTGTTGTGGTGTTTTTCGCAACTAGCTTGACGTTAGCTTATAT
This sequence comes from Methylotenera sp., assembly GCA_035459705.1. Classification (GTDB taxonomy): domain Bacteria; phylum Pseudomonadota; class Gammaproteobacteria; order Burkholderiales; family Methylophilaceae; genus Methylotenera. The sequence goes on along the minus strand of DATHXI010000013.1, from coordinate 12,319 downwards.
GGCGAGCCATAAAGCAACAGGTGGTAGCGTAGTCAAATCTAGTGCGGTGAATGTTGAGAAAACGGCGCCTGTTGCAAAACCGGCTGAGCTTACTACTGAGATTCCGGCTGCAGAAACTCCGGCTACGCCAGCTACAAGTGCACCAGTTGCGGATGATATCCCTAAATAGTTAACTTTTTGAGCGCTAAGCTCAACAAATGCCGTCGTGGTGGAATTGGTAGACACGCTATCTTGAGGGGGTAGTGACGAAAGTCGTGAGAGTTCGAGTCTCTCCGTCGGCACCAAAGAATAAGTAACACCAGAGAATAAATAACATTTAAGTAACTATTTGAAATTGCTTAAATCTAATAATTAGTAGTAAGTATTAAGCGTAACGACAGCGTAACAAAACACTATCATCATCCATTAATTTCTTGCCTGATTTTAGTGATTTCGACTGTACTGATTTATATAGAGGCCTAGCACGTGCTAGAAAATTATTTTCCGATATTGTTGTTCATCCTCGTAGGCCTCGCGGTCGGCGTCGGCCCTCTTGTATTAGGCAAATTAGTCTCTCCCAATAAACCCGATTCAGAAAAAAACTCCCCTTACGAATGCGGTTTTGAAGCGTTTGAAGATGCGCGTATGAAGTTCGACGTGCGTTACTATTTAGTCGCCATTCTATTCATTTTATTTGATCTAGAGATTGCCTTCCTGTTCCCATGGGCGGTTGTGCTTAAAGAAATCGGCATGTTTGGTTTTGTTGCCATGATGATATTTTTAGGTGTGCTCGTTATCGGATTCATTTACGAATGGATGAAGGGTGCCCTAGAGTGGGATTAAGGGAATGGGATTAAATCAGTCATGAGCATTGAAGGTGTTTTAGAAAAAGGTTTTGTTACCACCACATTAGACACGGTCATCAATTACACGCGGACTGGTTCGCTGTGGCCGATGACTTTTGGCTTGGCTTGTTGTGCGGTAGAGATGATGCATGCAGGCGCGGCGCGATATGATTTGGACCGTTTCGGCATTGTGTTCCGCCCCAGCCCGCGTCAATCTGACGTGATGATTGTCGCTGGTACGCTAGTGAATAAAATGGCGCCCGCTTTGCGTAAAGTATACGATCAAATGGCCGAGCCACGCTGGGTAATCTCCATGGGTTCCTGTGCTAATGGCGGCGGCTACTATCATTACTCCTATGCTGTAGTGCGCGGTTGCGATCGCATTGTTCCAGTTGATGTCTACGTGCCGGGCTGCCCACCAACTGCGGAAGCGCTACTGTATGGCATCATCCAGTTGCAAAATAAAATCAAACGCACCAATACCATCGCACGCTAAAAAAATAAAAAGCCCAACTCTCAAATCATGTCAGTTAAATTAGATCAATTATCAGCCAATCTACAAACAGTGCTTGGTGACAAAATCACTAAGCAAGCGGTGGCGTTGGGTGAAATTACAATTGAATGCAAGGCAGCAGATTATTTAAGCATATGTCTGTTGTTGCGTGACGATGCTACCTTGAAATTTGAGCAGCTGATTGATTTATGTGGTGTGGATTATCAGGAGTATGGCGAGGGTGGTTATGATGGCTTGCGCTATGCGGTTGTATGTCATTTTCTATCCGTTTCGCTCAATCATCGTGTGCGTTTGCGCGTGTTTGCACAAGATGAAGACTTCCCGATTCTGCCGACTTTGGTCGATACCTGGCCGGTGGCTAACTGGTTTGAACGCGAGGCGTTTGACCTCTACGGCATCATGTTTGAAAATCACCCGGATTTACGTCGTTTGCTCACCGATTATGGCTTTGTTGGCCATCCGTTCCGTAAAGATTTCCCTATGATTGGTAATGTTGAAATGCGTTACGACCCAGAGCAGCAGCGTGTTATTTATCAGCCTGTGACGATTGAACATCGCAATAATGTCCCGCGAGTGATACGTGATGAAGGAGCGCATCGTGGCTAATTGCATTTTGTCTTCAAGCGAATACGGCGTTGTCGCCGTTCGCCGTACCCGTTGTACTGTCATCACGTCTCCGTCTTGTCTTCACTTGAATGCAAAACGCAAAGTAAGTGGGGTTTGTATATGGCAGAAATAAGAAATTACACCATGAACTTTGGTCCGCAGCATCCTGCGGCTCACGGTGTATTGCGCTTGGTGTTGGAGTTGGATGGTGAAGTCATTCAGCGTGCCGACCCGCATATTGGCTTGTTGCATCGTGCCACCGAAAAGCTGGCTGAAAATCGAACCTATCTGCAATCAGTGCCGTATATGGACAGGCTCGATTATGTATCGATGATGTCTAACGAGCACGCCTATGTGATGGTGATTGAAAAGATGATGGGTATTGATGTGCCTATCCGCGCGCAGTACATCCGCGTCATGTTCGATGAAATTACCCGCGTACTGAATCATTTGTTATGGCTAGGCGCACATGCGCTGGACGTGGGTGCGATGACGGTATTCTTGTACGCTTTCCGCGAACGCGAAGATTTGTTCGATTGCTATGAGGCGGTTTCCGGTGCGCGTATGCATGCGGCGTATTACCGTCCAGGTGGTGTATACCGTGATTTACCTACACAGATGCCGCAGTACGTCGCGAATCAATTCCGCAACGCAAAAACCGTAAAAGAACAAAACAAGAACCGCCAAGGTTCTTTGCTGGATTTCATCGAAGACTTCACCAACCGCTTCCCTAAATATGTAGATGAGTACGAAACACTGCTCACCGATAACCGTATCTGGAAGCAGCGTACCGTGGGTGTAGGTGTGGTGTCGCCAGAGCGTGCTTTAGCACTGGGGATGACTGGCCCAATGTTGCGCGGCTCAGGCATTGCTTGGGATCTACGTAAAACGCAGCCTTACGAAGTTTATGACAAAATGGATTTTGATATCCCGGTTGGCGTGAATGGTGACTGTTACGACCGTTATTTGGTGCGTATGGAAGAGTTCCGCCAATCTAACCGCATCATCAAACAATGTGTGGACTGGTTGCGTAAAAATCCAGGCCCAGTGATTACCAGTGATAACAAAGTAGCGCCGCCTAACCGTGAAGGTATGAAGGAAAATATGGAAGATCTTATCCATCACTTCAAGCTGTTCACAGAAGGCTTCCATGTGCCGGCAGGTGAGGCGTATGCCGCAGTTGAGCATCCAAAAGGTGAGTTTGGTATCTACATGGTTTCTGATGGTGCGAATAAACCGTACCGTCTTAAAATTCGTGCGCCGGGCTTCCCACATTTGGCGGCTTTGGATGAAATGACACGCGGTCACATGATTGCCGATTTGGTCGCGATTATTGGTACGCAAGATATTGTTTTTGGCGAGATAGATAGATAAATATGTTAAGCGCTGAAGCTATTAAAAACATTGATTACGAGCTGACTAAGTATCCAGCTGACCAGCGTCAAGCCGCTGTCATGAGCGCGTTGCGCATCGTGCAAACCGAGCGTGGTTGGCTGTCAAAAGATAGCATCACAGAAGTGGCGCAATATTTGGGCATGCCCGAGATTGCTGCGATGGAAGTGGCGACTTTCTACAACATGTACGATCTTGAGCCGGTTGGTAAATATAAGATCGCGATTTGCACTAATATCTCCTGCATGCTGCGTGATAGCGATGTGATTGTGGATCATCTTAAAGCCAAGCTGGGTGTGGACTTCAATGAAGTGACGCCTGACGGCAAGTTCTGCCTGAAAGAGGGAGAATGTATGGGGGCATGCGGTGGTGCGCCATTGTTGATTGTGAATAATCACACCATGCACGAATTCTTGACGCCTGCAAAAGTAGATGCCATTTTAGAAGAGTTGAAATAATGGCGACTAAAACTGCAAAATCTAATACTGTTGTACATGATGTAAACGCACCTGTGATGACGGATTTAAAAGGTCAAACCTTACTCTGTCTGCGTACGCTCACAGAGAAAAATCCAGCCTCATTAGAGGCTTACGTGAAATTAGGTGGTTATTCTTCACTTAAGAAAATCATCAAAGAAAAAACCAAAGCTACCGATATTATTACTGCTGTAAAGACCTCAGGCTTGCGTGGTCGCGGCGGTGCTGGTTTCCCTACCGGTCTTAAGTGGAGCTTTATGCCGCGTTATTTTGACGGCGTAAAATATCTGGTGTGTAACACCGATGAAGGTGAGCCAGGTACTTTTAAAGACCGTGACATCATTCGCTACAATCCACATCAACTGATTGAAGGTATGGCGATTGCCGCTTATACCTTGGGTGCGCGTGTCGGTTACAACTATATCCATGGCGAAATCTGGCAAGACTACGAGATTTTTGAAGCTGCATTACATGAAGCAAAAGCTGCTGGCTACTTAGGTGAAAACTTATTCGGCAGCAACTTTAGTTTTGATCTATACGCGGTACATGGCTACGGTGCCTACATTTGCGGCGAAGAAACTGCATTGATCGAATCGATTGAAGGCAAAAAAGGCCAGCCGCGCTTTAAGCCGCCATTCCCAGCCAGTTACGGTGTGTTCGGCAAACCGACCAATGTAAATAACACCGAAAGTTACGCCAGCATCCCGTGGATCATGCAGCATGGCGGGGAGGCGTTTGCAGAGCTAGGTGTTCCCAATTCTGGCGGTACAAAATTATTCTCAGTCTCCGGGCACATCGAGAAGCCAGGCAACTATGAAGTGAGGATGGGTATGCCATTCACTGAGTTGCTAGAGATGGCGGGCGGTATCTGGAAAGGTCGCAAATTGAAAGCGGTGATTCCGGGTGGCCCATCTACCGCAGTGATGCCGGCTGAGGCGATTTTAAAAGCGACCATGGATTATGACGGCTTGAGTAAAGCTGGTTCTAGTTTGGGCGCTGGTTCAATGATTGTGATGGATGACAGTACTTGTATGGTGAAAACCTTGCAGCGTTTGAGCTACTTCTTTTACGAGGAAAGCTGCGGACAATGTACACCGTGCCGTGAGGGCACAGGCTGGGTCTACCGCGTGATTACACGTATCGTTAACGGCAACGGTAAGATGGAAGACTTGGAGTTGTTAACTTCAGTCAGTAACAATATTTCCGGTCGCACTATTTGTGCGCTAGGTGAGGCAGCCGCGACGCCGGTCTTAAGTTTTATTAAGCATTTCAGGCCAGAGTTTGAGTATTACATTCAGCATGGCAAGAGCATGGTCGATGGCAAATAAACCGCAAATTAACATGGTAAGTAAATAATGTTACATATTGAAATAGACGGCAAACCGCTTGAAGTAGAGCATGGCAGCACCATCATTGATGCGGCTGACAAGGTTGGTATTGCCATTCCACGTTTCTGCTATCACAAAAAACTCTCAGTTGCTGCCAACTGCCGTATGTGTCTGGTGCAGGTAGAAAAGTTCAATAAACCATTGCCAGCTTGTGCAACACCGGTAGCGGATGGCATGAAGATATTCACACGTTCAAAAGCGGCGATTGAAGCGCAGCAGAGCGTGATGGAATTCTTGCTGATTAACCACCCGTTGGATTGCCCGATCTGCGACCAAGGCGGTGAGTGTGATTTGCAAGACGTTGCCGTAGCCTATGGGACAAGCGGTTCTAGATACACTGAAGAAAAGCGTGTGGTTTTCAATAAAAATATCGGCCCATTAGTCAGCACCGACATGACCCGCTGCATTCAATGTACGCGTTGTGTGCGCTTCTTAAAAGAAGTTGGCGGCATGATGGAACTGGGTATGATTGGTCGCGGCGAGCATGCCGAGATCACCGCTTATGTCGATAAGAGCGTCAATTCTGAACTGTCAGGCAATATCATTGATTTGTGCCCAGTCGGCGCGCTGACTAGCAAGCCGTACCGCTATTCTGCCCGTAGTTGGGAGCTCACACGTCGTCCAAGTATCGCGCCGCATGATGGTTTGGGTTCGCACATTGAAGTGCACGTTAAAGACAATAAAGTCATGCGTGTGTTACCGCGTGAAAAAGAAAGTATCAACGAGTGCTGGTTGTCAGACCGTGATCGCTTCTCTTATGAAGGCTTGAATAGTCCAGACCGCTTGAAAGTGCCAATGATCAAGCACAATGGCGAGTGGATGGAAACTGATTGGAAAACCGCGCTGGAATTTGCTGCCGGGCAGCTAAAAGACATTACCAATGAGCACGGTGCTGAAGCTTTAGGTGTGCTGGTTTCACCGAACAGCACCATGGAAGAAGGTTATCTGGCGAAAAAGCTCGCCAATGGTCTAGGTTGCGGCAACGTGGATTACCGTTTGCGCCAAACCGATTTCAGGTTAGATGGCAGACGTATCGGCACGCCATGGATGGGTTGCAACATCAACGAGATCGAAGAGCTAGACAGAATCTTGCTTATCGGCTCGAACTTGCGTAATGAACATCCATTACTCGCGCAGCGCTTCCGTAAAGCAGTAGCGAATGGTGCAGAGCTTTCTATCGTGAGTCCGCTAGACAATGACCCACTAATGGATATCGCACATAAAGTGATTGTGCGCCCGAACGACATGGTGAACGTATTAGGTCAAATCCTAAAAGCCATGTCTGGCTTGCAACGTTTGTCGCTTTGTTTGCCACCATCATTGAATCAGCTGTTAGAAGAAATCAAAGTACGTCCGAATACGCAAGCCATGGCGGAAAGCTTGGCCGGTTTGGGTAAAGAGATTGACTTGGTCGCTCCAAAAGTCGGTATTTTCTTAGGTAACATGGCGTTGAGTGACCCACGTTTTACCGAGATGTACAGTATGGCTGAAGCCATCGGTGGTATTTCCGGCGCTAAAGGCGGTATTTTACCAGCAGCGGCTAATAGCACCGGTATGCATTTGATGGGCGTGATGCCTAACAGCACAGGTATGCATGCACGTGCCATGCTGGAAGTGCCGCGCAAAGCTTACTTGTTGTTAAATATTGAACCAGAGTTGGACTGCCAGCATGCAGCTTTAGCAAAAGCCGCGATGGCACAAGCGGAGTGTGTGGTTGCGCTTACTGCGTTCAAATCCCCAGCGCTTGAAAACGCCGACGTATTGTTACCAATTGCGCCATTTACCGAGACTTCCGGTACTTTTATGAGCATGGAAGGTCGTGTGCAAAGCTTTACTGCTGCGACTAGGCCGCTAGGTGAATGCCGCCCAGGTTGGAAAGTATTGCGTGTATTGGCGAATACTCTGGGCTTAGAAGGCTTTGATTATGAAACCAGCGAGCAGGTAAAGACTGCGATCTTTGGCGGCGAGAAACCTTCTGCCGTGGTGTGGCGTAGTCTGAATAATAACTTGAGAGAGCTGGTTGAGATTCAGGTCAACATTAAAAAAGAAGGTTTGCAACGTATCGGTGAAGTGCCGCAATATGAATCAGACCCTATCGTGCGCCGTTCACCGCCTTTACAAAAAACCAAGTACAACATTAAGCCGATGGCACGTATGTGTGCAGCGCAGTTAGAGGCATTGGGTTTGGTTGAAGGTGACAATGTGCTGGTGAAACAAGATAAAGGCAGCGCAGTACTTGCGGTGCGACTTGATAATCACGTAGCAATGGGTTGCGTACGCGTTGCTGCAGCGCATGAAGATACGGTAGGTTTGGGGGATTTGATGGGCGATATTACGGTTGAGAAAATATCACCACAGCAATTCCAAGATTACTCAACCATCATTATGGAAGCGCGCGGATAATGGAATGGTTCGCTAGTTTATTTGGTAGTTATTGGGAGCCTGTTCAGCTAACTGGATGGACGCTGATTAAAATCGTTGCCATCGTGGTGCCGCTGATGATCGCAGTGGCTTACCTAACATTGGCTGAACGTAAAGTCATTGGTTATATGCAAGTGCGTCTTGGGCCGAATCGTGTGGGTTATTTTGGCTTATTGCAACCAGTCGCGGATGGTTTAAAGCTTTTATTCAAAGAAATCATCTTACCTACCGCTTCTAACAAAGCACTGTTTCTATTAGGCCCGGTATTGGCGATTGCACCCGCTTTTGCGGCGTGGGCGGTAATACCGTTCGATATGAATATGGTATTGGCCGATATTGATGCCGGGCTGCTGTATATTTTGGCGATGACTTCTGTCGCAGTGTATGGCGTGATTATCGCAGGCTGGGCATCCAATTCTAAATATGCGTTCTTAGGCTCTTTGCGTTCCGCTGCGCAAATCGTGTCTTATGAAATCGCCATGGGTTTTGCACTGGTGGGCGTGCTGATGTGCGCTAACTCCCTCAATTTAGGCAAGATTGTGATGGGGCAGGCTGGTGGTTTCTGGCATTGGTATTTCTTGCCACTATTCCCATTGTTTATTGTCTATTTCATTAGTGCAGTAGCTGAAACCAACCGCGCGCCATTCGACGTGGCGGAGGGTGAGTCAGAAATCGTGGCCGGCTTTCACGTTGAGTATTCCGGCATGGCGTTCGCGGTATTCTTCTTGGCCGAATACGCCAATATGATTTTAGTCTCAATGCTGGCGGCCTTGATGTTCTTAGGTGGCTGGTTATCACCAGTGCCATTCATCCCCGATAGCTTCCTGTGGTTACTGGCTAAAGTTGCATTTTTATTGTTCTTGTTTTTATGGTTCAGGGCTACGTTCCCAAGATATCGCTACGACCAAATCATGCGTCTGGGTTGGAAGGTATTTATCCCCATTACGATTGTATGGATCGTGGTTGTAGGCGGTATGATGCAAACGCCTTGGGCATACTTGTTCCATTAAATTACTTTTGCTAAATTAACTTGTTTTACACGAATATTCACTGACTAAATTTTATGATTGCAAAAATTAAATCTACGCTGTCTAGCTTGATGCTAGTAGAGCTGCTTAAAGGAATGGCACTTACGGGCCGCTACTTTTTTGCGCCTAAAATTACGGTGCAATATCCTGAAGAAAGCACACCGCAATCACCTCGTTTTAGAGGGCTACATGCTTTACGCCGCTATCCAAATGGTGAAGAGCGTTGTATTGCATGTAAATTATGTGAGGCGGTTTGCCCAGCGCTGGCGATTACCATCGAATCTGAACAGCGCGAAGACAATACGCGCCGTACGACTCGTTATGATATTGACCTGACCAAATGTATATTCTGTGGTTTGTGCGAAGAGTCATGTCCAGTTGACTCAATCGTAGAGACTCGTATCTTTGATTATCACGGTGAGCAACGCGGTGACTTGATCTATACCAAAGAGATGTTGTTGGCGGTGGGCGATAAGCATGAAAAACAAATTGCTGCCGATCGTGCCACTGATAAAACATTCAGATAAGAATTTTAAATAAGCACTTAAATAATAAGTATCTAATTAATAAGTACCTAAAACGATAACAATACCTATGACATTTTTTGGCCTAAATTTTCACGATGTTGTTTTTTATGCGCTAGCAGCGGTTTTGCTATTCGCAGGCTTACGCGTGATTACTACACGTAACCCGGTGTATGCCGCTTTAAATCTAGTGTTGGCATTCTTTACTGCTGCGGGTATTTGGTTGCTATTGGAAGCAGAGTTTTTAGCAATTGCACTCGTATTGGTTTACGTAGGCGCTGTGATGGTGCTATTCCTGTTTGTGGTGATGATGCTGGATATCAATCTCGATAAATTGCGTGAAGGCTTCTGGAAAGCCTTACCAGTCGCATTGCCTGTAGGTGGGTTGATGGCGGTAGAGATGGTGATGATTGTTGGGGTGCGTAATTTTGGTGCCGATAAAGTACTAGCGCCAGCAGCAAAACCAGCGGACTACAGTAATACGGCAGAGTTAGGGCGTGTGCTTTATACCGATTATTTATTAACTTTTGAATTGGCTTCGATTGTTTTATTGGTAGCTATCGTGGCAGCCATTGCATTGACATTACGTGATCGCAAAGACAGTAAGTCAATGGATCCTGCTGAACAGGTGTTGGTGAAGAAAGCTGACCGTATTCGTATCGTGAAGATGGATGCAGTTGTGGAACAGCAAGTCGATGAAACCCCTAATACTAAGGAGACTAAATAATGGTCGGCCTTTCACACTACCTTATTCTTGGCTCATTGCTGTTTGCAATCAGCATCGTCGGTATTTTCTTGAATCGTAAGAACGTCATTATTTTATTAATGGCAATCGAGTTGATGTTACTTGCTGTGAACCTGAACTTCATCGCTTTCTCACATTATTTAAATGACATTGCAGGTCAAGTATTTGTATTTTTTATTCTCACGGTGGCTGCCGCAGAATCTGCGATCGGCTTAGCCATTCTGGTTGTGTTGTTTAGAAACCTACGCACCATCAACGTTGACGATCTAGATCGTTTGAAAGGGTAGCGTAGGGTATGACAATGCAACAAATTTACTTAGCTATCCCATTATTGCCATTAGTTGCAGCCATCATCGTTGGCTTGTTCGGTAAACAATTACCTCGCCCCGCAGCCCATATTCTCACTATATTTGGGGTTGCTGCTTCATTCGCTTTATCGCTATATGTGCTTAAAGACGCATTGGCGGGTCATGTATTCAATGGTTCGGTCTATACCTGGCTGCAAAGTGGCAATATCACGTTTGAGGTTGGCTTTTTAATCGACCGCCTGTCTGCCATGATGATGGTAGTGGTGACCTTTGTATCGTTGATGGTGCACATCTACACCATAGGCTATATGGCAGAAGACTCAGGCTACGAACGCTTCTTTAGCTATATTTCGCTGTTCACCTTCTCTATGTTGATGCTGGTGATGTCGAACAATTTCATGCAGCTATTCTTTGGCTGGGAGGCTGTAGGCTTGGTGTCGTATTTGCTGATTGGTTTCTGGTACACGCGTCCAACCGCCATCTACGCTAATCTGAAGGCATTCTTAGTCAACCGTGTTGGTGACTTTGGCTTCTTGCTCGGTATTGGTTTAGTGTTATTCCATTTTGGTAGCTTAGATTACGCCGCGGTGTTTTCAGTGGCGCCACAAATGGCTGACGCACAGATTAACTTGGTAGGTGATATGCAGTGGTCGCTGATGACAGTGACCTGTATCTTGTTATTCATCGGTGCGATGGGTAAGTCAGCCCAAGTGCCATTGCATGTCTGGTTGCCAGATTCAATGGAAGGCCCCACGCCGATTTCCGCCTTGATTCACGCCGCGACCATGGTAACGGCGGGCATCTTCATGGTGGCACGCATGTCGCCTTTGTTCGAGCTGTCATCCACAGCGCTTTCTTTTGTGATGATTATCGGCGCGATTACTGCGCTATTCATGGGCTTTTTGGGCATCATTCAAAACGATATCAAACGCGTCGTGGCGTATTCAACGTTATCGCAATTGGGTTATATGACGGTTGCGCTTGGCGCATCAGCTTACTCAGTCGCTATCTTCCATCTCATGACGCATGCGTTCTTTAAAGCGTTATTGTTCTTAGGTGCAGGTGCCGTGATTATGGGCATGCACCATGACCAAGATATTCGCAACATGGGTAATTTAAAGAAGTACATGCCAGTGACTTGGATTACCTCTTTAATTGGCTCATTAGCGCTAATCGGCACCCCATTCCTGTCAGGCTTTTACTCAAAAGATAGCATCATCGAAGCCGCAAAATTCTCAACCCTTCCGGGTAGTGGCTTTGCCTATTTTGCCGTGCTTGTCGGCGTGTTTGTAACGGCTTTCTATAGCTTCCGTATGTATTTCCTGGTGTTCCATGGCGATGAAAAATGGCGTATGCCTAAACACGATGAACATCATGACCATAGCCATGATGAGGCTCATGATGACCACGCCCACCACCACGGACTAGGCCCAACAGATGATCCGCATGAGCCGGGTTGGGTCGTTAAATTGCCATTGATTATGTTAGCGATACCATCATTGTTTATCGGTTACATCGCGATTGAGCCTATGTTGTATGGTGAGTTCTTTAAAGGTGTTATTTTGGTCGACTCTGCAGCGCATCCGGCGATGTATGAACTGACACACCACTGGCATAACGTATTCCACTCAGCAGCGGGCATGGCATGGCACGGCATGCTGACGCTACCATTTGCATTGGCAGCTTTGGGGGTCGGCACTGCATGGCTTTTTTATATGCAACGTCCGGATATTCCAGCCAAGATTCAAACGAAATTTTCGCTAATCTATCAAGTGCTTGAGAATAAATACGGTTTTGATAGCTTTAATGATCGCGTATTCGCCGCAGGCTCACGCTTTATCGGCGACAAGCTTTGGCAGATTGGGGATGTGAAGATTATTGATGGCGGCATGGTCAACGGCACGGCTAGTCTGATTGGGAAATTCTCTGGCGTCGTGCGTAAATTACAAACCGGCCTCATTTATCACTACGCATTCGCCATGATTATTGGCGTGTTTTTTATGCTCTCATTCTACTCGTTCCAATTTTAAGTAAAGTATAAAAAGAACATGGTTGATTACTTTATCCAACACATCTTAAGTTTTGCCATTTGG
>DATHXI010000012.1:0-8835 GCA_035459705.1 Methylotenera sp. | reverse complement strand
GATGATTTAGAAAATCATTTAGTTTTGTAGTGAAAACGTCATGCCCAATACCGCAACACATCATAAAGCGGAATCAACAAAGCCAACACAAGCCCCCTTGCTGCCTGCGGACAGCGAGGATTCGGCTCTCAGTTTAAGACTCAAGCAATATTTAAAACCTCAAGATATCGCCCAGATATGGGAAGGGTATCGCTTTGCGTTTAAGGCGCATGATGGCGTGGTGCGTAAAACCGGTGAGCCGTATATCACGCATCCAGTCTCAGTGGCCTGTATATTGGCTGAGTTGCACATGGATGTGCCCACGATTTTGGCGGCGCTACTGCATGATGTGGTAGAAGATACGCCAACCACCACAGAAGAAATCAATGAGAAATTCGGCCAGCAAGTGGCGGAGTTGGTGGATGGCTTAACCAAGTTAGATAAGATCGAATTCCAAAGCGCCAGTCAGGCGCAGGCAGAAAATTTCCGTAAGATGCTGCTCGCCATGTCGCAAGATGTGCGTGTGATATTGGTGAAATTGGCGGATCGTTTGCATAACATGCAAACGCTTGAGGCCATGAAGCCGGAGAAAAAGAAAAGTATTGCCAAAGAAACATTAGAGATTTACGCGCCTATCGCTAATAGACTCGGCTTGAATGCTATCTATCAAGAGCTTGAAGACTTAAGTTTCCAGTATATGTACCCTATGCGCTTCAGGGCAATCTCTAAAGCCATCAAGGCGGCACGTGGTAACCGCAAAGAAGTAGTGAGCAAGATACTCGATGCCATCAAACAGCAACTGCAGGGCTTGAATATCGAAGCCGAAGTTTCTGGACGAGAAAAACATCTTTACAGCATTTATAAGAAGATGACGGGTAAAACCACGACATTCTCGCAAATTTACGACATTTACGGTTTTCGAGTGGTTGTTAAGGACATGCCTAGTTGCTATCTAGCTTTAGGCGCATTGCATGCACTCTACAAACCAATTCCCAGTAAATTCAAAGACTACATCGCACTGCCTAAGGCCAATGGCTACCAATCTTTGCATACCACTTTGTTTGGACCGTTTGGCACACCGATAGAAGTGCAGATTCGCAGTGATGAGATGCATAACATCGCCGATGCTGGTGTTGCGGCACATTGGTTGTATAAAGCGAGTGACGCGCAGTTAACCGCATTGCAGCAGCAAACGCACCAATGGCTGCAGCGTCTGTTGGATATTCAAAGTGAGAGTACCGATTCGCTGGACTTCCTTGAGCATCTTAAAATCGATCTGTTCCCGGATGAGGTCTATGTATTCACGCCTAAAGGCAAGATCATGGCCTTACCGAAAGGTGCGACCGCAGTTGACTTTGCCTATGCGGTGCACTCAGACATTGGTAATTGTTGTGTAGCGGTGCGTATCAATCATGAGTTAGCGCCATTGCGTACCGAGTTACACAATGGTGACCATGTGGAAATCATCACCGCAGCATTGGCTAAACCTAATCCGGCCTGGCTGAATTACGTGGTGACAGGTCGAGCGCGTGCGCATATTCGCCACTTCTTAAAAGCCCAGCAATCCACAGAGGCGGCGCATATCGGTGAGCGCTTGCTCAACCAAGCGCTACGTGCGATGCATGTAGAACCTACCAGCATTACAGATGCACACTGGCAAAAACTGATACGCGATTATGGGCTCAAGAAAAAATCCGACATATTGTCAGACATCGGTTTAGGTAAACGTCAGAATGTGATGGTGGCGCATCAATTGGTCGCCATGACGGATGACCATGTTGAGAAGCACACCAAGTTACCTGCCATGTCGCTGGATACGATTACGATACGCGGTACTGAAGGTATGGCGGTGCAGTTTGCACAATGTTGCAGACCGATTCCGGGCGACCCGATCTTAGGCTTTATCAACAAAGATAAAGGGCTAGTGATTCACACCCACGATTGTCCAAGTGTGCGTAAATTCAGGCTAGACCCAGATAAGTGGCTGGATGTGGAATGGGAGCCAGAGAGCAAGCGTTTATTCAAAGCCAACCTTAATCTCACGGTAGCCAACCAGCCGGGTATGTTGGCCAAGATTGCCGCAGGCATCGCTGATGCTGGTTCGAACATCGATAACGTGAGTGTGGAAGAGGCCGATGGCAGTGCTTACGCCAATCTTTATTTCACGGTGCAGGTTAAAAATCGTATCCATTTGGCCGACTTGATGCGTGGTTTACGTAAGATACCGGATGTGGTGCGTATCAATCGAACCAAAGGTAATGGTGCTGGCAATGGCTCTAAACAGTCTTCGCAATAAACGTTCTATCCAATCAATTTTTATTAAACTCATTTTAAAAACCATAAAAAACTATGACAACTCAATCTCTTAAAAAAGAAATCATTCAAACCAATGGCGCCCCAACAGCAATCGGCACCTATTCACAGGCGGTTAAAGTAGGCACTACCGTTTACTTGTCTGGCCAAATTGGTTTAGACCCAGTCAGCATGCAAATGGTGGAAGGTATTGAGGCGCAAGTGCACCGTGTATTCAGCAACCTAAAAGCAGTGGCAGAAGCTGCTGGCGGCAGTTTGAGCGACGTGGTCAAGCTCAATATCTTTTTAACGGATTTATCTCACTTTGCGCTAGTGAATACCATCATGGCTGAATATTTCAGTCAACCTTTCCCTGCGCGTGCTGCGGTGGGTGTGGCATCATTGCCACGCGCTGCTCTGGTTGAAGCAGATGGTGTGATGGAAATCCTGGGCTAGTTTTTTACTTCTTGTGACAGGCCAATTTACAAGCTTGCCTGCAGGGCTGCCGATACCGGTTGATGACGGTGCAGCAGCACATTTAAAAGGTGCAGTTTTACCGGATGTGCTATTGCAGTCTACCGATGGCAAACAGGTAAATCTTGCGGCCATTCTGGGCAGGCTGGTGATATATGTTTACCCGCTTAGCGGTCGTCCCGGTATTCCATTGCCGGACGGCTGGGATGAAATACCGGGTGCCCGAGGTTGCACGCCGCAAACCTGTAATTTCCGCGACCACTATCAAGAGTTGCAGGACTTGAATGCGACGGTGTATGGACTGAGTTCGCAGACAACAGATTATCAAACCGAACTCAAAAACCGGCTGCATTTACCTTTTGAGTTGCTGAGCGATAGTCAGTTCGAATTAAGACGGTTGCTAAACCTACCGGTTTTCGAGGTTGCGGGCCTGCAACTTTATAAACGCCTGACTTTAATAATCGAAGCGCAAGTCATCAGAAAAGTCTTTTACCCGGTATTTCCGCCGAACCAAAATGCCCCACAAGTGATTGACTGGTTAAAAACTCATTAGCCAGTATGACCAATATTGCTGAAATAAAGGGATTCACCAAGCCGCTTATCACCAACCTAAACAAGTTAGGTATCAGCAATCTTCAAGGTTTGTTACTGCACTTACCGCTACGCTATATTGATGAAACACATATTACTGCGGTACGCGATTTGCGTTTCGGTGAGCCGGCACAAGTAGAAGGTGAGATCGTACATGCGGAAGTCAGCTACAAGCCGCGTAAAGCGCTGATTGCCAGACTAGAAGACGCAAGCGGGCAGCTCACTTTGCGTTTTTTAAATTTTTATCCTAGCCAAATCGCTGCGCTCAAAGTGGCTACTAAGTTACGTGTGTATGGGGAAGTGCGTAGCGGCTTTTTTGGCTATGAGATGGTGCATCCTACTTGCAAGGCGGTGGGTACGCAAACCGTAGTAGCTGAGACATTAACACCCGTGTATCCAACGGTGGCAGGGTTGACTCAACCTAGTCTGCGCAAAGCGATTCAAGTTGCATTGAGTCAAAATATATTGGGTGAAACATTGCCTGCGAGTGTTTACCAACAATTTCGCTTTCCCAGCTTCGGTGTAAGCTTGCAAGCTTTGCATAACCCGGCACCCGATGCTGATTTGCAAGCCTTAGAAAATAAAACCACACCA
Organism: Methylotenera sp.; assembly: GCA_035459705.1. Taxonomy (GTDB): domain Bacteria; phylum Pseudomonadota; class Gammaproteobacteria; order Burkholderiales; family Methylophilaceae; genus Methylotenera. The sequence goes on along the minus strand of DATHXI010000012.1, from coordinate 4,905 downwards.
CATTGGCAACGGCTAGCGTTTGATGAACTGCTCGCGCAACAACTTTCCATGCGTAAGCACTATGCACGTCGTCGTAGCGTAGATGCCCCGCAATTTAAACCGTCCAAACAGTTGGTTTCTGCATTACTCAAGAGTTTGCCCTTTGCATTAACCTTGGCGCAGCAGAAGGTGGCGATAGAAATCGAGCGTGATTTGACGCAGCCACACCCGATGCAGCGTCTTTTGCAAGGCGATGTCGGCAGCGGTAAAACCATTGTGGCTTGTATGGCGGCGTTGCAGAGTATCGAAAATGGCTGGCAAGTGGCGCTGATGGCGCCAACGGAGATATTAGCCGAACAGCACTATAGAAAAATGATCGGCTGGCTGACACCGTTGAATATCGAAATCGCGTGGCTAACTGGCAGCCAAAGTAAAAAAGACCGTGAAGCAGCACTGGAATCCATTACTAATGGTAAAGCACAGCTCGTAGTGGGTACACATGCCTTGTTTCAAGAGGCGGTAAAGTTTGCTAAGTTAGGTCTGGCAATTATCGATGAACAACATCGTTTTGGTGTGCAGCAACGCCTGGCGTTGCGCCAAAAAGGCCAGCCGGAGCCGCATCAACTTATGATGACGGCGACACCTATCCCACGTACTTTATCCATGAGTTATTACGCGGATCTGGATGTATCGGTGATTGATGAATTGCCGCCAGGACGCACACCGATTGTGACTAAGCTGGTGTCAGATGCACGTCGTGAAGAGATTCTACAACGGGTACGAGAGGCTTGTTTGCAAGGCAATCAGGCGTATTGGGTATGCCCGCTAATTGAAGAATCAGAGGCACTGCAGCTGCAAACTGCAAATGATACTTATGCACTCATGCAAAATGAGTTTCCGGAATTAAAAGTAGGTTTGGTACATGGGCGTATGAAACCTGCAGAGAAACAAGCGGTGATGGCTGCGTTCAGTGCAGGTGAAATGCAGTTGCTAGTGGCTACTACCGTGATAGAGGTGGGTGTAGACGTGCCAAACGCCAGCTTGATGGTGATAGAACATGCGGAGCGTATGGGCTTGAGTCAGTTGCATCAGCTACGCGGTCGTGTGGGTAGGGGAGCAGCAAAAAGCACGTGTATCTTACTCTATCAGAATAAGCTTTCAGAGACTGCTCGGGCGCGGCTGAAAGTGATCTATGAAAGTAATGATGGCTTTGCCATTGCGCAAGCTGATTTGCATTTGCGCGGGCCAGGTGAGTTTTTGGGTGTGCGGCAAAGTGGTGTGCCGATGTTAAAGATTGCCGATTTAGAGCGAGATGTAGATTTGTTGAATGTTGCCAAATCGATGGCGGATAAGCTAATAAAAGATCATCCAGCAGAAGTTGAGCGGCATCTGGAGCGATGGATGGGTAGTGCAGGAGAGCTGGTAAAGGTTTGAGTCATTTATAATCAACCTAAATATTTAGGCAAAAGTCAGTGAAAATTCATCGTTCAAATCAACCGCGTGCTAATTGGCTTATGAAGCCGATGATGAGTGGCCAATATCATCGCTGGCTGATGGATAGTGGTTCTTTGACAGCGCGCTTGCAACAACGCTATGCCGATTTCAAAGTAAAGCCGGTTTTGATTACTTACGCAAAGCCGTTTTTGGATGAAGCCAAACCTCTAGGCATCTCAGTACGTAAAACCGCGTTGACCCGCGAAGTGTTGCTGATGGGAGACAAGCAAGCAGTGGTGTTTGCGCATAGCGTGTTGCCGCGTAATAGTCTGCGCGGTCTCTGGCTCGGGCTAAGTCGTTTGGGTACTAAGCCATTAGGAGCCACTTTATTTGCTAATCCGTTGGTTACGCGTACACCCTTGAGTTACAAAAAACTATCACCGCATCATGCGCTTTATCAGCATGCATCTCAATATTTGGAACATAAGCCAGCTTTCTTGTGGGCACGGCGTTCGGTATTTAGTTTGAATTGCGCTAATATTATGGTCACCGAGGTATTTTTACCGCAATTACTCAACAAATAAGCTATTAAATGAACGTAAAAAAAATCATTCAAAAACTAGACGTTTATGAGCGTTTGATGCGTTTAGACAAACCTATCGGTATTTTGCTTTTGTTATGGCCCACGCTTTGGGCGTTGCTGGTTGCAGGGCAGGGTAAGCCTGACTGGATAATCGTTTTGATATTTATTACAGGTACGGTGCTCATGCGCAGTGCTGGTTGTGTGATGAATGACATTGCAGATAGTAAATATGATGGATTGGTAGAGCGTACCCAACATCGTCCGTTAGCGACGAAAGAAGTTAGTAAAAAAGAGGCTTATGTACTCGCTGCTGTTTTAAGTCTGATAGCGTTTGGTTTTGTTTGTACATTGAATAGTTTAACCATCAAGTTATCAGTGCTGGCCTTGTTGTTAGCGGCAAGTTATCCCTACACCAAACGTTTTTTAGCAATTCCGCAAGCGTATTTAGGCATTGCATTTGGCTTCGGCATACCCATGGCGTTTGCTGCCATCATGGATTATCTACCGCCCATCTGCTGGATTTTATTAGCTGCGAATGTGTTTTGGGCAATTGCTTACGACACAGAATATGCGATGGTCGATCGTGAAGATGATTTGAAAATCGGCATTAAATCGTCAGCAATTACTTTTGGCAGATTTGATGTGTTGGCGGTGATGATTTGCTATGCACTAACACTGCTTTTGCTAGCGATTGGTGGCAAATGGCTATTGATGGGCTTGCCTTATTATTTGGGTTTAGCTGCAGCTGCTGGTATCGCTATCTATCATTACTATTTAATTAGAACACGCGAAAAGAGCAAATGTTTTAGCGCATTTTTAGGTAATAACTGGTTCGGGTTCGCGGTGTTCTCCGGACTGGCAGCTCAGTATTTAATCCACTACCTGCGTTAATTTTTGGGTTCGGTAATTACTGGGTTGGTAGTCACTGCCGATTACCGCTGTTTAACTCCATGTCTCCCATAATTAAGCGATCATACCCACCATCCGAGTGACAATTTTGCACATAAACTATGTGTATTAGTGCATACTGTCATGTGCGTAATATTTGACTTAAAGTGGTATAACAAAATATATACGCAAAAGTTCATGAATAAAGCGCAACATAATGTTTGACAAAACACTGTGCTTCAGCATAAAATCCGCCTCTTAATTTTTTTAGCTCATAGTATTGGTAACACGATGAAAACCTTTTCAGCAAAATCACATGAAGTGAAGCGTGACTGGTTTGTGGTTGATGCCACAGACCTAGTGTTAGGCCGTTTAGCTAGCGCAGTTGCACACCGTTTACGCGGTAAACATAAAACTATTTATACACCTCACGTTGATACAGGTGACTATATTGTCGTGATTAACGCCGACAAATTAAAAGTGACTGGTAACAAGGCTGACGGTAAGCTTTATCACAGTCACTCTGGTTACCCAGGCGGTATCAGCACAACGACATTCTCTAAAATGCAAGACAAGTTTCCTGGTCGCGCGTTAGAGAAAGCGGTTAAAGGCATGTTACCTAAAGGTCCTTTAGGCTATGCAATGATCAAAAAAATGAAAGTTTATGCTGGCGACAAGCATGAACATGCGGCACAACAACCGCAAGCATTGAAAATCTAAGGATAAGAAAATGATTGGTAAATACAATTATGGTACAGGCCGCCGCAAAAGCTCAGTAGCGCGCGTGTTCTTGAAATCAGGTAAAGGCAACATCATTGTGAATGATAAGCCTGTTGATGAATATTTCTCACGTGTAACTTCACGTATGATTTTACGTCAACCATTAGAACTAACTAACAACACTGCTAGCTTTGACATTATGGTCAACGTAATCGGTGGTGGCGAGTCTGGTCAAGCTGGTGCAGTGCGTCATGGCATTACACGTGCTTTGATTGACTACGATGCAGCTTTGAAAAGTGCATTGTCACACGCTGGTTTCGTAACACGTGATGCACGTGAAGTAGAACGTAAAAAAGTTGGTCTACGCAAAGCGCGTCGTCGTAAACAATTCTCTAAACGCTAATTTATTAGGCGTCATGAAATTAAAAAAAGGTCGCGTTAGCGGCCTTTTTCATTTAAGGTTTCACTTTATTCAAATTGGGTAAAAAGTAACGGCAGAGTATTTGATATGCAAACGGAAAAATTAAAAGTCGGTATTGTTGGTGGCACGGGTTATACGGGCGTTGAATTGTTGCGTCTATTGAGCGTGCATCCAAAAGTTACATTGACTGCTATTACCTCTCGGGGTGATGCTGGCATGCCGGTGGCTAATATGTTTCCTAGTCTGCGCGGTTATGTGGATTTAGTGTTCACCGACCCGGCACAATCCAATTTAGGTGAATGTGACGTGGTGTTTTTTGCCACACCAAATGGTATCGCCATGCAGCAGACACGTGACTTGCTGGCTAAAGGCGTACGCGTGATTGATTTGGCTGCCGATTTTCGTATCAAAGATATCCCAACTTGGGAAAAATGGTATGCCATGACGCATGCCTGTCCTGATTTGGTTGCAACAGCAGTATATGGTTTGCCAGAACTGAACCGTGAAGCCATTAAAACAGCACAATTAGTTGCTAACCCGGGCTGTTATCCAACCGCGGTACAACTAGGCTTTATGCCCTTGCTGGAAGCCGGCGTGGTGGATACGAGTTATTTGATCGCTGATGCTAAATCTGGCGTGAGTGGTGCTGGGCGTAAAGCAGAAGTACATAGCTTATTTTCAGAAGCCGGCGATAACTTCAAAGCTTACGGTGTGAGTGGGCATAGACACTTACCAGAAATCAGCCAAGGCTTAACCAGTATGGCTAAGACCAAAGTTGGGTTCACTTTTGTACCGCATTTAACGCCGCTGATTCGTGGTATTCACGCAACCTTGTACGCGAAGCTGACCAAAACTGTCGATTTACAAGCTTTGTTCGAAA
>DATHXI010000011.1:0-5254 GCA_035459705.1 Methylotenera sp. | reverse complement strand
TGATGCTTTCCATGATGTGGATGAAAAGATGAAAGCAGGCAATGTGCATGCTAAAAAACTGATTGAATCGTGGGCAAATGCAGAATGGTTCACCAATGCGCCGGTATTGGCTAAAGAAATCAAAATGGTGGTGTTCAAGGTGGATGGCGAAACCAATACCGATGACTTGAGCCCGGCGCAAGATGCCTGGAGCCGCCCGGATATTCCATTGCATGCCAAAGCCATGCTCATCAACAAGATGCCTGACGGCTTGGTTTTAATTGAAGCATTAAAACAAAAAGGCCTGCCTTTGGCATACGTGGGTGATGTGGTGGGTACTGGTTCTTCACGTAAATCTGCCATCAACTCAGTGCAATGGTTCATGGGTAACGATATCCCTAATATTCCGAACAAGCGCACTGGTGGTGTGATTTTAGGTAACAAGATTGCGCCTATTTTCTTTAATACGGCAGAAGATTCCGGCGCGTTGCCGATTCAATGCGACGTATCGAAAATGCACACAGGTGACGTCATCACCATTCAACCTTACGCAGGTAAAGTCTTGAATGAAAGCGGTGAAGTAATCTCAACTTTTGATTTGGCACCGTTGACTATCCCCGATGAAGTACGCGCTGGCGGCCGCATTCCATTGATTATTGGCCGTGGTTTAACAACAAAAGCATGTGCTAGTTTAGGCATGCCAGCACCTAGTATATTCATTGCCGCAGTTGCCCCTAGAGACACAGGCAAAGGTTACACACTGGCACAGAAGATGGTCGGACGTGCTTGTGGCCTGCCGGAAGGCACTGGTGTGCGCCCAGGTAGTTACTGTGAACCAAAAGCCACTACGGTGGGCTCACAAGACACTACTGGTGGTATGACGCGTGACGAGTTGAAAGAACTGGCTTGTTTGGGTTTCAGCGCAGATTTGGTGATGCAAAGTTTCTGCCACACTGCGGCTTACCCAAAACCGGTCGATATTAAACTGCAACACAGTTTGCCAGAGTTCATGTCTAGCCGTGGTGGCGTTTCATTGCGCCCGGGTGATGGCGTCATCCACTCATGGCTGAACCGTATGATCTTGCCTGATACTGTTGGTACAGGTGGCGACTCACATACCCGCTTCCCAATCGGTATCTCATTCCCGGCAGGCTCTGGTTTGGTGGCGTTTGCTGCAGCCATGGGCGCCATGCCGCTGGATATGCCGGAATCAGTGCTAGTGCGCTTTAAAGGTGAAATGCAACCTGGCATTACCTTGCGTGACCTCGTGAACGCGATTCCTTACGCAGCGATTCAGCGTGGAGAACTTACTGTAGGCAAGCAAGGCAAAAAGAACGTATTCAACGGCCGCATTCTCGAGATTGAAGGCTTGCCGGATTTGAAGGTAGAGCAGGCGTTCGAGTTTGCAGATGCTTCTGCAGAGCGCTCTGCGAATGGCTGTACAGTCAAGTTGAACAAAGAACCAGTGATTGAATTCCTGAGTTCCAACATCGTGTTATTGCAAAATATGATTGATAACGGCTATGAAGATGCACGTTCATTGCAACGTCGTATTGAGAGTATGAAAGCATGGTTGGCAAAACCAGAATTACTGGAACCAGATGCAGACGCAGAATACGCACACGTGATTGAAATTGATTTGAATGAAATCAAAGAGCCGCTAGTGGCTTGCCCGAACGACCCTGATGATATCAAACCGTTATCAGCTGTGGTCGGCGACAAGATTGATGAAGTGTTCATCGGCAGTTGTATGACTAACATCGGCCACTACCGTGCTGCAGCTAAAGTACTGGAAGGTACCGGCAATATTCCAACGCGCTTATGGATTGCACCACCTACGCGTATGGATGAAAACCAGTTGCGTGACGAAGGCGTGTATTCAATATTCGGTATCGCAGGCGCACGTACTGAGGTGCCGGGCTGTTCACTATGTATGGGTAACCAAGCGCGTGTGGCAGATAAAGCCACAGTATTCTCTACAAGTACGCGTAACTTTGATAACCGTATGGGCAAGGATGCACGTGTTTACTTGGGTTCTGCAGAGCTCGCTGCAGTGTGTGCAAAACTAGGTCGTATGCCTACGCATGCTGAGTACTTGGAAACAGTGGGTAACAAACTTGCGAATACTGCCGAGATTTATAAGTACTTGAATTTCGACCAGATGCCGGACTATTCTGATAGTTTGGCAAAAGCTAAGAAGATTATTCCGATTGCCGAGGTTGCCTAAGGCTTAACAAGTCTGGTATTTTTCTATCACGTTAACTTAAGAAAAATACCAGATCATGAAAAAGCACGTTAAGAAGGCCATTCAAAAGCTCACTGCAGAAAACTTATTCGCCAAACCTGACTTCACTCATTGGCGCACCATGACGCTATTGATCGTGCTGATAGCCAGTATTGTCGGGGTAGGGGTCTACTATCAGCTTGACGAACTGGCTGTTGCGGGGGTTGCACTGGTTGTAGCTGTGGTCTCCGGTGCGTTTGTTTGGGTGGTCAGCCTCATTGGTTTGGTGCCCATTGTTGGGCCGCTAGTCATCAAAATTCTCTCGATTCCCTTAGTATGGCTTATTAACGGTATAGGTTATGTGATTTCGTTTGTTGCCATCAGACGCGGTTATTCACAAGATGTACTGACTTACCGCGGCCTGACCATCACATTGATTGTTGGCATAGTCATTGGCTTTGTCATCTGTAGTCTCATCATGTAGCGCACAATGCAACCTTTAAAAGAATCCATTAAAAAGTACCTCCCGGCTATCGCATTCTTTGCGGGCTTTTTTTGGGACGCCCTAACCATAGGCAGGCGCGTGAATGCTTCTGACCTGCTGATTTTGAGTGCCTATCTGATTGCAGCTATTCCTATCATCATGTGGCTGGTGAAAAAGACCGACCAACTTGCAAATAATGCTGCGGCAACTACGATAGCGAATCACCCACTGGAGTTAGATTCTAATTGGAAAGCGCGCTTACCTTACTTGTTGCTGCAGTTTTTGTTTGGCAGCCTGTTCTGTGCATTATTCATTCTATATTTCAAAAGTTCCTCCCACATCACGGCTTTCCTTTGGTCATTAGTTCTAGGTGCTTTGCTGGTAGCCAATGAATTCTTGGAAACGCACTATAAGCGCTTTACACTTATTTGGACCTTGTTCGGCTTTTGCCTGATTCTGTTGCTTAATTTTGTGATTCCTTATGCGCTGGGTAGCGTCCATTGGGTTTGGTTCTATATCAGCGTCATACTTGCGGTGGTGGCGACAAATTCACTCAAACAGAAGATATCGCCACACTTGGGACGCATAGGCCCTACTTATTTGGTGGCGATTGTGATTGCATCTGCTTATGTGTTGGATGTGATTCCGCCAGTGCCATTAGTAACAAGAGATATTGAAGTAGGTATAAAGCTGGAGAAAGTCGATGGTAAATATGTGCTGCAGCAGGATAAGGCGCCACTGTGGATTTTCTGGCGCAGTACGCTAAACAGCGTGCATATCAATCCGGGCGATAAGGTTTATTGTATTTCTGCAGTGTTCGCACCTGCGGGTTTAGAAGCTAAGCTCTATCATCGTTGGCAGTTTTACGATGAGAAAAAAGGCTGGGTGACGATGTCGCGTATTGGGTTTGCCTTAGCTGGAGGGCGTAATAATGGTTTTAGGGGCTATACCTTCAAGCAAAACGTAGCATACGGACAATGGCGTGTGAAAGTGGAAACGGAAAACGAACGCACCATTGCCATCCATAAGTTTGTGCTAAAAAGTAACGACGATAATCAGCGGAAAATACTTAAAAAAATATAAATCAGCTTAAACCACTTAAGCTGATGCAATTTCAAGGTTAGACATCCGATTAAAGCGGTTATTGTTTGGCTTCAGGATGTGTCATGAGTTTATCAATGTAAGCAATCGCCACCGCAGACAGCACAAATGTCATGTGGATAATAGTCTGCCAAATGAGTACTTTTTCAGTTAAATTTTCTGCATTGATAAACGTTTTAAGCAAATGGATCGAGGAAATGCCGATGATCGCAGTGGCTAATTTAACTTTCAATAAATTAGCATTCACATGAGACAACCAGTCTGGCTCATCTGGGTGACCCGCTAGATTCAAGCGAGAGACGAAAGTTTCATAACCGCCCACAATCACCATGATGAGTAAGTTTGAAATCATCACCACATCAATTAAACCCAATACAATCAGCATGATGTCAGCTTCAACCAAAGTATTGGCTTTCGCTACTAAGTGCACCAGCTCCACGCCAAAGAAAAACACATAAACCGCTTGTGCAACGATTAGGCCTAGGTAAAGTGGTAACTGCAACCAGCGGCTACCAAACAAAATGTTAGACATGATGTTGGTTTGTTTGTATTCGGTGTTAGAGCGTTTTTTGTCTTGTTGCATTTTTTAAAGCCTTACGTTTATTGAATATTTAGAATTAACTCTTTAAGTGAGTTGTTAAAATCTGCGCGTATTGTATCAGCTTAGAGTGTCATTTTTATTTAAGCGATTTGACTCTCTAATGCAAAACTCGCAGCGTCATCTATTGCTAACAGTTCCGTTAAAACCGGCATGGTTTCTTCCAAAATGTTGGGTAATGTCCATGGTGGATTGATAATAAATAAGCCACTACCAAACATACCGTAGCCTTCAGATGATGGCGCTTCAATTGACATCGAAACATGTAGCCAGTTCGCAGAATTTAACTTCATTAGCTTGTCTAGCATCTCTGCGGGCTCCGGGCGCTGTAACAATGGGTACCACACTATGTAAGTGCCAGTTGCAAATCGAGCCAAATTATCCTCAATCGTATCTACTACGCGTTGATAGTCTTGTTTTTCTTCATAAGGCGGGTCAATCAATACGACTGCGCGTCGAGGCGGTGGCGGTAAGCAGGCTTTAATGCCGGCAAAGCCGTTTTGCATTTCTATTTTGACTTGCTTGCCTTGCCCCCTGAAATTTTCTATCAATAATTTGCAGTCGTTAGGGTGCAGTTCAAATAAGCGCATTTTGTCATCAGCACGCAGAAAATCCTGTGCAATGGCTGGAGAACCGGGGTAAAGCCTGGTTGAGCCTGTTTGATAAGTTTGAATTTTCTTTACATAATCGGCCAATGGCTCAGGTAGGTTGTCAGCAGATAATAGTTTGTTGATACCTTGCTCGAACTCTGCGTTCTGCACAGCATAGCCGTCATCTAAACTATACATACCAGCGCCAGCATGCGTGTCGATGTACCAAACAGGTTTATCTTTCTGGGTGGCGTGCGCGAGCACAAGCCCTAATACAT
>DATHXI010000010.1:0-11466 GCA_035459705.1 Methylotenera sp. | reverse complement strand
GTCTGCAGTATCATCTGCGCTGTTGCCATACTCATCCTCGCCAGCTTCACCTCTTTCCAGCAATGGATTGGTTTGCATCAACACATCAATTTCTTGATTGAGCTCTAATGTAGAGAGTTGCAATAACCGAATCGCTTGCTGTAGCTGAGGCGTAAGCGAGAGATTTTGTGAGAACTTAAGTTGTAACCCTTGCTTCATAGACGGAAATGTTTGCCCAGATAGACTTCTCGTACACTTTCGTTGCCAACAATCTCACTTGGAATGCCAGAGGCAAACACATGGCCTTGATTGACGATGTAAGCACGGTCGCAAATGCCTAGTGTTTCGCGTACGTTGTGGTCTGTAATCAGCACGCCGATATTACGCGCACTTAAAAAACGAATAATCTTTTGGATATCAATCACTGCGATTGGATCGATACCGGCAAAGGGTTCATCCAATAAAATAAAACTTGGGTTAGAAGCCAGGCAGCGCGCAATCTCCACGCGACGACGTTCACCGCCTGATAAGCTCACCGCAGCATGGTCGCGAATATGGGTGATATGCAGCTCTTCGAGTAAAGACTGTAATTTTTCATCCATTTCTTCTTCAGTCATCTCTTGTAACTGCAGTATGGCAAGGATGTTTTCAGACACGGTCAGTTTGCGAAAGATAGATGGTTCTTGCGGTAAATAAGACAAGCCCATTCTGGCACGCATGTGAATAGGCATGCGGCTCAGATCTTTGCCATCGAGTAAAATCCTGCCCTCATCTAAAGGGACTAGTCCTACCATCATGTAGAAACTGGTTGTTTTGCCCGCGCCATTGGGCCCCAGCAAGCCGACGACTTCTCCACTTTTGATTTCCAGGGAGATGTCTTGTACAACAGTGCGTGCTTTGTACGATTTGCGCAAATTTTCTACAATGAGTTCGCTCATAATGATTTGTTCAATTCAGAGTGATGTTAGGAGTTAAGTTCTAAGGCCCGGTGCTTACTTCAAGGCTTCTGCTTAATCGCATATTTTTAACTGGGAGTACGTTGCTCGTAGGCGCTACAGGCTGCACGCTAGACTTGCTGTCACCGGCAGGTTTGCTCTCGCTTGGCTTGGAGTCAGTGCCGCTAGGCGTAGTCGCTTTTTTGTTTTTCGGCTGAATGATGGCGCGCACACGACCACTTGGCGTGGCTGGGGTAGCAGCTTGTGAACCGCCACCTATCACCTCGGCATATTCGGCGTTGGCGTCATACATGATGTAATCACCGTGCACGATGTCTTCACCACGTTTTACCCAAGCCTTGGTATAAAGCTGCACTTTATCCATGCGGCCATCATATTCAATGCGCTGGGCGCTGCCTTCCATGTATTCATTTTTGCCTTCACGCTTTTGCTTGAAGGTGGTTGGATTACCCAACGACGTACTGTGTTGGAAACCTTCTTTATCTTCGCGCACGATTAATTTGTCGGCGTGGATAATCAGAGTGCCTTGCGTCAAGATGACGTTTCCCGTGTAAGTGCTGGTTTGTTTGGCGTCATCGACTTTAACGGAGTCTGCCTCCAAATCAATCGGTTTGTCGCGGTCAGCTGCTTCCGCAAATACCTGATTGGAGAATCCTAGTGTTGTAAAGCCCAAGACTATTAAGCTTAAATACATTAAGCCCAGCGTTGTATGAGGCCAAATTGTGATTGAGTGCTTATTCATAGCGTCTCCGAATGCGCGCATTGTTAGTATCAGGTTTATTAGATTGTAGTGAATCTGCAGATTTAGTATTGCTTGATTTCGTTGAATTACTTGGTTTTTCAGAATCAGTTTTAGCGTCTAGCGTTGTTGGTTTTACTACTTCAGAATCGGTATTTATAGCCGCTGTGGCTTTAGTCACCGGCTTCTCATAATGTGCCCGCACTTTGTTGAGCAAGGTAATGGTTTTCTTTTTCTTTTCATAGATCATGCCTGTAGCATAGATGACGGTTTTAGGTGCTTGACGAATCACCACCGGGCTTTTTGTTTGCACTAGCTCGTCATCGGGTCGAATGTTGAGGTAGTCTGTTTCCAGTGTCATTTCGCCTTTTTCTTCAAAAGCTTGACGCGTCACTTTAACGTTATCAACAATTTGCACTTCCTGGCCGTTGCTTGATACATAGCCACGTAAACCTTCCACCTGAGTATAAGGTTTATTCACCGCAAATTGTGTATAACGCGGATGTTGCAAGTTCGTTGTGTCATCGTCGGGATAATGTTTCATCTCGGCCGCGGCTAATTTGTAGCGCAAATCGCCGTTGATGTCAGTCTGTATAGTCACAAAATTGCTGACGATGTAATCAGGGTCATGGCGACTACTACCGTCTAATTTTGGCGCTGGCGGCTGAACCGACTGATTAATCCAAAAAGTCAGTAGTGCCAGTGTAGACAACAGCACCAATGGAAAAACAATCGCAGATCTTGCCATGAAGTTCATATCGAGAGTCTCATTCCGATAGACTCGTAAAATGACAGTAGATGATTATTTGGCTACGCATGGCTTTAATGGGAATACTTTTAATTTGAAATACTGGCTCGAGATAAAAATGGTGCCATTTGCGCATCAAATGTTCCTTGTGCCTGCATGATAAGTTCACACACTTCGCGTACAGCGCCACGACCACCGGATTTTTTGGTGACATAATGCGCATGCTTAAGTACTAGCGAGGGTGAAGCGGGCACCGCAATTGCCAAGCCACTGATCAGCATAGGAGGTAAATCAACTACATCATCCCCCATAAAAGCACATTGATGTGCTTCCAGATTGCAGGCTTTTATGAGTTCATTAAATGCTTCAAATTTATCTTCCGCACCTTGGTAAAAATGCGCAACGCCTGTACTTTCAGCGCGTTTTTTTACCACATTTGAAGTGCGACCCGTAATGATGGCGAGTTCAACGCCTGAGGCTTTTAATAGTTTCATACCCAAGCCATCATGTGAGTGAAAGGTTTTATATTCTTGACCATCATCACCAATGGTCAAACCGCCATCTGTCATTACGCCATCTACATCAAGCACCAGTAGCTTAATACCTTGGAGAAGTTTGTTCAGTTCAGGAGAATTAGCTGCTAACACTTAAACCACCTTTGCCAGCAAAAGATCATGCATATTGAGTGCGCCGACTAAAATACCATCGTCATTGGTGACCAATAGGCCGCTGATTTTTCGTTGTTCCATGATCTCTACTGCTTCAATAGCGAGCTTGTCTTGATGTATCGTTAATGGATTTTTGTGCATGACGTCAGCCATACTTGAGGTGGTGACATTCACGTGTTGTTCAAATGCGCGACGCAAATCACCATCGGTAAAGATACCAATTGGTTTGTTGTCAGCATCTACAATGGCTGTTAACCCCAGTCCTTTGCGTGACATTTCAAGCAAACCTTCTGAGAGTGATGCATTAGTATGCACTTGAGGCGTTTTGTCGCCAGCGCGCATTAAGTCGGAGACATGAATTAATAAACGCCGTCCTAGGCTGCCGCCTGGGTGAGAACGTGCAAAATCTTCTGCCGTGAAATCGCGCTGATCCAGCACACATAAAGCCAGTGCATCGCCCAAAGCTAAGGCAACGGTAGTGCTGGACGTCGGGGATAAACCTAGCGGACAAGCTTCCTTTTTGACATGCGCACTTAAATGAATATCCGCTGCTTTGGCCAATGTAGAGTCATCGTTACCTGTAATAGCAATGATGCTTGCACCTAATCTTTTCAACGGAGGGATGATGGCGAGAATCTCATCGCTTTCACCCGAGTTTGAGAGTGCAATCACAACATCACCGGCGGTAATCATACCCAAGTCGCCATGGCTGGCTTCTGCCGGATGCATAAAAAATGCAGGGGTGCCAGTGCTAGCGAATGTGGAGGCGATTTTGCCGCCGATATGGCCTGATTTTCCCATGCCGCTTACCACGATGCGACCTTGGCATTGTAAAATGAGGGTGACCGCATCAGTGAAATTATCGTCTAGCCGATTTGCGAGCGCATCAATCTCGCTCGCTTCGAGTAATAGTACGTCGCGCGCCAGAGATAGCGTAGGCTGCCTATCTTGTCGAGTGACTGGCGTAGACTTTTTGTTAAGTAGCGATGATGACATTAGGTTTAAATTAGCTTATAAAAAATTAGACAACTAAACATAAAGTCTAGTATAAAAGGGAATGTCTTACTTATAAAGCCTAAACGGACACTAATAAAGACATTTTTAATGAATTTTGTTAAAAATTTTTACTTTAGGCATATATTTTGCTAGCGCGGCTGCTAATTACGCCTCGCTATATTTGTTCGTGCATTTTAATCATGTAGTACTGAATGTGCTTTAGATGTAAACAATAATCACCAATAAAAAAACAATAACATCACAATTGATAAAATATGTTTGAAACATTGCCTTTAATCTTAATTCTTCTTATCTGCTCCGTATTTGGCGTGGCCTTGTTCCGTGCATTCCGTCTACCGGCGATGCTGGCTTATTTCTTAGTAGGGTTGGCGCTGGGCCCGCAGACATTTGGCTTGCTGCCAGATACTGAAGCGAATCGTGAGTTTGCCGAGTTTGGTATCGTGTTCCTGATGTTTAGTATCGGGCTCGAGTTTAGCCTGCCACAACTATACGCGATGCGTAAAAAAGTGCTCGGTGTAGGTGGGGCGCAAGTCATTATCACACTTGGTGTGACGATGTTTTTTGCAAAGTTTGCCGGTTTAGATTGGTCGGCTGCCTTTATCGTTGGGGCGGCACTGGCGATGTCATCTACCGCAATTGTTTCTAAGATGCTGGCTGAGCGAGTCGATCTGAATTCACGTCATGGTCGCCTGAGTATCGGCGTGCTGCTGTTTCAAGATATCGCAGTGGTGCCAATCCTGGTGCTGATTCCAGCTTTAGGGATGGCAAATGCTAATTTGATGGATGTGCTGGGTTTGGCCATGCTGAAAGCGGCTGCCATGCTGCTGTTCCTGTTCACCATCGGTAAATGGCTCATCAATCCTTGGTTTAACCTGGTTGCCAGCCAGCGTTCGCGTGAATTATTCGTGATGAATGTGTTGATGGTGACTTTATTGTTAGCTTATGCCACCAAATTGGCAGGGTTGTCCTATGCATTAGGTGCTTTTATCGCCGGTATGCTGATTTCGGAAACGCGTTATCGTTATCAAGTGGAATCAGATATTTCGCCATTCCGCGACATTCTGCTGGGCTTGTTTTTCATTAGTATAGGTATGTTGTTGGATGTGAAGCAGATAGCCAACAATCTAGGTTTGGTAATGCTAATCCTGGTCGCGTTCATGCTATTCAAAGCAGCGGTTGTTGCTTTAGTAGTCAGGTTGGTCAAATATGAAACGGGTGTGGCGATTCGTACCGGTGTTATCTTGGCGCAGGCTGGTGAGTTCAGTTTCGTGATATTGGCGCTAGGCTTAGAGCAAAACTTAATTAGCGGTCAGGCGCTGCAAGTAGTGCTCGCGGCATCATTACTTTCTATGGTGGCTGCACCATTCTTGATTCAATACAACGGCCGTATCGCAAGACGACTAGTCAGCAGCTATACCCGTAATAGTAGCCAAGTGGTGCAGGACATTGATGAAGTTGGTAAACACTTACAAGACCACGTGATTATTTGTGGTTATGGGCGTAGCGGCCAATACTTGGGTCGTTTCTTGAAAGAAGAAAATATTCCTTTCATTGCGCTGGACATTGACCCTGCACGGGTTTTGGAAGCCGCAGCAGCGGGTGAGAATGTGATGTTTGGTGATGCCGGTCGGCGCGTAGTGTTAGAGGCGGCAGGTGGCGCGCGCGCAAAAGCATTGGTGATTAGTTACGCAGATAATCCTGCCGCGATGAAGATTTTGCATGTGGTGCAGGAAGTCTATCCGCAATTGCCAGTCATTGTGCGTACGGTTGATGACGCCAATATGGAAGCCTTGCGCGAAGCGGGTGCCGCAGAAGTTGTACCTGAGATTTTAGAGGGAAGCCTCATGCTTGCCTCGCATGCTCTTATGCTGCTGGGTGTACCGCTGCATCGGGTGATTAAACGCATTCGTATGTTCCGTGAAGAGCGCTATAAATTGTTCCGTGGTTATTTCCATGGTATTTCTGATCTTGAAAGTGAAGATCTGGAGAAACAACAGGTACGCCTACATTCTGTGATTATTGCGGCAGGCGCATTCGCGGTAGGTAGACGGTTATCGGAAATACAACTGGAAAGCTTTGAAGTAGAAGTCAAATCTATCCGTAGACCGAATTCGATTGGTGTAGAACCGACCATGGACAGCCCACTCGCAGAAGGCGATGTGATTGTGCTACTAGGTCAGCCCACCGGTTTAACCAACGCCCAAAATGCTTTGCTCATTGGGCGCGTAGCTATTAAATAAGATTCTGATGATTAAAAAAGTATTGATTGTCGGTGGCGGCATTGTCGGCTGTCTCACCGCTTTGGAGCTGGTGCAACGTGGTTGTGATGTGACGCTGGTTGAGCGTAATGAAGTTGCTAGCCAGACTTCAGGTGAGTCTTCATGGGCAGGGGCGGGAATTTTATTTCCGTTATTGCCTTGGATGTATGGCGATGCAGTGAATCAACTCACCATGACTGGTGCCAGCCTCTACCCGGCGATATGTAAGCGTTTACTTACAGAAACTGGCATAGACCCCGAGTACATACAAAGTGGCTTGTTACTGCTACCTGAGTTTGATCAACAAGCCGCGCTGGATTGGTGTGAGGCTTACAATATTCAAGCGCAGACTGCGCCTAGCAGCTTTTATGCAGGCTCTGGGTTAGCAAGCGTCGGTAATAAAGCTGGTTTATGGCTACCCAGTATTGGCCAGGTGCGTCCGCCTAATGTACTCAAAGCGCTACGCATTGCCTTACTCCAACAAGGGGTTAAGCTAGTTGAGCGTACACAACTCAAGCCGCTTGAATATGTAGCGCAGCTTAATCGTTGGGAAACCACAACAGGCGAGTTATTAGAAGCAGACCAGTTTGTCGTTACCTCGGGTGCATGGAGTTTCGAGTTGCTCAAAAATACAGCGTCAACCCTCAATATCAAACCTATGCGCGGGCAGATTTTGCTTTATCAGCAACCTGAAGAAAAATTAGAGCACATTGTCTATGCCAATGGTTTTTACTTAGTACCACGACAAGATGGCCTATTGCTCGCAGGTAGTACATTAGAAGATGTAGGTTTCGATAACACTACTACAGAAGAGGTGAGGCTAGAGCTAGAAGCAAAAGCCCAAGCCATTTATCCTGTACTAAAAGATGCGCCTGTACTCAAGCACTGGTGCGGCTTACGGCCAGGTACACCAGAGAACTTGCCAACGATATGTGCGCATCCCACTATTGAAAATCTCTATCTCAATACTGGGCATTTCAGGTACGGTTTAACCATGGCACCTGCGAGTGCGCAGTTGGTGGCAGCGCTGATGTCAGGGGAAATCTCCAAAATCGACCATAAACCCTACGCCTGCTAGCTGATTAATTGCTATTGGCGATACGATTTCTACCATTTTGCTTGGCTTGATATAGCAGCTTGTCGACTACTTCAATAAACCCAATCGCTTCATCCTTGTGTGAAGGGGTGATGGTCCCAACGCCTAAACTAACTGTGAGTAACTGACTGACTGGGGATTTCTCATGTGCAATCTGTTCCTTGAAAATCAGCTGTCGGCAGCGTTCAGCCACTTTGTTAGCGGATTCTGCATCTGTTTCTGGCAGCACTAAAACGAACTCTTCTCCACCGTAACGTGCAAAAAAATCACGTGAGCGAGTAGCGGCTGAGCTTAAAATCTTTCCTACACGTTTTAAACAATCATCACCTTGAATATGCCCGTAGCAATCGTTGTATTGTTTGAAATAATCAATATCAATCATGATGAGCGACAGCGGTTGATTGTTGCGCCGCGCATTCGCCCATTCTAATTCCATCACAGAGTCGAACATGCGCCGATTAGAGACACCGGTTAAACCATCTTTAAATGAAAGAATTTCTAGTTCTTTTTGCAAGGTCACTAGTTTTTCCTCAGTTTTCTTGCGCTCGCTGATATCGAACATGAAGCCAATCAGCGAATCAACCGAGCCGTCTTCATTACGTGCTACGTGCACTACATCACGAATCCATACGTAACTACCATCTTTATGGAGTGCGCGGTAGTCTGCCTCGTGGTCGGTACCGGCTTGAGATTGAGCGATGCAAAAATTGACCACCCACTCTCTATCTTCCGGGTGCATTCTACTCGCCCAGTCTTCAACAGATGCCCAGCTTGAAGGTGTCCAGCCGAGCAGGCTCTCAATTTGAGGTCCAACATAGGCAAACTTCGCGCTAGCCCAATCAATCTTCCATGGAATAGCCTTGGTTGATTCCAGCAGCGTTTTATAGACGGTGCTATCTGGCTCCATTCTGTCGACGGTATCATTGCTCATATTTCACACCTCTTTCATTGCTGGGCTATCCAGTCTCCGGATTTGCCGCCATGTTTTTCCAGTAATTTAATATCGCTAATGATCATGCCTCTATCGGCTGCTTTGCACATATCATAGATTGTTAGTAAGCCAACATTCACGGCGGTCAAGGCTTCCATCTCTACCCCAGTTTTACCGTAAGTTTCTGTGGTTACCACGCACTTAATGCTGTTGGTTGTGTCATCAATCTCAAAATCTACAGCAACGCGGGTGAGTGGGATAGGGTGACACAATGGAATTAAATCCGCTGTTTTTTTGCTGGCTTGAATTGCAGCAATACGGGCGATACCTAGCACATCACCTTTTTTAGCATTGCCTTGTTGAATTAGGTTTAACGTGGCTGGCAACATGCTGATTTTACCAGTAGCGACTGCTATACGATGCGTTTCAGCTTTTTCGCCGATATCCACCATATGTGCTTGACCGCTACTATCAAAGTGCGTGAGTGGTTGAGTTGTCTTTGTATTTTGTGTCATAAGGTTTTTTGATACATTTTTTCATGAACTGAACAGCTGTAAACGTTATCATAACAACAATGAAACTTAAATCACCCATTATTATTTTAGCGCTGAGTGTCGCGTTCGCTTCTTCAGTAGTTTCCCCAAATGCTTTGGCAGATGAGTTACCAGATCTAGGCGATGTGTCGGCTACCGTGCTCACTCCATTGCAAGAGAAGGCGATTGCCGAGCAGATTTTGCGCGATGTTGCAATCAGTGATGAAGTGGTGCAAGACCCGGAAATCAGCGATTATGTGCAAGCGTTGGGTAATCGTCTGGTTGCGAGTGGTCCGGATCAGCGGCAAAAATTCAGTTTCTTTGTAGTGCAGGATAATTCAATCAACGCGTTTGCCATGCCTGGCGGTGTGATTGGCGTGCATACAGGCTTGATATTGGCGGCGAATAGTGAATCTGAATTGGCGAGTGTGCTGGGTCATGAGATTGGCCATGTGACGCAGCACCATTTAGCACGGATGTTGGCCTCGCAAAAGTACGACACCTTCAAAAATATTGCAGGTATCGCTTTGGCGCTTTTAGTAGCGCGTGCAAACCCACAATTAGCGAGCGGTGCCATGACCACGGCATCAGCTATTGGCGTACAGAATCAATTGGATTACACACGTGAGCATGAGCGTGAGGCCGACCGTGTAGGGTTACAGATTCTTGAGAGCGGCGGTTTCGATGTGCGCGCCATGCCAGCTTTTTTCACCACCTTGCAACGTGGCACACGTTTTGTTGAAGGTAGTGCGCCTAGTTTCCTGCGTACTCACCCGCTTACTTCCGAGCGTATTGCTGACGTTGCAAACCGTGTTGAGCAAATGCCATACAAGCAGGTGACTGATAGTATCGAGTTTCAATATGTAAAGGCTAAATTACGCGCCAATACTGGCTCTACTGGTAGTAGTTCAGCGCAATCCGCTATTGATGTGTTCGAGCAGAATATCCGTGAAAAACGTTATGGCAGCGAGGCGGCAGAGCATTATGGTTTAGCGGTTGCGTTGTTGCGTAAAAATTCTCTAGTCCAAGCGGAGAAAGAAGTCGCCTGGTTGAAAAAGAATGCGCCGCTACACCCCATGATAGAAAATTTAAGCGCACGTTTGGCCGTGGCTAAAAATAATCCGCAACAGGCAGCGTCACAATATCAGGCCGCTTTGAAACTATTCCCTGATAATCGGGCCTTGATCTATGGCTATGCTGAACATTTCTTAGCGGTTAAACAAGCGGATAATGCAATTAAATTGATTAAAAGTAAGCAGACGATTCACCCAGATGACCCTTACTTTTTTGACATGATGGCGCGCGGCTATACCATGCAGAACAAGACGTTGTTGAGCCATCAGGCGCAGGGTGAAGCATATTACAGAAGATATAATTTAGAGCGTGCAATTGAGCAAATGGACTTGGCCGCTAAAGCAAAAGATGGCGATTTTTATCAACAATCGATTGTTGAGGCACGCTTGAAAGAGTTGCGACAAATGTTGGGTGAGGAAAAGAAGTCTGGTCTTTTTTAGATGCTTAAAGGATAGATATGCAACGTAGAAATTTTTTATTAGGGTTGTTGAGTGCAATTATCCTGGCGCCTATCAATGCCTTCGCCGCTATTTGGAATAAAGCTGCGTTTGAGGCAGTTAAGTTAGATGACGCGAGCAAGATTCTAGACATCAATGGTGAAACCATAAGCCAGCAGATTCAAATCACCGCGCCAGACCGTGCCGAGAATGGTGCGATTGTGCAAGTTGAGGTGAGAAGTGAGATTGCCAATACTGAAGCGATTGCAATCTTGGTCGAGAAAAATCCTACGCCACTCATTGCGAATTTTATGTTTAGTAATGGTGCTGAGCCTTTTGTGGTGACGCGCATCAAAATGGCGGAAACCTCTGATATTAAAGTGGTGGTGAAAGCCGGCGACCAATATTTTACCAATTCAAGGAACGTCGTCGTTTTGGAAAACGGGTGTAATTGATATGGCAGACAACATGAAAATGCGCGCTCAGTTGAAGGGCGACTATGTTGAAGTCAAAGTATTGATGAGCCACCCCATGGAGACTGGCCGCAGAAAAGCTGACGATGGCAATGTGGTGCCAGCGCATTTTGTGCAATTATTGACGGCGACACTGAATGGTAAGCCTGTGCTTGAGGCACAGTGGGGAACGGGTGTTTCTAAAAATCCTTATCTAACCTTTCGATTAAAAGGTGCCAAGCTTGGTGATAAGGTGGCGGTGACCTGGCATGACAATTTGGGCGCTACAGCTACCCAAGAGATTGCTGTCACGCAAGCTTAATCAAAGCCTTTTAAAGTTGACTCTAAGGTTGTACTTAAAAGCACGTAAATAAGCTTAGCTTATCAATATCATAAAAATGATATATTGGATTTATAGTTTTGACCTCTTTATAATCCATTAAAATTTTTAACAACGTAATATTTAATCAACAAAATAAGGAAAACATCATGTCTTTAGTGAATACAGAAATTAAACCTTTTAAAGCAACTGCATACCATAACGGTAAATTTGTAGATGTGACTGAAGCTAACCTAAA
>DATHXI010000009.1:0-43973 GCA_035459705.1 Methylotenera sp. | reverse complement strand
CGTCATCGCAAATGGGCCAAAAGAACAGGTTATGGAAGCCTTGGCAGGAGGAAAATTAAATGTCACAAAAGACTGATCCGAACATGAGCAAACTAGCCTTGAAAGTGGCGCAACTTACTGGGGCTAAGAGCAAAAAACCTGCGATGGTCAGTCCCGACGACATTGAATTGCTGTCAGATAGCAATGCTGCATTGTTTCAGGCTGCCCCCCGCTTTGGTTCGATGATTACCCTCGGCTTTATCAGTTTTATCTTGGTTTTCCTGATTTGGGCTTATTTTGCAGAAATCGACGAAATCACCGTGGGCGAGGGCAAGGTCATTCCCTCCAGTCAAGTGCAGGTGATTCAGAACCTTGAAGGCGGCATCGTTTCTGATATCCCGGTAAGAGTGGGCGACCTCGTCCAAAAGGGTCAGGTCATTATGAAGCTTGATCCGACCCGATTTTCGTCGTCGATGGGCGAAACTCAGGCAAAGCATGACTCGCTTCTGGCCAAGGTGACACGTCTTGAGGCCGAAGCCACTGGCCAAGCATTTCAACCGCCTGCTGGGCTGGTCAAAAGCAATCCACAACTGCTGTATGAAGAAAGAACACTTATGGCGACACGCCAGCAGGAACTGGATACGGCAATGATTGTGCTGCGCCAGCAGGCCGAGCAGCGTACTCAGGAATTAAGCGAAAAAAAAGCACGTTACCAGCAACTCCAGGAAAGTCATGACCTCGTCAGCCAGGAACTCAAAATCAGCAAACCGATGGCCGCACAAGGGGTCATGTCCGCGGTAGAAATTCTGCGTCTGGAACGCCAGTTGAGCGATGTGAAGGGCGAGATGGATGGCGCACGCCTAGCCATTCCGCGTCTGGAACAGGCAATCGCCGAAGCGCGTTCCAAGATGACGGCTTCCATTGCAAAATTCCGTTCTGATGCAGCCGCCGACCTTAACCTGGCGAGAGCGGAACTGGCAGGCACCAGTGCCATCAGCGTTGCGGCAGAGGATCGCCTCGCTCGTACTGCGGTGCGCTCTCCGGTGACAGGAATTATCAAGCTGCTCAAGGTCACGACAGTTGGCGGCGTCATCCAGCCTGGCATGGAAGTTATGGAGATCGTGCCGTTGGAAGACACGTTACTAGTCGAAACCAAGGTCCGGCCTTCAGATATCGGATTCATACGCCCCGGCCAGGATGCCACGGTCAAGGTCACAGCCTACGACTTCTCGGTCTATGGTGGCCTTGATGCCCAGGTAGAAAACATCACCGCCGATACTATTACTACCGAAAAAGGTGACAAGACCGAGAGTTTCTACATCGTACGGGTGCGGACAAAATCTGCTAAATTCAACGCCAGCAACAAGAGTCTGCCAATCATGCCGGGCATGGTGGCCACCGTGCATATCCGCACAGGCAAGAAGACCATCCTGAACTATCTGCTCAAGCCCATCATCAAGGCCAAGTCCGATGCCATGCGGGAGCGTTAGAAAATGATGTCTCCCCTGAGTCAACCTAGCCGTGTAACAATCGGAAAAGGTATCGCAATCTTCTCATCGTAAGGATGAGATTAGTAATGCATAGTTTCTTGGTAGCTCGTCTGAGGTTACCGATGGGATGAAGCCTGTATCAGCCCATACGACAGTCGCCCCCAAAGCTAAAACAGCGGCACATCCTACATATAAGCAAAAAAGGTTCTACTCTTCATGGGTTTAATCTCCGTAGGTTCAAGCTTACGTCTGAATACGAATCTTTAAAACAGAACAAGCCATGATACCCCCACCTCGGGCTGGGTCTGACCTAGTACCAAGGTACTATAGGAAATTCATGTTGCTGTGCTTAGTATGATCAGCATGTCGCAGAAATTATTCTGCGAGTCACATTCTAATCTGGCAGTTTTAAGGGAGGTTATCATGGCAATTGAAAACACAACTACAACCAAGGCTGTTACTTCTGGCACACAGCTCACCTCCATCGGTACCGTAAAAACGGTCGTTGGTACAGTCAAGGCTGTTGATGCAAACGGCACTGAGCGTGTTCTGCAAGTAGGCGACAAGGTTTATGCTAACGAGACCATATTCACCTCCGCTGATGGTGCGGTAATCGTCGAATTCCAAGACGGCACCCATCTTGACCTCCCGCGCTCTACCCATATCGTGCTCGATGCCGATATCTACAGCCCCAAGGCTTCGCTAGAACAACAGGCCGAAGACGAAGTTGCTCGTATTGAAAGAGCCATCGCCGAAGGCCGCGACCCTTCCCTCGTCACCGACGCAGCTGCGGCCGGTGGCACCCTTGGTGACGAAGGCTCATCCGTTCCACTCGTGATTGACTTCAACAACACTCAGGGCAATGTCACCAGCGGCTTCCCGACTGGTCCGATTTCTGTTGCATTCCCACCCCCAACTGAAGAGTTGCCGCCGATCATTGAGGCAGCCATTCCTGTGGTGTCTGTACTTATTTTACCGCCGCCTCCGGTTGAAGGTCAGCCTCCAATTGTGATTCACGGCACAGTTGCGGATGTCGTCGAAGGGACGTCGTCTACACCACAGCAGGAAGGCCCTCCAATTGTTGATACGAAACCTATCACTTTCACCTTCCAGCTTACTGATGCGGCTGGTAACCCATTCCCGCTTGTTCACGATCCGGTAACGATCACCTATCATCTTGCTGATGGTACTGCCATCTATGGTGAGGATTACATTGATGGCGGCACAGGGCCTCATACCATCACCATACCAAGTGGATCGAACACCTATGAAGTTACAGTCAACATCGTAGAGGATGGTGTAGCTGAAACAGACCAGACATTCAGTATTATTCTGGACAGCGCTACCGGTGCCACGATCGGAACGAGCACGTTCACGGTAAACATCATCAACGACGACTTCCCGACCATCACGGTAGGCGACCCGAGAAGTGAAACAGGCACTGGCGACATCACAGTACCGGAAGGCACGGACGCCGTATTCCAGGTCACCGTGACTGGTGCGGCAGCAGGCAGTGCCGTGACCCTGTCCCTGGCAGATGGCACGGCCTTGACCGGCGCTGACTACGACGGCGCTGTGTTTGAATACAGCACCGATGGCGGCGCTACTTGGACCGCGGTCACTGGCGCCATCAGCGTTGCGACTGGCGACAGCACCTTGCTGGTACGTACCGACACCGTCAATGACACGGTAGATGAAGCGGACGAAACCTTCACCCTGCATGCCACATTGAACAGTCTGGGTACTGACTACAATGCCAGCGCCCAAGCCACCATTATCGACAACGACACGACGACCGTCGCCTCAGTCACCTCCGACACGGAGACTGAGGGCACCAACCTGGTCCATACCGTCACGCTGTCCGGTGCGGCCGACCATACCCTGAGCTTCGCTTACAGCCTGACGGGCAACACCGCGACAGCGGGTGCCGACTACACAGTACCGCCAACCTTCAGTGATGGCGTAACCCTGGTTGCCGGCAACGTGATCATTCCGGTGGGCGTGACCAGCTTCACCATCACCACACCGACCACCAACGACGCGCTCGTTGAAAGCAGTGAGAACTACAACCTGAGCGTAGGCGGTGTAGCAGCGACCGGTACCATTACCGACAATGATGTTCCACCACCAAACATCCTGATTGGTAGCTTGATCACCAATTCCAACAATGTGCAACAGGTCAGCATCCTGACGGTTGCGGATGTGAATAATCCATTCCATGCCTACGCCACCTACAACGTGCTGGATGCGCAAGGGCAACAGGGCAGTCTGAACAAGGACGTCGGTTTCAACATGCTTTCTACTGAAACCTTCAATGGAGCTCTGGAAGCGGCGGGCGGAACCAAGACCATCGTGACCGACTTCGTACTGGATGGCGCGACTATCAACGCATCAGGTGGCTCTGACAATGTCCAGCTACAGGTGGATGGCACAGCAACTGGCGGTGGCGGCAATGATCCAACGGCGATTACCTTTGCCTTCACGCCGGATGATCGTGGCACAACAGGCACCAACGAGGCCACTGTTACCCAGGCTCAGACTACTTCGCTGGATGGTACCTCGGGCGCGAATACGCTTACCGATCCCTTACCTGCTCAATTTAATTATTTGGCTGGCGATGCGGGGAATGACACCTTAACCGGCGGTGCTGGCAACGATATCCTGAATGGCGGTGCTGGCGTGGACAGCGTGAGCGGCGGTGCTGGCAACGACATCCTAGTCTACGATGCTGCTGACTCTACGCTTAACGGCGGTAGCGGTATCGACCTGTTGCGCCTTGATGGATTGGCAACGGCAAATTCGACAATCAATTTGACTGGTAAAACTTCAATTAGCAATACCGAAGGTTTGTTGATTACGGATGATACGGCCAGCAGCGCAAGCATTGGCACCACCGTTGTTCTGAATGCTGCGGATGTTTTGCAGTTTACGTCCGGCAACGTTGGCGCTGATCTAAATACGCTGCATGTCTTGGGCAATGCGGGCGATACGCTGAATCTTGATCTTGGTGCAGGAGCTGGCCAATTTACGGCTACAGGCCCTGCTGATGCTCAAGGCTTTATCCACTATACCGCGACAATCAGCAGCACAACGGTAACTTTGTTGGTGGATAGCAATATCCAAGTGGTTTAACCAGTACTTCTTGATTGAGCATCACCTGAATACCGGCGCATAGCGCCGGTAACTGCTCCGGCCGATTCTTCTGGCCGCAAATAAAAGTAGGAGGCCCCTCGTGCTAATCAGCTGTTCGCACACGACGGGGTCAACTCTTACACTACGACAATCATGCAGTGTAATCTACTGTAATGGCAAGACCGTTACGGGTAGAGCTATCGAGCGGTTGTTTCACGTAACTTCGCGGGGAGACCGGCGGGAAGATATTTATCTTTCCGAGGAAGATTGGGTGTAATGGCTGACCTTATTGGGTGACGTCCAGGAGGTTGTCTTCTTTTTTGTTTGGTGTATCATTTCTGCAACAGCTAGAAAAAATTTTTCTCAAAAAAACAAAAATGTATTGCAATATACAGTTTATAGATTTACCTTCAGAATTAACGTAATCCGTTGGTTTGCTTAATATTAATAAAAATGTCTAGGGAGCGTAAGAATGAGTAAAAAGTGTATCGTCTTAGCGGTGTCTGTTATCTGCCAACTTGGCTTTTCCGGGGTTGCATCTTCAACCACACTCTCAGAGGCGGTGAGCCAGACCATTCAAACCAATCCGGACATCCTTATTGATGCCAACCGCAAGTTGTCTATTGATGAAGCGGTGAAGCAAGCTAAGGGTGGCTATTACCCAAAAGTCGATTTGAATCTTGGTATTGGTAGAGAGTGGAACGAGAATATTTCCACCCGCAGTAAACCAGGTGGCGATGATACCCTCTGGCGTCGCGAAGCCGGCCTTACCCTTTCCCAATTACTATATGATGGCTCTGCTACCAGTAGCGAAGTTAATCGCCAAAAATCACGATTAACTTCTGCATCGCACAAAGTGATGGGGACTTCCGAACAAATTAGCCTGAAAGCCATTGAGGCTTACCTGGATGTGTTGCGCCGTGAAGAGTTACTTAAGCTAGCTCAAGAAAACCTGGCGGCTCACGATACAACTTTCGGCCAGATCAAGGTCCGCAGTGAAGGTGGCATTGGTCGCAAGGCTGATCTTGATCAGGCGCAAGCTCGGTTTTCCCTTTCCCAGGCAAATGTGGCTTCGGCTGAAGCAAACCTGCGGGAAGCCAATATTGCGTATAACCGTGTTGTGGGCACGATGCCTGATGCGCTGGTTAAACCAGCAGCCGTCGAAGCCCCGGCCAGTGTTGACGATGCATTGAAAGTGGCATTGGAAAATAACCCGATACTACGATCTGCAATGGCGGATATCGAAGCTACGCAAGCGCAGAAAAGTGCCGCTGAGTCTTTGCTCAAGCCACGAGTCAATCTTGAACTGGGTACTAACTTTAACCAAGATATAGATGGTGTAGATTTCAAGAACCACGATGCCTATGCAATGGTGCGTATGCGCTATAACCTGTTCAACGGCGGGACAGACAAGGCTCGTATTTCGGAAGCTGGCATCCAGACCCTAGAAGCCACAGAAGTGATGCATCGTACCCAACGTCAGGTGGAAGAAAGCCTGCGCTTATCCTGGAATTCATTACTTACCGCCCAAGATCGTTTACCGAAACTCAAGGCGACAGCTGATGCTGCAGAGCGCACACGCGATGGCTATGCCAAACAATTCAATCTCGGTCAGCGCACCCTGCTGGATTTGTTGGATTCCGAAAACGAACTTTATAACGCTCGTTCCAATTACCTGGAGGCACAGTATATAGATTTGTTCTCTCGCTATCGCCTGATGGCCGATACAGGTCGCTTGCTTGAAACACTGGGTGTTGCCCCACGCGAAGAAGCAAAGTTGAGTACAGCGCAATGACGACTTATGCTAAACGTTACTAACGAGTAATATCCCATAGCAACTCTATGGCCAGCGTATATCAACCTGAAATTTTGTAATAATAAACCGGATTTTATGCCGGTTTATTATTTCTGCGGCGTGAATAATGTTTGCCTAAGCTGATAACAATAGTTTCGGATAGAGAATGCCCCGACGCACCATTCTACGATTAATTGCTTCCGGCCTAAAATGGGTCATGCTGGTGGTTCTGCTTGGCGTGTCGCTGTTGCTGCCTGCTGTTATCAGAGATGGTTCTTCTATATCGATTTCTGAGAGGCAGCTTTCAGCCATCGAGGCTAAATATAATGCGGTTGGTCGCAAGCGTGTTTCCGACTGGTTTCAGCTGATTTCCTCAGCCCAGGGAAAATCAGTGCAGGAAAAGCTAACGCTTGTAAATAATTTCTTTAACCAGAATGTGCTCTGGGTATCGGACTTTGATCATTACGGTGTCGAAGAATATTGGGCTACCCCGCTCGAAACTCTGGCTTCGGGCGGTGGAGACTGTGAAGATTTTGCAATTGGAAAATATTTCACCCTGCTGGCGTTGAAATTGCCGATGGATAAGCTGACGATCACTTACGTCAAGGCGCAGAATGTAGACCCCATCAATCGGTCGCACATGGTGCTGACATACTTTGCGACACCGGCAGCAATGCCGCTGGTATTGGATAACCTCAAGCCGGAAATCAAACCAGCTTCTGAACGTCCCGACCTGGCGCCGGTATACAGCTTTAATGGTCAGGGCTTGTGGCTGGCAAAAGAGCGTTCGTCTGGCAAAAGCATCGCCGGCGGATCAAACGGGCTCGGTATGTGGCGCGAAATGATATCGCGCATGGGCAAGGAATTCGAGTAAAACTTGTGAAGGAATCAAGATGACACTACTCAAGCAACTTTTGGCAATGATCGTGTTGTTGTTTGTAATGCTCTTTGCCGGAACATTTACGCTCAGCATCCAGAATACGCGCAGCTACCTCAACAACCAGCTGCGAACCATTTCGCAGGATACAGCGACCTCATTGGGCATGTCGCTATCGCAGCACATGGGCAAGCAGGATTATGTGATGGTCGAGCGTATGGTGAGTGCGGTTTCGGATAGCGGCTATTACCGCGAGGTAATCGTGACTGACGTCGAGGGCAAGCCCGTCGTAAATAAAACTCAGCAGGTTAATTTGAATAACGTGCCGAAATGGTTTATCGAGCGATTCACGCTGGATACGCCCCCGGGCGAAGCACTAATCATGAACGGCTGGCAACAGGCCGGGGTGGTCAAGGTGCTGGTTAATCCGGGATACGCCTACATGGCTTTGTGGACCAGCGCGGTACAATCGTTCTGGTGGTTTGCCGGGATGTCGGTGCTGGCCTTCACGCTAGGTGCGGTGGCGCTGCATTACATTTTGCGGCCGCTACGCACAGTCGAAGCTCAAGCGAGGGCGATCTGTGACCGCGAATATCCAGTGCAGACCAAACTGCCATGGACTCTTGAACTGCGCAGTGTGGTCGAAGCCATGAACCAGATGACTTGTAAAGTCAAGGCGATGTTCGAGGAGCAGTCAGCATCTATCGAACGTCTGCGTTCCGAAAATTACCGTGATGCCCTGACTGGCCTCGCCAACCGGCGTTATTTTGAGATGCAACTCAATCATTTGATCAACACTGGCGAGCATGGCGCCGTGCTGCTACTTGAACTGAAGGATTTCAAGGAATACAACAACAAGCACGGATACCAGTATGGCGACGAACTGCTACGCAACACGGCAGGCTTCATTGATGCCATCTGCAAAGCTCAGTCAAATCCAGAATATTTTGCGGCACACTTGTCGGGTGCCGATTTTGCTGTGGTGGTCCATAACGTCGACGAACAGGAAATAAGTGGGCTAGGCAACCAACTGGCCCGCTCGCTGCCACGATTCAAGGAGCGCGGACTGGTCGATAGTGAGGAAGTCGGCCATATCGGTGTTGCGCTGTTCAGCGGGCAGACATATGGCGAGGTGATGTCGGCCGCCGATCTAGCACTGCGCACGGCTCAGCAGGAAGGGCCTAATACCATGCACCTGATTGACCCAGCTAAATCAGGTGCGAGCACCGTGAATACATCGACACGTTGGGGCGAAGTCCTGCGCGATGCATTACAAAACAATCGCCTATCCCTATTATTGCAGCCGGTCAAGGATTCGAACGACTCAGACCGAAAAACGATTTTGCATTACGAGGCCTTCATGCGCCTGACCGACGAAAAGGGCGAAGTAATTCCCGCTGTGATATACACCCAGATGGTCAAACGTCATGGCTTATCTACGGATTTTGACAGAATGATGGTCACCGAAGTCCTTGCGCGGCTAGTCAGCAAGCGCTACGGAGATACTCCGGTAGCAGTCAATCTCTTCCCTGCCAGTGTGCAAAACAAGGAGTTCATCGATTGGCTGTGCGCAGAGCTGGCGAAAGTCCCTGATGCAGCTTCGAGGCTGCTGATCGAGATCCCCGAGTATGGCATCGTCGAGAATATCGATGCCCTAAGCGAATTTATCAACAAGCTATTCATGTACCACACACGCGTCGGTCTCGACCATTTCGGTCGCGGCTTCTCCTCTTTCGGCTACCTGAGCAAGCTCAAGCTCGATTACATCAAGGTGGATGGCAGCTATGTGCATGGCATTCTGGAGAGCAAGGACAACCAGTTCCTCATTGAATCCATCACCAAGGTGGCGCACGGGCTCGATATTAAGGTCTATGCGGTCTCGGTGGAGAATGAGGCCGAATGGAACCTGCTGCTCGGCTTGCGTCTGGATGGCGTACTGGGTTATGGCGTAGGGCGTCCAGCGGATATCTGATCCGTTATTCAGGGGCTAGTTCACACACCTTTTAATGACAAATAAGGATGAGAAAATGTTTAAGAAAATTATTGGTATATTAATTGTAATTTCATTACATGGATGTGCAACTACTGGTACAACTGTCGGAGGTAGTTCAGGTAAGCAGCATACATTTTCGTTAGATAATGGTAAAAAATTATCATTTAGCACTTCCGGTTGCAAAGTAGAAGGAGGTTCTATAAAAAATGATGGGAGTTATGCTAGCTCTGGGTCTTATGGAACATTAATTGTTACCAATAGTAAGAGTAAAGTTACTATTGACCAGTATCGTGTTTCATGTGGAGCTCTACCTACTGGGGGCAAGTCATCATGCGTAATTCAACATATTGATGGTAATGGCACTTCTAAGGATTATGGCGGTTTAGGTTGCCCTGACATGAATTTCAATATCATTAACTTTAGGGCTTTTTGAAACAATAAAAAAACTAGCTGATTACCGGATTCTTTATTGTGGATGCATACATCCCGCGTCTCAAAGACACTAAGCTGATCGCCAATAAACAGGCATTCAGGCACGTCAAATCATTAGGCAAAGCTCACAACCTACTTTCTCGCCAGATATTTTTTATAAGGCGATCAAGGCAATGCATAATAAGAAAAGTTTGCTCTTAAAAGGTACATATGACCATAAAAAGCATCGCGCCTAGCTCCTTTGCAAGCAGTCTCTGGTTGACAATAGGCATGCTCGCCGCCCTCGCTTTTTCCTTTGCCATTTACATTTGGTCAGAAAAGCAGATTGATCGCGCTAACGAGATGCGACATCAGTCTTTTTTATTGACCAGTGAACTTCGTCAGTCCTCGGATGACCTGACCAGAATGGTGCGAACTTATGTTGCGACCGGCAACCCCATCTACAAAAAACACTATTTGAACATTCTGGATATCCGCAACGGTAAGAGGCCGCGACCAGAGGAATACCAGCAAGTTTATTGGGACCTTGTCATGATGGGAGGCAAGCCACCACGTGCTGACGGCCATCAGGCCATTGCACTGCTGGATTTAATACGGCAGGCAGGATTTACCGAGCAAGAGTACCGCAAGCTAGCGAAAGCCAAAGCCAATTCCGACGATCTAAGCACTGTCGAACTCAACGCGATGAAATTGGTTGAAACACCAGGTCCCGAGGCCGAAGCAAGCCGAACCAAGGCTCTCCAGATGTTGTATGACGAAAAGTATCATCAGTCCAAAGCAGCAATTATGAAGCCTATCTACGAAGTCAACTCGATGATGGAAGAGCACAGTCTTAATGCTGTACATGCCGCTGAGACTATCGCAACGATCTTGCAAATTCTATTGGCCTCGTTTGTATTTGGGTTGATATTGAGCCTAAGGCGGACTTACTTAGCCTTGAAAGCTCAGCTGGGAGGTTCAATTGATGAGGTGCAAGCGCAAATTGCCAAAATAAGCAACGGGAATTTCTCGCCTTCCCTCGCGATCGCTGATGATATGGAAAACAGTGTACTGGGCTGGCTGGCGAGAAAGCAGGCCAATCTTATTGAAATGGATCGTGAACGCAAGCGAGTCGAGAAGTACGAAAAATTTCGCAGCCGAATTTTGGAGCTGCTGGCTGGTGATGAATCGCTCCCCAATATTCTTAAAGTCCTTGTGCGAAACGTGGAGAAACTCAATCCTGAGATGCTTTGCAGTATTTTGTTGCTAGATAGCGAAGGTAGGCATCTCGGTAAGAGCATAGCCCCCAGTCTACCTGATTCTTATAACACAGCCATCGACGGCATCAGAATTGGCATGGGTGTCGGTTCCTGTGACACTGCCGCTTTTACCAGTAAGCGCGTCATCGTTGACGATATAGCGACGCATCCCTATTGGGCACCCTACAAAGAACTCGCTGCCAAGGCTGGATTAGGCGCATGCTGGTCGCAGCCTATCCTATGCTCATCGGGCCAGGTACTTGGTACATTTACCATCTATCATGGTAAATCTCATACGCCTACTGAATCTGAAATTTACCTTATCGAACAATCCACCCGTCTGGCCAGCATCGCCATTGAGCGCCGGCTAGCGGAACAGAATCTTCGCATAGCCGCCATCGCCTTCGAATCTCAGGAAGGCATGCTGGTCACTGATGCCAATAGAGCGATTCTTCGGGTAAACCGTGCCTTCACTAGTATCACCGGTTACACCGAGAAAGAAGTTATAGGTAAACACCCGGGCATGCTCAGCTCAGGGCGACATGATGTGGACTTCTACGCTGAGATGTGGGAAAGCATCAATCGCACGGGGGCATGGGAAGGTGAAGTTTGGAACCGACGCAAGAATGGAGAGGTCTATCCGGAGCATCTCACCTTCACTGCAGTGAAAGGCAGTGACGGTATCGTCATGAATTACGTTGCTTCATTGACTGATATCACCATGAGCAAGGCAGCATCGGAGGAGATCAGAAGTCTGGCCTTCTATGACCCTCTCACGCGATTGGGCAATCGACGACTTCTGCTGGACCGACTCCAACATGCATTGGCTTCCAGTGCACGTACCGACCGGAGAGGGGCGCTACTGTTTCTCGACCTCGACCATTTCAAGACTCTCAATGACACCCTCGGTCATGACGTCGGGGATTTGCTATTACAACAGGTTGCGCAACGCCTTGAGACCTGTGTGCGTGAAGGCGACACCGTGGCTCGTTTGGGTGGCGACGAGTTCGTGGTGATGCTGGAAGGCCTGAGCGAACAATCTATTGAAGCTGCGGCACAGACAGAAGCCATTGGCAATAAAATCTTGGCCACCCTGGCCCAACTCTACCCTCTTGCAACGCACGAATACCACAGCACACCCAGCATCGGTGCCACGTTGTTTAACGGCCACGAACTAGAGATGGAGGAGCTACTGAAACAAGCCGACATTGCCATGTACCAAGCTAAAGCCGAAGGCCGTAATACCCTACGCTTCTTCGATCCACTAATGCAGGCAAGCATCACTGCCCGCGCAGACCTCGAACACGAATTACGCAAAGCCCTTGGTAACCAGCAATTCCATTTGTATTACCAAATCCAAGTCGACAGTTCGCACCATCCATTAGGAGCAGAGGCTTTGATCCGCTGGATACACCCAGAGCGTGGTTTAGTGCCTCCTGCAGAATTCATTCCACTTGCAGAGGATACAGGTTTGATGGTGCCCATCGGGCAATGGGTGCTAGATACAGCTTGCGCCCAACTCAAGACATGGCAGCAAAAGGTGCTCACCCGCGAGCTCACTCTATCAGTGAATGTAAGTGTTAAACAATTCCGCCAAGCTAACTTTGTGGATATAGTGCAAGCTACCGTTCAACGCCATGCCATCAACCCGATGCGGCTCAAGCTGGAACTGACAGAAAGCCTGTTACTGGAGAACATCGAAGACACCATTGCCACCATGAATGCATTGAAGGAAATCGGCGTCAGGTTCTCATTGGATGACTTTGGCACCGGTTATTCATCGCTGCAATATCTCAAGAAATTACCACTGGATCAGCTCAAGATCGACCAGTCGTTTGTGCGCGATATTGCCGTTGATATCAACGATCAAGCGATTGTGCTCACCATTATTGCTATGGCAAAAAGCCTGAACTTGGACATCATTGCAGAAGGAGTGGAAGTTGAAAATCAACGACAACTCCTCCTGAACAAAGGCTGCACAACCTACCAAGGCTTCCTGTTTGGCATGCCGGTACCGATTGAGCAATTTGAGGAGTTACTAAAACCCAACGAAAGAATTTCATCCATTTCAAATTTAGGTTGTTGAATTGAATAAAATCATTGTGGCTTGCATGTCTGCTTTGAGTCGAATGTAGTCAATTGTCACGTTTACAAAGAAAAAAGCCCACATTTCTGTGAGCTGATAAATACTGGTGGCCCCTCTGTGAGTCGAACACAGCACCAATGGATTATGAACACAGACTATCAGCGTAGAACTACAGAACTTAACGGTTTTTCTCAATTATAGTATCGGTAATCACGAATGACTGATTCGTGTCGTGACGTTCTCAATTACTACTGCATTACATGGTTAGTCTAATGAGCATCAAGATGGTCCACAAACTGATCTACGCTCACATATTGCATTTTTGCGGCGAGTGGATGCTGGATCAGGTAATCCAACGCCTGATCAAATTGCGATCGATTGTATCGATCCATCCTTACATCTGTTCGAACTTCAGCAAATAAGTAAGGGGATGGTAGTGAGAGGTTGTCTTGAATGATTTGTGGGATTTTCTGAAATGGGATACCAAGAAGCAGCTTATCAGGGTAAGTCTGCTCCGAGTCTTTGCTTGATGCTACGCTAACTGGAATCTCCCACAATGTGTTTTTAGTGGCTTGATCAGCTACGGTATTAAGGCTGACTTTGAAAGGATGTCTGGGTGTTTCTGCGAAGCTGGGCAGTATACCTATCGAGATCTCATTTTCGACAAAACGCTTGATTGCCGGCCTGCCGGGATACATGGTCGCGTCACAGCGATAGCCAAGATGACTAAGCTGATTCAGTACACTTTCGCTCATGTAGTGATCACCAAAGGAGAAGTAGCTAGGGGAACGCTTGAAATAATTGATATAGCAATTATGTGCAAGATTAACACAGGACTCAATCCAGTCTGAGTCAGTAAAATCAGCGACCCAGGTCTTGCTAAACAGTTTTTTACAGGGGCGCCAGCTATGGATATGCACTCCAAAACTGTCACCTGCTTGGAGTGATTGCTCAATTAGTGCTTTGTATTCATGGAGTGCCCAATCTGCAGAGCCATAAACATGCTCAATCTGATAATCGAGTCTAAATAACCAATTGAATTTGACTGGACTGCCTGTTGCATTTTCCAATTCAGATCTCCTGCTATTGAGATAAGCGTGCAGGTTCTCATAGCCATACCAGCGCCGCTTGCGAAATGGAATGAGGCGCTCATCGGGCTCGACATGAATGTTGATAATAAACGGGATTTTAGCGCTGTTATCCATAGATTTTAGATCTGACTCTCAACATTGCAGTAATATTACACATCGCCATTTCAAATGTCTGCAATATGACTTCAAAAAATAACCACATGATTTTTATTATCGCACATTACGATCATGAGGGTCACCTTGCGCAGCACATCATTGATCATGTTCGATATATTTCTGTTTTTGCAAAACAAGTTATTTTTGTATCTACTCACCTCAAAGAAGAGTACACAGAAGTCCTAGCGCCTTATGCCAGCATCCTGATACGCCCAAATATTGGTTATGACTTCTGGTCTTATAAGCTTGGGCTAGAGCTTATTATCAATATCAATGAAGCTAACCATATTATCATGTGGAATAGCTCCTTTGTATGTTTCCAGCCGAGTCAGCTTTATAGGCGTTATTTTAAACACCTTAATCAAGATGGCATGTATGGATTATCGACCTGTAGTGCACCGCTTTATCATATTCAGAGTTATTTCTTTTCCTTTTATGGAAAATCTGTAATTAACTCGCCA
The DNA here is from genome assembly GCA_035459705.1 of Methylotenera sp. Classification (GTDB taxonomy): domain Bacteria; phylum Pseudomonadota; class Gammaproteobacteria; order Burkholderiales; family Methylophilaceae; genus Methylotenera. The sequence goes on along the minus strand of DATHXI010000009.1, from coordinate 29,243 downwards.
GCTTTTAAAAACTGGTGGGGCAATATGACGCCTATCAGCGACAGAAATGAGGTCATAAGAACTTACGAAGTTGGCATGTCGCAATGGTTTACACATCATCAAATCGCTTTACATGAAACGACAAAATTATCGATTAGCGACGTGCTAGGAATAATTCCTAACTATCTGGACAACATTCAGCTGAATCGTCATTGGATTAAAAAATTATTCAAAAAAAGCAATCTAGCGGGATACAAGGCACTCAATATTACTCATTTTTTATGGGAAAAACTTTTCAACGAATACTCGATTATTAAAATTGAACTATTGGTGAACAATCCTACACATCAAAAAATTGTAAAATTGAAATGGCTATTGAACGATGAACAACAAGCTTTACTCAAAAATGCGATCGGTGAACGAAACTTTAAAAAGCATTTAGTTAATGAAAAAATTTAGAGCTTTACTGATTGCGGATCAACGAAGTTTTTGCAACACGGAAATGATTGCTCTATTAAAGCGGTCGGGGTTTGAATTAGATATGATAACTTCACACCGGTTTCATTATTTATACAGAAACATTAACCGACTATTTTTCTTTACCAGTCCTGATCAATTCACTGCACTCACTTCCAAACTTGCAGATAAATATCAATTAATAGTTCCGTTGGGTGATGTTGCACTCAAACTGATTACAGATTCCTCACTCACTGAGGATGAGAAACTTGAATTACTACCTATATGCAGTGCAAAGGCCGTGGGGCATATTTGCTCAAAAATAGCACTGTCAGAACGTTTCTCTCTGGCTAACATAACTACTCCTCCTTACAAAAAGCTTGAGAAATGGGAAACGCTGGCTGAAGAGGTGAAAGGTGTTGGTTACCCAGCCCTTTTAAAAATTGATTACTCTGGCGGTGGCATTGGTACGTTCCGGCTGAATAGCGAGATTGACATCATGAATGTTCCAACTCACTTCAAGGAGCAACCAATTCTGATTCAAAAATATATTGAGGGTAGACTTATTGATTTATCAGCTTTTTTTCAAAATGGCGAGCTAATATGCTTTAGCTGCAGTCATAGCACCTCTACCATTAACGGGCCATACGGGCCTTCTAAACAGAGAGTTTATTACCCTTCACATTGCATTGATCCTCGTATTTTTAAAGAACTGTCTGCATTAGGTAAAACACTAAGTGCACATGGTTTTTGTAATATCACATGCATTGAGTGTAGTACCACCAAGGAGCGTTATTATTTTGAAGCAGACATGCGTCCTAACGACTGGATTAATTATCCAAAACACATGGCAGATGACCTTGCGCTGAGAATTCGTGAATATTTTGCCAATGGAAATATTTTTGATGCCAGTTTAGTTTCAGGTGAATCAACACCGATGGAGTATTTTTTTGTAAATCCGTCCAGAATGAACGTTTTTGAATTATTAGCCAACAGATATAACTGGGTGACTTATACCAACGCATCCAGCTTGCTGCTGCATTGGCTATCTTTGTTACCTTTCAACCCCTGGGAAGGGTTTAAAGTACTGTCGGTTAAATATATTAAACCCCGTGTTTCTGAAAGAATCTGGGGAATTCTGAAAGCTAAAACCTGAGCTCTGCATCACTGTTAACCAAGATTCTTACTGATTATATGCACCTTTAATCATATTAGATAAATTAAACATATCTTGAATACATAAAAAGAAAAAAGGACTTAGATTTCTCCGAGTCCTTTTATTTTATGGTGGCCCCTCTGTGAGTCGAACACAGCACCAACGGATTATGAGTCCGCTGCTCTAACCAAGCATGAGCTAAGGGGCCATAAACCTCACAGCTACTAGTCTTGCCCGGTTTCGAGGAAACTACGCAAACGTTCTGAACGTGTTGGGTGACGCAATTTACGCAACGCTTTTGCCTCGATTTGACGAATACGCTCACGCGTTACATCAAATTGTTTACCCACTTCTTCTAACGTATGGTCGGTATTCATCTCGATACCAAAGCGCATACGCAATACTTTAGCTTCACGTGGTGTAAGTGATTCCAGCACTTCAGAAGTCGCGTCACGCAAGCTTGCATATACTGCTGCATCTACTGGCGCTAATGTTGTGCTGTCTTCAATAAAGTCACCTAAATGTGAATCTTCATCGTCACCAATCGGTGTTTCCATTGAAATTGGTTCTTTGCTGATTTTCAATATTTTACGGATCTTGTCTTCAGGCATTTCCATTTTCTCTGCCAACAATGCTGGATCTGGTTCTACGCCTGTTTCCTGTAAAATCTGGCGGCTGATACGATTCATTTTGTTAATCGTTTCAATCATGTGCACAGGAATACGGATTGTACGGGCCTGGTCAGCGATAGAACGTGTAATTGCCTGACGAATCCACCATGTTGCATAGGTTGAGAATTTAAAACCACGACGGTATTCGAATTTATCGACCGCTTTCATCAGACCGATATTACCTTCTTGAATCAAGTCCAAGAACTGCAAACCACGGTTGGTGTATTTTTTAGCGATAGAAATCACCAAACGCAAGTTAGCTTCAATCATCTCACGCTTAGCACGACGTGCACGTGCTTCACCCGTAGACATCTGCTTATTGATTTCTTTAAGCTCTTTGATTGGAATACCCACTTTGTTTTCCAAATCAATCAGGCGCTGTTGTTGATCTAAAACTGAGTGGTTATAACGCGCCAATTTCTCTACATAAGGTTTGTCTGCTTTTAGTTCTTCAGCAAACCAATTCAAATTACTTTCATTACCAGGGAACGATTTAATGAAATGCGGACGTGGCATACCAGATTTTTCAACACAGAAATCCAACACTTTACGCTCATGGCCACGGATAGTTTCCACCATATCACGCACTTGGTCACATAGACCTTCAACTTGTTTGGCTGAGAAACGGAATGCAGTTAACTCTTCTAGAATCTCAGACAAAAGTTTTTGATACTCTGGATCTTGCGAACCCTTAGCCGCTAAAATCACTGTCATTTTGGTGTGTGCAGCACGAATAACTGCAAAACGTGTCAGCACTTCTTCTTTAAGCTTAGCTAAGGCTTCAGCTGAAATGGCTGCAGCTTTTGCGCCATCTTCATCGTCGTCTTCATCTTCTTCAGCTTCTGGCTCATCTTCTTCAGTAGCTTCTACTGTCATGGCATCATCTAAGCCAATGTCAGAGTCAATCAGACCATCCACCAAATCATCAACGCTGAGCTCGTCTCTTTCAACCTTGTCCACCATTTCAAGTAAGGCAGCAATAGTCGTTGGGCAAGCAGCAATCGCTTGCACCATGTGTTTGAGGCCATCTTCAATACGACGTGCAATCTCAATTTCACTCTCACGAGTTAGCAAATCTACTGTACCCATCTCACGCATGTACATACGCACTGGGTCAGTTGTACGGCCAAACTCTGAATCCACTGTAGCAAGCGCTTGTTCAGCTTCTTCTACCGCATCTTCGTCGGTTACTGGCGGTGGCGCATCAGACATCAATAACACTTCGGCATCAGGCGCTTCTTCATACACCTGAATACCAATGTCATTGATCATGCCGATAATGCCGTCAATTTGCTCAGAATCTTGTACATCATCTGGCAAATGGTCATTAATTTCGGCGTAGGTTAAATAACCACGCTCTTTACCCAATACGATTAGGGTTTTCAGGCGCGTACGGCGTTCTTCAGCATTGGCTTCTTGCAGCTCCGGGCTGACAAACTCCATACTTTTTTTCTCTGCTAATTGATCGCTTTTCTTTGGTCTTGCCATGACTTACCTCTAAATGTATGCGATTGCCATGCCTAAAATATATCATCAGGCATAACTAACACGATTTTCGTAACCCTATATTATAACAGAATTAAACCCTATTTCGACTGGGCTTATTACCAAGATTTTTAAGTAAAGCCTTCTCGTTTTCTGTCAGTGCACTTAAGGGCTTTTCACTGATTTGCGCTAACAATACACCTTCTTGTTTCTGTCTATACATCTGCTGCAACTGCTGTTTGGCACCTGCAAAGCCTAATGCGAAATCCAACGTCTCATCGAATAGACTTAATTCACGCTCTAACTCACGTAGCAATTTTGCATCTACTTTGCCTTCAACTCCTCTAGCAAGCTCACGCATAATCACTACTGGTTTAGAATGAGGATGAAGCAAGCAAGTTTCAATAGCCTGATGCAATAATAGTTCTTCATCAGAATCCGTTTGTACCCACAACAAATCATCTGCACTTGCTAAACCAGGCTGCATCAACAGCATCAAGCAAATCTGCTTATAAAGCGAGATCGTGGTTCGCGTCTGCTTCGGCCTTGCCTGCACAGGCGCTTTATTGAGGTTAGGCAGCTTCAATAAACTGTGCATTTCTTCAAGCGACAATTGTGCTAATTCCGCCACTTTTTTACGTAAATACATGGCGCTACGTGGCGCATTGATTTGCTGCATAATCGGTTCCGCTTCATTCAAGAAGCGCACGCGATCTTCTTGACTCTGTAACGGGTTATCTTCACTCAAGTGCTTCAAGATATATTGCGACAGTGGCATTGCCACTTTGATTTCAGCCTCAAACTTCTCTTTACCGAACTCTCTGACATAAGAATCTGGGTCATGTTCCTTAGGCAAGAATAAAAAGGAAAGTTTCAATCCATCTGTTAGCGCCGGCAGTGCATTCATGGCTGCTCGCCATGCAGCGGTACGACCTGCATTGTCACCATCAAAACAAAAAACTATTTCATCCGCTTGGCGCATAAGCTTGGTGATATGAAATGGCGTAGTTGCTGTACCTAATGCCGCAACCGCATATTCAATACCATATTGCGCTAACGCCACTACATCCATATAACCTTCTACCACCAAAGCCAAGCCCGCATCACGAATGGCGCGCCGCGCTAAGAATAAACCATATAACTCATGGCCTTTTTGGAACAACGGCGTTTCAGGAGAGTTGTAATATTTTGGTGTATCTTCCGGGTTAATCACTCGCCCACCAAAGCCAATGACTTGGCCTTTTTGGTCATGAATAGGGAACATGATACGGTCGCGGAAGCGGTCATAGCGACGCCCCTGTTCATTCTCTACCACCAAGCCTGCAGTCGTTAAGGCTTCACTCTCGTAATGCGGAAATACGCTTTGCAGGTTTTGCCAACCTGCAGGTGCGTAACCAATCTGGAATTTAGCGGCTACCTGCCCGCTTAAGCCGCGCGCTTTCAGGTAATCAATCGCACGCTGTGATTTTTTCAACTCAGTTTTGTAATATTGGGCCGCTTGTTGCAAAGACTCTTGTAAGCCCACAACCTCTTTCTGTGCAGGACGGTTTTCATCTCGCGTCTCTTGCGGCACTATCATGCCGACCATTTTGGCAAGTTCATGAATGGCTTCAATAAAGCTTAAGCCCTGATATTCCATCAAGAAGCCAATAGCGGTGCCATGCGCACCACAGCCAAAGCAATGGTAGAACTGCTTGGTAGGACTTACGGTAAAGCTGGGGGATTTTTCATTATGGAAAGGGCAACAGGCGGAGTAATTCGCACCGGCTTTTTTCAGCGGCACGCTTTTATCCACCACATCAACCACGTCAACGCGGTTGAGCAACTCTTGTATAAAACTTTCCGGAATCATTAGCTATGTCACTTTTTGGCTACGAGAAACAAATTGCTGCGTTGCGCAGTACTCGCTTCCTCGCCGTACATTAGTACTGTCTTCGTCGCTTTATGCTGTGCGCCTTGCACTTTATTCCTCTCGCTCAAAAATTGATTTATTGCTTAAAGAACTAGATTTATTAATCAAAGCACAAAGTATCGCATAAAGACTACAAAAACAAAAAAGGAGCGAATCGCTCCTTAGTTTTTTGCTACTTTAATTTTTTAAGACTAGCCTAGACGAGTTTTAATCAATCCAGATATCTTGCCCATATCAGCACGACCAACCACTAACGGTTTAATCGCTGCCATGACCTTGCTCATATCCTTGATGCCTGAAGCGCCAGTTTCTGAGACGACTTTTTCAAGAATTGCATTAAGCTCTTCTTCGGTAAGTTGTTGCGGAAGATAAGTTTGCAGTACAGTGACTTCAAACTTTTCGACATCGGCCAAATCTTGGCGATTTGCAGACTCGTACGCCGCGATTGAATCACGACGTTGTTTGAGCATTTTTTCAATCGCTGCAATTACATCAGTATCAGTTAACTCAATTCGCTCATCTACTTCACGCTGCTTAATCGCAGCTTGTAGTAAACGAATTGCGCCCAAACGCGCGCTATCTTTAGCGCGCATGGCAGTTTTCATGTCCTCAGATATCTGAGCTTTTAACGACATAACTATATTACTAAGTACTAGACTTAGTAAAGTTTAGCTGGCAATGTTTGATTGCGTAAGCGACGATATTGACGCTTAACAGCAGCTGCAGCCTTACGTTTACGTTCCCATGTTGGTTTCTCGTAGAACTCGCGTGCGCGAAGGTCATTCAACAAACCAGTTTTTTCAATTAAGCGCTTAAAGCGGCGAAGAGCAACGTCAAACGGCTCATTCTCTTTTACACGTACACTAGACATTCGTTCTCTCTTATCGGTAATAATGTCTCAAGGTGTGAATTTCAATAAGTCACAAACTTGAGAAAAGTCCTCTATTTTAATCGTATAATTGCTTTTTTTCAATCTCTTTCGTGCATTTGTGCTTCTAAAGCATTTATTCACGATTCTTAACTTCAACCTTTAGTTAAATTTGGATACAAAATCAATGTTTAAGGTTCACCAATGTTAGTGCTCGGCGTTGAGTCATCCTGCGATGAAACAGGCATCGCCTTGTACGATACTGAGCAAGGCCTATTGTCACATGCATTACACTCACAAGTGGATATGCATGCAGAATACGGTGGCGTAGTACCAGAGCTTGCCTCGCGCGACCATATCCGCCGTGTATTACCGCTGACTGAGCATGTACTTAAAGAAGCAAACAAAACCTTGCAAGATATTGATGCAATTGCCTACACACAAGGCCCTGGTTTATCTGGCGCGCTATTAGTGGGCACCAGCTTCGCCGAATCACTCGCTTTCAGCCTGCAAATCCCGACTATCAATGTGCACCACCTAGAAGGTCATTTATTAGCACCATTACTCGAATACAATCCACCTGCGTTCCCATTCGTGGCACTACTAGTATCTGGCGGTCACAGCCAACTGATGCGCGTTGATGGCATAGGTGAATATGAATTACTTGGCGACACTTTAGACGATGCGGCAGGTGAAGCTTTTGACAAAACCGCTAAGCTATTAGGCTTAGGCTATCCTGGCGGTCCAGCGTTGGCGAAAATTGCGATGCAAGGCAAACCACGCTTCAAATTACCAAGACCATTATTGAACAGCGGTGATCTTAATTTTAGCTTTAGCGGTTTAAAGACTTCGGTGTTAACGCTTACCAATCAACATCAACCTCTGGATGAAACTACCAGAGCAGATATCGCTTGGGAATTCCAAGAGGCTGTGACAGAAGTTTTAACCACTAAATGTATGAGCGCATTACGTGAAACCGGCTTGGATAATTTGATTGTGTCAGGCGGCGTAGGTGCCAATATCAAACTGCGTGAAAAACTAAATGCTGCAACAAAACGCAAGCTATGCAAAGTAAGTTACCCGCGTTTAGAATTTTGTACTGACAATGGTGCGATGATTGCCTTTGCCGGGGCTATGCGCTTAAAAGCAGCGCAAAGTACCAACAAAAAAGATTATGCTTTTAGTGTGAAACCGCGCTGGGATTTAGCCGAGCTTCAACAACCATAAAACTATTTTTTCTTAAAGCCTGATTCAGTCCCTGCGAATAACTTTTCAATATTGGTTTTATGGCGCCAAGTGAGCATCAAAGCTAATATCAGCGCTGTAGTTCCGTAACCCATGTAGGGCAATAACCACCAAGCAAACAAAGGGGAAGCGCCTGCAGCGATTAAAGCGGCTAATGACGAATAACGCCATATAACAAAAGCAACTGCCCACACTAGCAATACTGCTAGGCCTAGCCAAGCTGAGAACGCGAGCAACACACCTAGGGCGGTTGCCACGCCTTTGCCACCTTTAAAACCGCAAAATACCGGGTATAGGTGTCCTAAGAACGCTGCAATACCAACCAGACAAATATAACCATCGTGCAGACCATATTTTTGCGCCAAAAATACCGCCAGCCAACCTTTAGCTGCGTCGCCTAATAAAGTCAAAATTGCTGGTAATTTTTTACCGCTACGTGCTACGTTAGTGGCGCCTGGGTTGCCGCTACCTACAGTGCGCGGGTCAGGCAAACCAAATGCCTTGCTCATCAAAATACCAAATGAGATAGAACCCAACAAATAAGCCAAAACGATAAAACCTGCCTGTATCATGGAAGATGCTCTAAAATTAACTTAGCGCCATTTTATACGATTACAGCCTTTTACAATTACTTAGCAAGATAAATCCTATGGACACCATATTTATAAGCGAACTCAAAGTACAAACCAAGCTGGGCGTGCCGGCTTGGGAGCGCATCCTTCCACAGACCATCATCCTAGATATTGAGATGGGCTACGACTTAAGCAAAGCGTGTAAAAGTGATGAGATTGCCGATACTATCGATTATGGTGCAGTAGTTGAGCTTATACGAGATACGTTAAGTAAGAACAGCTTTCAGTTAGTGGAGGCTTTAGCCGAGCATATTTGCCAATTGCTTTTCAGCGAATTTGGCGTGTTAAGCGTAAAAATAAAAGTAGCTAAACCAGGGAGATTGCCGGGATTAAAAGCGCTTGGCGTGATGATAGAAAGGCCTGCAAAATGATTACTATCTACAATGCAGCTAATAGTATCGAGGCTTATCTCATTAAAAACCTGTTAGAGCAGCAAGAAATTCCTGCTTATGTTTTAGGTGAGCACTTACAAAGCGGTGTTGGTGAAATCCCTGCGATTGGCTTAGTAAGGGTCAGTGTGAGTGATTCAGACTATGCCAGAGCTAAAGAAATTGTGGACGAATGGGATGCTAGCGTTGTGATTGAAGAGTCCGCCACTGACTATAGCTATATTACAACCTAACCTCTAGGATGATGCACACTATGTAGCCGTTTCAAACGTTCTCGTGCCACATGTGTGTAAATTTGCGTGGTAGAAATATCCGAGTGCCCCAACAACATCTGCACCACCCTTAAATCTGCTCCATGATTTAATAAATGCGTAGCAAATGCATGGCGCAACACGTGTGGTGACATGTGTTTAGTAATACCAGCTAATAAAGCATAGCGTTTGATGAGGTACCAAAAGGCTTGGCGCGTCATCGCTTCACCGCGGTTAGTCACAAACAATGCATCACTTAAGCGTTTTTGCAATATTTCCAAACGAGCCCCGCTTAAATAACGTGATATCCAATCTGCTGCCTCTTCCCCCATTGGTACTAAACGCGTTTTGCTGCCCTTACCAGTGACACGCACTACGCCATCATTAATACTTACTTCTGTGGCTTTTACACCTACCAACTCAGACACACGCAAACCACAGGCGTATAACAGTTCTAGCATGGCACGGTCACGCAAGCCTACGGGATCTGCAATATTGGGAGCATTAAGCAAAGCGACCACCTCATCTTCATTCAGGCTTTTAGGCAAACTGCGCGGTAATTTTGGTGACTCTATCTGTAAAGTAGGGTCTTTTCTAATTCTATTCTCACGCAACAAATAACGATAAAACCGTCGCAAGCTTGCAATCAAACGTCCAATACTACGTGGCTTGCTTTGGGGGAACCTCACTGCGAGATATTGCTGAATATCGGCCTGATCTACGCTTATCAATTGCTTGCCTTGCTTGACCAGCCAGAGTGCGAAAGTGGTTAAATCAAGACGATAACTTTCTAATGTATTTTTAGATAAACCATCCTCTAGCCATAAGTGGTCAATGAAGATATCCAGCTCGTTAGCGTCTACAGGCGTAAGTGTATGCTCACTCATATTGACTAATATCGACACCTTCATGCTGTAACAACCACTTTTTAACTTGCAAGCCATTGGGTTTACTTTGCATAAAACCGCCTAGACCATTTTGTGCAACTACTCGATGGCAAGGTATAACTAAAGGCAACTGGTTAGCGCCACAGGCATTGGCTACTGCGCGCGACCCTGAGCCAATTTGATGCGCCAGCTGACCATACGTGCGAGTTTGACCTAGTGGAATTGAAGTGATGGCTTGCCATACACGTTGCTGATATTCGGTACCGGGCAAACTGATTGACAAGTTAAATGAAGTAGGCGCTTGCAGATATTCGGTAATCTGCTCGTAAGCCTGCGCGACTAATGGATGCTTAGATTGGTGATTGCTTGGTGAAGGGGATTCTGTCAGAAACTCAATCGCTAATTGATTGGCATGGGTAGATATCGCAATCGCGCCGAACTGGGTGTTTATCAAAGCGTCATAGTTACTTATCATGACGTTATGTTAAACCAAACCGTGCAACATGCCCATATACATTATTCACAGGCAATAAAAAAGCCCCAAGAGACTTGAGGCTTTTTTAGCACCGCAGTTGCTTACGCTTCTGCTGCTGCTTTATCTACTACTGGCGCCATTACTTCTTTTTCGCGCGCTACTAATTTTTCTTTAATACGTGCTGATTTACCTGAACGCTCACGTAGGTAGTACAGTTTCGCACGACGTACATCACCGCGACGTTTCAATTCGATTGAAGCGATTAATGGTGAGTAAGTTTGGAATGTACGCTCAACGCCTTCACCTGAAGAGATTTTACGTACGATGAATGATGAGTTCAAACCACGGTTACGTTTAGCGATAACAACGCCTTCGTATGACTGCACACGTTTACGTGTACCTTCAACAACGTTTACGCCAACTACTACTGTGTCACCTGGTGCAAAGTCAGGGATTGTTTTGCCTAAACGGGCAATTTCTTCCTGCTCTAGCATTTTAATAATATCTGCCATTTTCTTTCCTTTATCCGCTGGTTTTAATCTTACGATTAATTCTTGGCGGTTCCTTTTAGTTATGAAGAAACTTGTTCCTGCTACTTACTTCTCTTGTAGCAGCCGTGTTTCCTCTTTCGTCAACGGCCTTTCGGCCAATAAATCGGGACGTTGATCCCGAGTTCTTTGCAATGACATTTTCAAACGCCACTGCTTGATCTTTGCATGATTACCAGACATCAACACTTCTGGCACCTTCACACCTTTATATTCTTCTGGTCGCGTGTAGTGCGGACAATCCAACAAGCCATCTACAAACGAATCCTCAATTGCAGAGTCACCATCACCCAAACTGCCCGGCAATTGCCTAACAATCGCGTCTATCAAGGCCATGGCGGGTAACTCACCACCACTGAGTACATAGTCACCGATGGAGATTTCTTCATCCACTTGCGCGTCTATCAGGCGTTGATCAACCCCTTCATAACGGCTGGTGAGTAATACCAAGCCTTGCTTCTTACTCAGTTGCATCACTTTCTGATGCGTCAACGGCTTACCCGCTGGTGAAAGATGGATAACCCAGCTTTCTTCTTTTATCTCTGCATTCGCTTCAGCCTGCGCTTGCTTCGCAGCTTCTATGGCTTTTTCTAGCGGCTCGGCCAGCATCACCATGCCAGGGCCGCCGCCAAACGGTCTATCATCAACCGTTTTGTGATTATCAGTGGTGAAATCTCGTGGATTCCAACACTGCAAATCATATATCTTTTGCTTCAACGCCCTGCTGGTGATGCCATGCTTAGTGATGGCATCAAACATCTCAGGAAACAATGTGATGACATCAAATCTAAAAGTCACTAAGTTCTCCTGACGAGGCGAAACTTAAAAATTTTCGTCCCAATCTACCAACATCGTTTTTGCTTCTAAATCTACTTCTAACACCACCGCTGCGATAAACGGCAGTAATTTCTCTTCATTTTTTGGCGTGTCGTCTTTTTTGACCACCAGCACATCATTTGCACCAGTTTCAAACACATCGATAATCGAACCAAAATCAACGCCTTGCTGATTTTTAACATTTAAACCGATCAGGTCTGACCAGTAATATTCGTTATCTTCAGGCTCTGGCAGTTGCTCTCTTGGCACTGCCACTTGCTTACCTTTGCAAGCAAGTGCCGCATCACGGTCATCGATACCAGTCAACTTAACCACCAGTACATCATTATGTACTTTGGCTGTTTCAACCTGATACTCGCGCCAGTCATCACCTTTGCCTAGCCACCAAGTATCGTAATCAAACAGTCCATCGAACGCTTCTGTATCCGGTACTATTTTTAGCCAGCCAAAAACGCCGTAGGGCGCAACTATGCGCCCCATGACTACCATATTACTCATAGCTCTTCACTGTACTTATGTAATGTGAAGATATTGCTAAAAACTTAAGCGTCTTCAGTTGGAGCGTCTGGAGCTGGAGTTTCAGCAGCTTCTACTGGAGCTTCCGCCACAGCAGCTGATGCTTCAACTGCAGCAGCGGCTTCTGCCTCGGCAGCAGCTTTAGCAGCTTCCTTAGCTTGTGCAGCTTCTTCTGCGGCTTTAGCATCTGCTTCAGCTTTTGCAGCGTCAGCAGCAGCTTTCACTTTTGCCGCTTCTGCAGCAACAGCTTTAGCTTTAGCAGCCTCAGCTTTTGCAACGTCTTTAGCTTTAGAAGCGATTGCGTGCTCAGGGCCTTTAGCGTGGAATTTAACCAAGCGTGCAACTGTATCTGACAGTTGTGCGCCGTTGCTTTGCCAGTGAGTTACACGTGCTTCATCAATACGTAGGCCTTCAGCACCAGCTTTAGCTGATGGATTATAGAAACCAACGCGCTCGATAAAACGGCCATCACGACGGTTACGTGAGTCAGCAACTACAATGTTGTAGAAAGGAGTTTTTTTCGCGCCACCACGAGCTAAACGAATAATAACCATATCTTATGTTCTCTTTATTGAAAATTTATCGCAGAAAGGCGCGGATTTTACGTTATTTGTAGGGGTTTTGGCAAGTAGTTTATACATTCATTTATAGAATTAACTATTGATTTACCAAATTAATTTGTAACTTAACGCTAAATTATTTATCTGCATGACTTTTGTAGCGCGTAGGGTCAGCTAGACCCGCTGCTAAAAAGCCTTCACGCCTTAATCTACACGAATCACACAGGCCACATGCTTCGCCTTGATTGTCAGCTTGATAGCAAGAAACCGTCATTCCATAGTCTACGCCTAATGTCGTGCCTAAGGTCACAATCTCAGCCTTGGTCATATCGATCAAGGGCGCGTGAATAGCAATGGTTTTGCCTTCTACGGCACTCTTGGTCGCTAGGTTCGCCATATTCTGGAATGCTTTAACATATTCGCCGCGGCAATCCGGATAGCCGGAATAATCCAGCGCATTGACGCCAATAAAGATGTCCTGTGCTTTTAATACCTCAGCCCACGCCAAAGCAAGTGACAGCATAATTGTGTTGCGCGCTGGCACATAAGTCACCGGGATACCAGTGGTGGCGCTTTCAGGCACGTCTATGGCGTTATCAGTGAGTGCTGAACCGCCGAATAAGGATAAATCCAATTGTGCTGTTTTATGCGCACTGGCACCCATGATGGCTGCTATATTCTTGGCAGCATGTAGTTCGGCGATATGGCGCTGGTGATAATCCAGACTCAAGCAATAGCAATCAAAGCCCTGCTTACGCGCAATCGCCAGCACGGTTGCGGAATCTAGGCCGCCAGATAATAGAACTACAGCTTTTTTGCTCATATCAAATAGATTTTGTTCAAATTAAAAGAATTACACGAAAGCAAGCCGCAGACAGTGCGTTTTGCACGGCAAGGCGAAGCTGACAAAGTAAGATTTTAATTTCAACGAAATCATACACCAGGCCTTTCACCCCAAAGCACCTTATGAAGCTGAATCTGCATACGCACAGGTAATTTATCCGCCAGAACCCACTCGGCCAGCTCAGTTGGATTTACCTGTTGATATACAGGTGAAAACAACACCGTACATTTATCAGCTAGCTTATGTGTGCTTAATATCTCTTTTGCCCAATCGTAATCAGCACGGTCACACAGTACGAACTTCACTTCATCAGTGTTTTTAAGGTGCTCTAGATTACCCCACAAATTATTTTCCATCTCGCCAGAACCTGGTGTTTTTACATCCAAGATCACTGAAACACGAACATCGACTGGACTGGTATCAATCGCACCGCCTGTTTCCAATGAAACTGAGTAACCGGCATCGCATAAATCTTTGAGCAATGTATGGCAGGCTTTTTGTGCAAGCGGCTCACCACCTGTTACCGTGACATACTTAGCACCGTACTCGGCCACTTTGAGCAGAATATCTGCGATCTCCATATTGCTGCCGCCGTTAAAGGCATAAGCAGTATCGCAATACACACAGCGCATTGGACAGCCGGTAAGGCGCACAAACACTGTAGGCAAGCCTACGCGCGTGGACTCACCCTGTAGCGAATGGAAAATTTCGTGAATTCTGAGTTTCATTTGACACTTAATCTGAAGGAATTGCAGGCGATCAAGGCGCCTAAAAAAATAGCGCCAACATCACAGTTGGCGCTATTTTAACTTAAATCTTAATTAAGCTGATGTTTTACTTAAGTATTACCTAATCGCTTCTAATGCTTTTAAACGTTTTTGTGCCGTTGGCGTGACTTCACTATTCGGAAACTTTGCGATTAAATCTTTTAAAGTTTTTTTCGCATTCGCCACCTGTCCAAGCTGAAGCTGGCTATTGGCCATATTGAACATCGCATCCGGAACTTTTGGGCTTTCTGGATGCATATCCAATACTTTTTGTTGCGTCGTAATGGCTGACTTATAGTTCTTCAACGCAAACTGTGAGTAACCCAAACCATATTTTGCATCTGCTGCAAAGGTGCTATTGGGATAATCTTTTAAGAATTTGTCATAAGCATTAAAAGCATCTTTATGTTTAGACTCCCTCGACAAGCCATTCGCAAGCTCTAATAACTGAAATTCTTGTGAGCCTTTATCAGGCGCCGCTGCAGTACTAGTAGCCGCTGCGGCCTCCGCAACTACTGGTGTCTGCGTACTGCTTATTGGCGTAGAACCACCTTCTAGCTTACGTAGACGCGTATCAGTATCGCCATACAAATCTTTTTGGCGTTGCTGCGTGGCATCAATATTGTGGCCAGCGACTTCCAGTTCGCCTTTTAACCTGGCAACTTCCTGCTTCAGAACCTCAATTTGGTTTTGCATATCAACCAAACCTTGACCCTTAACAATTGCCTCAATCGCCTGTATTCGCTGCTCAATGGCTTGCTGGTTTTTTTTCAAATCAGCAATCGCCGCTTGAGATGCCTGATTCTGGCTTTGCATCGTTGTTTCAACTTCAAGTATTTTCTTGCGTGCTTCCTTGTCATCGAACAAAGCCGCATGACCCGTCACTGCAAATAGTTGCGCTGCTAGTAATAGGCTAGCCAGAATCAGTTTTTTCATCATTTATATCTTTAGTTATATTTCTTACAAAAAATGCTTGGCATTACTCACCTTCATAAGCAATATCTACGCGGCGATTTGTTTGGAAGCAAGCTTCATCAGCACAAGCAGTATTAGCTTTTTCTTCGCCAAAACTTACTGTTTCGATTTGCTTATCTTGCACGCCTAATAGATTCAATGATTTTTTCACTGCTACTGAACGGCGTTGGCCAAGTGACAAGTTGTACTCACGCGTGCCACGCTCATCGGTATTACCTTGCAATACCATTTTTGCATTGCCGTGCGCTAACAAGTATTTAGCATGCGCCTCAAGCAATGGGCGGAATTCCGCTTTAATTGTATCGCTATCGAAATCAAAGTAAATACTACGTTTTGATAGTATATTGTTTGGGTCTTTCAATGGGTTATTGCCAGTAGTTGCATTGCTATCAATCACCACTTCTTTAACACCTGAAGTATCCGCACCTGCATCAGTCGCACCAGCTGATTGCGTGCTTGGACTCTTGTCTTCCACAGCAGCTGGCTTAGTCGCGATTGGCGTGCTTTTACAAGCAGTTAATACCAATGCAAGTAGTAAACCACTTAATAGTTTGTTATTTAAAATTTTATTCATTTTGCTCTCCTATAAATAACGCCAGAATTTAGCGTCGATTAAGTCCAACGACTATGTGATACTTAATTAAGTAACGGCCCCCAAGCTGGCTCTCTGATATCTCCACCAGCCTCGCTCAAACGCTGCTTCACTCGCCCATCAGACGATACTGCGGCCAAGGCACCACGGCCGCCTACTCGTGTAGCGTACAGTAGCACCCGTCCATTTGGCGCAAAACTAGGTGATTCATCTTGTGTGCCTTCGCTCAGTAACTGTACTTGCCCACTGGCCAGATCTTGTAACGCAACGCGGAATTTACCGCCATCATTGCGTATCATCGCTAGTGATTTTCCATCTGGCGAGAAGCGTGGGCTTACATTATAAGCACCGTCAAACGTCACGCGCTGCGCTTCACCACCGATAGATGATACTTTGTAAATTTGCGGCTTACCACCACGGTCCGAACTAAAATAGACCCATTTCGCATCAGGTGACCAAGTCGGCTCGGTATCAATGGCGCTACTCTTTGTAAGCTGCTTCAAGCCCGTGCCATCAGCATTGATAGTGTACACCTGTGAGTTAGCACCGTAAGTCAACACAATAGCCAATTTAGTACCGTCTGGTGACCAAGCTGGCGCACTATTGTTACCCTTAAAGTTTGCTAACGTCAGGCGTTGCCCGGTCGTCAATGATTGTACAAATACAATAGGCTTTTTCTTTTCGAATGACACATAAGCTAATTTACTGCCGTCTGGCGACCAAGCGGGTGAAATAATAGGCTCATTTGAAGAGACTACCGTCTGCGGATTAAAGCCATCGGCATCAGCCACTTGTAGTGCATAACGTTTATTGACCTTGGTAATGTAGGCGATGCGACTAGCAAAGATACCTGCTTCACCTGTTAACTTTTGATAGATAACATCGGCAATCTTGTGTGCGGTGAGCCTAAGCTGGCTCGGCGTGATATTGTATTCCATGCCCACCAATTGATTCTGCTTTAACACATCGACTAAATTAAACGTCACCTTAAGACGATTACCGGCAACAGGCTGAATGTTTCCGACTGCAATTGCCTGGGCTTGTAAACCAGCCCATTCAGAGTATTTAATCTGCGAAATATCTGTAGGCTGATTGGTAACACCGCGAGTCTCTAAAACACGAAACAAGCCACTGCGGCGCAAATCTGCATTGATGATATTACTGATGTTATCTGGAGTTTTAGTATTAGCCTGCCCGAATGGGACTATCGCGATTGGAATCTGTTGTGCGCCACCGCCACTAATTTCAATAGTGAGTTCCGCTCGACTGATGAGCGGCATGAATAAAACGAGTATAAAAATGACTAAGCGTGTTTGCATCATGAGGTTTGTTTGGCTCTCGTTATAAAAGTTCCATTCAATAAAAAACTAAATAAAACTCAATCTCAATAAAGTTGGTTTTATTCTACCTGCAACCATCAGAAGGCTAAAGTAACAAAATGTAACAAATACAATCGAGTTTTATTTAACCAAGAGCAGTATTACCAATGATTATTTACTCGTTAGGGTGGAATTTAAGTGTGATGTTTCTAAATTGCGCGCGCAAATTGACATCTGCCGGCAATGGCAATGGTTGTGACTGCAGAATCGCACGCTCCACCGCATCGTCACACGCGCCGATACTGCTTGATTTGACTAACTTTGGATTGCCCTGCACCTCACCTGTCGGCATCAATACAATTTGAAATTCCAGTTCTGGCTTGCCATCACCACATAGGGTTTTGTTTACATTGCGCTGTATTTTGGCTTGAATCATTGCCTTGTATTTATCAACTTCCCCGGCTGATGCGGCTGAAGCTTGCGCTGTTTTTGCATTGGTGGCTGACTTAGGTGCTTTTGCGTCATCCTCAAGAAATTCCTCTGCTAACTTACGCAGCGCCTCTTGTTTTTGCTTTTCCTTGATTAATTTTTCTTTTTCAAGCTTTTCTTCCAGTAGCGCCTGTTTCTTTATCTTTTCCAGTTCAGCCTGTTTTTTACGTAGCTCGTCCTCTTTCTGTTCTTTCTCAAGTTTCTGTTTTTTCTCAAGCTGGATGTCAGCTTTAGGTTCTTCCTTCACTTCTGGCTTAGGTTCTTCCTTAGGCTCTATCTTAAGAGGCTCAACTTTTGGCTCTTCTTTAATAACCGGCACTGGCCTCGGCTGTGATTTAACAGCCACCTCTTCTACAGGCAGCGCATCCCATAGCTCGACTTCTGCGATACTCATCGGCTGCGTACTCTTCCAACTGAATGAAATCAACATTGCAGCAATCAGCACCGCATGCACGGCCAATGCCAGCACGCCGGCTTTGAAAGCTACGGGATTTTCATGCGACCTTATCATCATTTTGCAGGTTTAAATAGCAGGCCTACTTTTTCTACCTTTGCCTGTTTCAACATATCCATTACTTCAATCACTTTGCCGTAAGGCGTTTTTTCATCTGCGGCAACGACCACAGCGCGCTGTTGCTTTTCTAGCCTGGTACGAATTTCAAATAACAACTGGTCACGCTCCAGCTTATTACCTTCGAGTTCAGCCGAGCCATCTTTTTTGATGGTCACCACAATCGGCGCACCTACCTGTTTCAATACTTGTCCGACTTGCGGTAACTCAACCACACCCGGATTAGTCATCGGCGCAGTGACCATGAAAATCACCAGCAACACCAAAGTCACATCGATATAAGGCACGACATTGATTTGATTCATTAGCCGGCGTTTACGTAAACGAGACATATCGCCCCCTAACTCTTACGTTGCAAGATATTAGTAAACTCTTCCATGAAACTTTCGTAACGCACGGCTAGCCTATCCACTGAACTTGCGAATCGATTGTATGCAATCACTGCCGGTATCGCAGCGAATAAGCCAATCGCGGTAGCCACGAGCGCTTCAGCAATACCTGGCGCCACTTGTGACAAGGTGGCTTGTGCAACGTTCGCCAAGCCGCGGAATGCATTCATAATGCCCCACACAGTACCGAACAAACCGATATATGGACTAACCGAACCTACAGAGGCCAGAAAAGATAGATGTGCATCCAAGTCATCAAGTTCCCGATTATAGGCGGCACGCATGGCACGTCGCGCACCTTCCATGACATGACTCACTTCCATACGACCCTGCTGTTTATGGCGTGCATATTCTTTAAAACCTGCTTCGAATATACTCGCCATACCTTGTGGCTTGCGACGGCCAGCAGTGATTCCTTCGTATAGTTTATTCAAATCGCCACCCGTCCAGAAAGCATTTTCAAAGCTTTCCACATCTGCTTCAGCGCGTTTTATAGTAAATACCTTGATGAAGATATACCACCAGGAAAAAAGTGAGGTAATAATCAATACCGCCATCACCAATTGCACTGGTACGCTGGCGCCGGCTATCAAGGTAAATAGTGACATATCATTGGTTAAATTCATAACTTCTCCATTTTTGCTTTAATCTGACTAGGAATACTCACCGGCTTAAATTGATTCGCGTCTACACACACCAAGCCAACGGTCGCTTTTGTCAGTATTTGTGTATCGCGTTTGATGATTTGTTCAAATTCTAACGTGCTGCGCCCCATTTTAACGATGCGACACGCTACGTTAAGTGCATCATTGAATTTAGCAGGGCTTTGATAAGTGATAGAGAGCTGATGCACGACGAACAAAACGCCCAAATCATCTTTAAGCACGGGTTGTTCAAAGCCTAGGTTACGCAGCCATTCGGTTCTGGCACGTTCCATAAAATTCAAGTAATTGGAATGATAGACCACGCCGCCGCTATCGGTGTCTTCATAATAAACGCGAACCGGCCAGACAAACTGATGATGATGTTGACTCAATCCTGCCACACCTCACCACTGCTTAAGCTTGGGGGAATCGGCAAACCAAAATGCTGGTACGCTAGACTAGTCGCCACACGTCCGCGCGGCGTGCGCATCAAGTAGCCTTGCTGAATCAAATATGGCTCCAGCACATCCTCGATAGTGTCGCGCTCTTCGCCGATTGCTGCTGCCAGATTATCCAATCCCACAGGACCGCCGCCAAATTTTTCCAGCACAGCTTGCAATAGCTTTCTATCCATTACGTCAAAACCCAGCTTATCCACATCCAGCATTTTCAGTGCTGCATCCGCGACTTCAGCTGACACAGTGCCATCGCCTTTAACCTGCGCATAGTCTCGTACCCGACGCAGTAATCTATTGGCAATACGCGGTGTACCGCGCGAACGTTTGGCAATCTCCAGCGCACCAGTATCGACCATTTCAACTTCCAGCAAACCTGCTGAGCGCTGCACAATACGGCCAAGCTCTTCTGATGTATAGAACTCCAAACGGGACACGATACCAAAACGGTCCCGCAACGGGTTGGTGAGCATACCAGCACGCGTGGTAGCACCCACTAGCGTGAATGGTGGCAAATCAAGACGTACACTACGTGCAGCCGGGCCTTCGCCTATCATAATGTCCAGACGGTAATCTTCCATCGCTGGATACAAAATCTCTTCCACCACTGGCGAAAGACGATGAATCTCGTCGATGAACAGCACATCGTTAGGTTCCAGATTCGTCAGCAAAGCCGCCAAATCACCTGCCCGCTCTAAAACTGGGCCTGAGGTCTGGCGCATATTCACGCCCATTTCCTTAGCGATGATATGGGCTAAAGTCGTCTTACCTAGCCCTGGGGGCCCAAATAATAAAACATGGTCTAATGCCTCGCTACGTCCACGCGCAGCGTTAATAAAAATCTCGAGCTGACCACGCGCCTTTTCTTGCCCCACATACTCTTCGAGCAGTTTAGGACGTAGCGCGCGTTCGATTGCCTCTTCTTGAGGGCTTGCTGTTGCGGGGGCAATGAGGCGATCTGTTTCTATCATGCGGTTTCTATCATTTGGACTTATAGGTGTTTTCTACTGACGTAATACGCTAATTATGTATTTAATATGGAAAACTTCTCAATTAAATCTTTTACGGGCTTAGGTGCTCCCAAATAATAGCCTTGGCCGTAGTGTACACCGATGGTTTTTAATTCTTTTAAAATAATTTCGTTTTCAACAAACTCGGCCACGGTCTTAATATTCATGGCTTCTGCCACGCTATGAATCGAGCGCACCATGGCATGATCAATTGGATTCAGATGCATTTCTTTTACGAAAGAACCATCGATTTTAAGGTAATCCACCTCAAAATGCTTTAAATAAGTAAAAGATGACATGCCACTGCCAAAGTCATCTAGCGCGAAACTACAGCCTAAACTTCTGAGTGCAGCAAACAAGTTAATAGTGTTTTTAAGATTAACGATTGCCGAGGTTTCCGTAATCTCAAAACAAATATTCTGCGGAGGTACCGCATAGATAGAAAATTGCTCACGTATGTAGCCGAGCAAGCTTTTATCACTGACCGAAGTGCCGGATAAGTTAATTGAAAAGATGTAATCACACTTTTCGAAGCTCTTATCCAACAGCTCACGATACGCTGCCAACGTATTCTTAATCACCCATCTATCGATATTAGGCATCAAGCGATAGCGCTCAGCAGATGGAATGAACGCAATAGGCAAGGTAATTTTGCCGTCAGGGCTCACTTTTCTAATCAAAATCTCAAAATGCTGCTGCTGTGTCATTTGTGATGAGAGCGGCACAATTGGTTGGCAGTAGAGCCTAAACCGTCCATCATCGATCTCATTTGTAATATCTGATATCGCCTCAGCTGCAGTATGAAGTTGACCCACCTCTACATCGCCAGCACTGTATAAAAAGCTTTGATTACGCCCTGCTTGCTTGGCTGAATAACAAGCTAAATCGGCTGCATGCATAATATCGCTGGTATTTTCAAAATCGCTGTTGATGACCACAACACCAATACTGACGCCAATATTGAAGATTTTATCTTCATAGATAAAACGATAATCGCGAACCAGTTTTAATAGATCATTATTAATCTGGTTCGCATCATGCAGGCTGCAGTTTTCAAGCAACAAACCAAATTCATCGCCACCTAAACGCGCGAAGGTATCTCTGTCACGCAGCCTGTTGGCAAATAAAGTACTGATTTGCCTGAGTAGCTCATCGCCCGCCACATGGCCGCAGGTATCATTCACCAACTTGAACTGGTCCAAATCAAGATAGCAAAACATATGCTGCGCGTGGTACTCATGCACGCCTTTTAAGCAACGGTCTAGCCTGGTTTCAAACTCTCGGCGATTGATCAAGCCGGTCAAATCATCATGCTGCGCTTGATGCCGCAGCATGGTAGTCGCCTCATGAATCTTTTCTTGCATATGGTCGTAGCCTTTTTGCAGGCTTTGCGACATGGAGTTAAAGCCTAACTGCAAGGTTCTGAGTTCACCGCTTGAGTTTTCAACGATTTTTTGTGTAAAGACACCTTCGCCCACTTTGTTGATTGCACGTGCAATCTCTTGAATCGGCTTGGTGATGTTACGGCCAATTCGCCAAGCGATGATCGCACTCAAGATCAAACTTAGTAAGCCTATGATGAAAATCTTTGTAATGAAATTACGTTTAAGGCTTTGTAAAGTCCGACTGCCAAGCTCTACATATACGCGACCGATTTCTGCTTGCGCGTCGCCGTTAGATGTACCAGTAAAATCATCAATCTCCACTAGGCTTCGGTAAATAGGTGCACTAAAAATAATGCTATTGGCTTGCTCAAGTTCTCTAATGTCGTCTTTTCTAAGTTTATCTATTAAAGACGCTGATATTTCATGCCCACTAAGTGCCAATACTTGACCTTGGTTATCAACCACCAATACGGTGTTCACCTCTTGCTCATTCGATAGCGCAAGCTGTACTAATTTCTGCAATATATGAGTATTACCTGAAATGACACCGTATTCAGCAGCCGGCGCAAGCTGTGCGGCAATGATACGACCGCGGTCGTGCAAGGATTGGTTTAAGACACCTAAAATATTAGAAATGGCATAGCCCGCCAGAATCACCGCGAATAATGCAGCCGGGACAGTGCCCAACAATATTACCCTTGATTTAATCCCTATATTCTTCATTCTGCATCGTCTCCAGTTGAAGCATTTTCTTGTGCAGCACCTCTTCATCCATGAGTGGGATATTCAGTGATCGCGCCACTTGCATATTCACCATGATTGAAAAATATTTGGGTATTTGTGGGGGCGGTAAAATACCAGAGGCTCGCGCGCTCATGGTGATTTCTACAGCCTGCTTCGCAATTTGCTTAGCGCTACTATACACCGCGGCTAGCGCCCCGGCACGCACATAGGACTGCGAATAACCGAAAATCGGTTTTTGATGGCGATAACTGGTTAACAAAATAGGTTGTGCAGTTTCGCGGTTATATATCAAAGGATCTGGAATTGCCATTAAGGCATCCGTTGCCTCTAAGGCCTTTTTAAGCTTAGGAATAAGATCAGCCTCTTGCGTGATGTGCTCTTCCAGCACATTGAGTCCATGCTTTTCACCCGCTTCTTTTAATAACTCTTCGTACTGTGACGAGGTGGAACCTAACAATACACCGACATTTTTCGCTTCTGGCAACACTGCTTTAATTAGCAATATTTGCCGCGAATAAGGCTGGTCCAGCACGATCGCACTAAAGTTGCCTAAATCTCGCTTACTCTTCCCTAATAAATCATTAAATGTTGGTAACGGAATAAAAACACCCATGACTGGTGTAGTTGTTTTTAACTTACTGGAAACCTGTAGGGCATTCACACCTAAAGCAATCACCAGCTCTCCGCTGTCTGCTACGGACAGTTTCTCCACTTCCTGTAAGTCAATGACTTTCACTTTCAGGTTAAGATTTTTTTTAGTCGCCAGTTCGGCTTTAAAGTGTTCTACAAACTCCTGATTCATGGGCGTAGGCGCACTCAAAACAATAGTGACACCAGTGTAGGCATGTGCAAAACAAGACGCAAAAAAGCTTAACGCTAGCGCGCAATGCAGCAATCTGTGCATCCAATATGGTTTTTTATCGGTATTACTTAACAAAATTCACTACTTTAGTATGCGATTCAATATTAAAAAAATTAAAAGTCCAAACTTACGTTGAGGCGTCCACGTCGTTTAAGTGTGTTGTAATCGGCAAACTCCTCATAACGCTCATTAAACAGATTCTCAACGACCGCGGAGATTTCACCATTCCAGCGTCCACTATTGATTTTTCGCGCTAGACGAACATCAGACCGCCGAATTAAATCGACTGGGTCACCATCACCCAGCATAGTCGCTTTACTGGTTTGGTAGTAGGCAAAGCTTGCATCCCAATGCTGATCGAACCTGTGCGTCAATAAAGCACTGATAGTATTGCTTGGCATGGATTTGGTGTAGTTACGCTCTAGGCCGTCTTGCGTTTCGCGTATATGCACATGCGCATAATTGAATAGCAGATTCGTTTTAGCTAACAATTGCCACTTGGCTTGTGCTTCAAAACCATCGATGGTGGCACTGCCGTCATTGAGCGCACTTTCAACATCACCTGGGACCAAAACAAAACCTGGTGGGGTGACAAAACTCGCACGACGATTCCTGAACCGAATATGGTCAGTGATGGTGTCATGAAACACCCTGGTATCTAGGCTAAAACGACCAACTCTACCCAAATAGCCAATCTCTCTGGAGACAATCTGCTCAGGGTGCACGTTACCTCTATCAGCATAAAACTGCCTTAATAATGTCACGTTAGGTATTAAAGTCGGGGCGGTGACACTTCGATTGAATTTTTCCTCTAAATAGTTAGGAGTGCGCAAGGCGCTAGAAGCGCCTATGCGAATGGTATGGTTAGGCGTAGGCTTGATATTGATACTGACACGTGGAGAAATATCGGTGCCGGTGAAATCGTTGTGCTCCATCATAGCGCCAGCATTGAATACTAGCTTTTCATGCGCTTGCCATTCAGCATGCCCAAATAGGCGCTGCAAATCAAAGTAATCGGTTTTATTAGTACCTAAGTAATGTGGCGCTTGCATCGAGTCCTGTCGTACGCTACCACCCCATACAGCACGAACTGTCTTACTCAGTGCGAAATTATGTTGCGCTTCGATATCATAACGCTGCGTTTCCACCTCATTCTTAACTAGAATATTTGTTGGTTCAGCAAGCAATCCTGGAGGAAAAAGAGGGCTTAAATCAACAGAAGTAGACTTATCATCCGATCGATCAAATGAGTGATAAGCCTGTAGTGAGAAATCACTTTCATCGCTGATATTATGCCGCCAGCGCATCAACTCGTAATGGTTGTTAATCTGCTTGGTACGCGGTAAGAATAAAAGCGGATCCTCTTTGATATTGCCTTCGCCACGCGCACCATCTGCCAAACCAAATTCAAACTCCAGGCTGTTTTTATCATTCACCTGATAATCAGCTTGAACGTTCAATAAACGCGTGCGTTTGAAATCATTGCGATCATCCAGACCATCATCCTGGCGATAACCGGTAGTGATACGGTAGCTTAATGCATTCACTTTGCCAGCGTACCGGTAAAACACTTCGTTGCGTCCATTACCATGGGTTGCCAGTATGCTATTCGCCGGAAGAGAATCAGGTGATTGCGTGATGATATTGATAACGCCAAAAAATGAATTGGCACCATAGCTGGCGGCATTCGGGCCGCGCGTGATTTCTATCCGTTCAATATCCGCAATCGCAATCGGTAGTTCGCTCCATTGCACACCACCATATAGGGGGCTATACACCGAACGACCATTGATTAACACTTGCATTGCTCCTGAATAGGCAGTGTTCATACCGTGATAACTTACCGCGTGATTAGTATTGTGTACATAGCCCGCATTGGTGCCTACATAAAAGCCAGGGACTAAGCGGAACACTTCTGGGAGATCAACCACACCTGCCGCGCGAATGGTCTCGCGATCAATCACGGTAACGGCAGAGGGTGAATCTGCCAAAGATTGGGACAATCTAGACACAGTAAGTACCTTTGGCACATCACCGAGATAGTCTTCTTCTGAAATGATTTGAGTTGGTTTAGTTTTTTGAACAACCTCATCAGCAACAGAGCCATGCCAATAAAGAACTGTCGGCAACATGAGAAGGGTGACATATGCTTTGTTAATCATCTCTATACCTATTAAATTTTAATTAACAACGCTGTCATATCACATGAACTTGGTCTTAATCTTGGTCCAGAATTTTCGTACTAGAATAATAATCGGAATGCCGAAAAGTAGCCACGGCAAGGCACCCATGATAAATGTGATGACATTCGCCAGGCTTTCCATCATCACACGCCCTGCGTTATCCAAGGCATGCGCGACTGGCGCAAAAAAGCCCTTTTCAGTGATGCTTTGCGCGGCGGTAAACTCTATGTTGACCGCTACCAGCTCCGTCTCTTGCGCCAACATTTTACGGACGCCGTTAATGCTATCGAGCTGTGCCTGTGTGTTTGCCAACTCGCGTTCAATTTCAATGATATCTCTGAATTTGGCCGACTTATCTTTGAGCATTACGCGTAATCTATCGCGCAGTTCTGTCAGGTTTTTAATACGCGCTTCGGCATCAATCACCGCATCGGTCTTATCTTCGCTATCGCGGTGATGCTGTAATACCTCGCCACTCTTTGCGAGCCCATTAATAAATATCTCGACTGATCTAGGTGGTACGCGCACAGCTAGGCTGGCTGAAGGTGGGCTGTATGGAGTTTCTTTGTTGTAGTTGGCGCTGAGTATCTGGCACTTCAACAACTCACACTGTGCAACGGTCGCATCGAATGCCGCCTGCATTTTGCTGGCCGGTGTTTCCACTGTCAGTGAATGTCGCATCGCGATAAACCGCTTAATTGCAGAATCTGTTGTAGCAGGTTCACTGAACTCGGTCAGTGATTGCTCACCGCCGCCAGCGATTTTGGATGAGGCCATATCATTTGCAGGCATGGCACGCTTCACGGATTCAGCTACAGCTGCGGGTGCCGAGCTAGCTTCGGTGGCTTCTTGTTGTTGACCGCAGGCAACCATGGTCAGTGCAACAAATATCATTAAAACAATTTTATTCAGAAAGTTTGTACCTGGAAAGCTCGTATTTGGAACGCTTACACCTGACATGTGCATCTCTACCCCAATCCTTCGTACTAATTAACAACGATTATTTTGATAACGATTTTAATGCCTGTTTAATGCCATCGGCAACACCTGCATCTGGCGGTAATAATTTTACGGCAGCCAATGCCTCACGTTCATTGTAGCCCAAGGAAATCAGCGCATTCAGCACATCGCCACTGGCTGACTTGGGATGATTGGCATTGTTGACTGTTAAGCCCGCTACGCTAAATTTATCTTTCAACTCCAGCAACAAACGCTCAGCGGTCTTTTTACCAACGCCAGGCACACGTGTCAGCATGGCGGTTTCTTGTAAAGCCACTGCCTGCACCAGCTCTTCGATCGATAATCCGCTCAAAATTGATAGCGCTGATTTTGCACCGATACCGTTTACTTTAAGTAATTGTCGAAACGTTGCACGCTCTTGGTCACTGCCAAAACCATACAATAACTGCGCATCTTCACGCACCACGAAGTGGGTAAGCATGGTGACTTTTTCACCGATGGCTGGCAAATTATAGAAAGTGCTCATCGGCACTTCACATTCATAACCGACGCCGTTGCAATCTATCAACACCAGCGGCGGTGTTTTTTCTAACAGTATGCCGTTTAGTCTGCCTATCATATCAATCGTCCACCCTTTACTCTAAAACCTGCTGTTGCTAGCTTGCCCAAACCTTGCCCACCATGCGCATGGCAAATTGCACAAGCAAGTGCATCTGCGGAATCTGGTTTCGGGGTTGCAGGTAAGTTAAGCAGGCGTTTCACCATTTCTTGTACTTGTTCTTTTTGTGCGTGGCCATTGCCCACCACGGCTTGTTTTACTTGTAACGCCGTGTATTCTGCTACGATTAAATTGCGGATGACTGCCGCGCTGATGGCCGCACCACGTGCCTGACCTAGCAGCAGCGTAGATTGCGGATTCACGTTCACAAACACTTTTTCAACCGCCACTTGATTAGGCTGATAAGTATCAATCACCTCAAACAAGCCATCCAGTATGATTTTCAGGCGCGCCGGTAATTCTTCCCTATCGTCTTCACCTTCTACTGGGTTCTTTTTACCACTCGCGGTTTTGATGGTGCCACTAGCAATATAGGTGATTTTCTCACCGATTTTTTCGATAACCCCAAAACCTGTCAAACGCAGGCCAGGGTCAATCCCTAAAATTCTAACGACACTCAAAATTCACCAAAAATGCATCGCTTTAAGTCAGACGCGGCGCGAGTGAAAAAAGGCGACGACGCATATGTTTTATATGTGAGAAGCTTTTTTTCATGAGTAACAATGTATGACGACAAGCGATGCATTTTTTAATCTTCAATGACGGCAGTAGTGTAAACATCCTGCACATCATCCAGATCTTCAAGTGCATCCAAGATTTTCTGCATTTTGACTGCATCTTCACCTGTGAAAACCGTTTCGTTGCTTGGCTTCATGGTGACTTCAGCTAACACTGCTTTCAGGCCAGCAGCTTCCATCGCTTCTTTAACGGCTAAAAAATCATGCGGCGGCGTAATGACTTCGATACTGCCATCTTCATCCGTCACAACATCTTCCGCACCGGCTTCTAGTGCGATTTCCATGACTTTATCTTCTGAAGTACCCGGTGGGTAGAGCAGGCTGCCGCAATGTTTAAACATAAAAACTACACTGCCATCAGTACCTAAATTTCCACCGTGTTTGCTTAGCGCATGGCGCACATCCATCACGGCACGTTGCTTATTGTCAGTGAGGCAATCAATAATAATTGCCGCGCCATTGATGCCATAACCTTCATAGCGAATTTCTTCGTAGTTCACGCCTTCCAATTCACCAGTACCTTTTTTAATAGCACGGGTGATATTGTCGGCCGGCATGTTCTCTTCTTTAGCCTCGGCTACTGCCGCACGCAAGCGTGGGTTCATATTGACGTCACCGCCGCTTAAGCGCGCCGCTACGGTAATTTCTTTAATGATTTTAGTGAAGATTTTGCCGCGCTTTGCATCTTGGCGGCCTTTACGATGTTGAATATTCGCCCATTTACTATGTCCTGCCATTACTCGTCCTTTTGTACACTGTTACATATACAATTATTCTAGCATAGGCTTACGACTAGTCTCATTCTTTAGCGGCCTTACTCTTGACCTTGCGCAACATCTACCGGTTGATGTTTACGCATCGTCATGATGGATATCTGCACCAATGCTAATG
>DATHXI010000008.1:0-15209 GCA_035459705.1 Methylotenera sp. | reverse complement strand
AATATCTTCACTACGATTTTTATCACAAACTAAGGTGGCGTCTGCTGTTTGTATCACCACTACATTATCCAAGCCCAGTGTAGCCAGTAGGCCGCATTCAGTCCAAAGCAGGCTATTACTGGTTTCTTGTGTTAACACTGTGCCGTGCGTCACATTATTTTGCGCATCCTTTTCATGACGTTGGTAGATAGAGTCCCAGCTACCTAAGTCGCTCCAGGCCATATCTACTGGCACAACCGCCACTTTTTCTGCTTTTTCTGCTAAGCCGTAATCCATGGAAATATTTTCAAAATTCGCATATGTATCAGCAAAATTTTCTGCATTTAAACAATTAACTTGCTGCGCCATTATTGGCTGATATTGGTTTAACATCGCCATAAATGCGCTGGCTTTAAACACGAACATGCCGCTATTCCATAAGTAGCCGTCGCTGACAAACTGCTTAGCTTTTTCAATAGTTGGCTTTTCTACAAACTGTGCCACTTGGTTAACGGGTAGGCTACCGCTGTAAGCCAATTCTGCACTTGGCTTTATGTAACCATAACCAGTTGCAGGCTGATGCGGTTTAATGCCTAATAAGACTAAATAATCATCATTGGCTGCTAGCTCTGCTGTTTGCCATGCTTGTAAAAATGCGGTGCTGTTATCAATGGCGTGATCAGAAGCAAATACGCCAATGACTGCATGTGGGTTTTGCTGGTGAATTTGATGCACTGCCCAGGCAATAGCAGGCAGCGTATTGCGTGCGCAAGGTTCAGCCAACACGTTTTGAACTGATTCTGCGGCTATTTCTGCCAATTGGCCTTTTACTTCAAACTTATGATCCTCGTGCGTTACTGTAAACAAGTTGCTTGCAGCCACATGTGCGAGTAAACGTTGCGCAGTTTGCTGCAATAAAGTTTGCTCTCCATTTAAGGCTAATAATTGCTTGGGTCGTAGTGTGCGCGATAAGGGCCACAAACGTGTACCCGAGCCACCACATAAAATCACAGCATAATGGTTACTCACGATGAATGACTCTCAACTGATGCTGGAGAAGTAACTTCGGACTTAGCCTCTTGCATTAAGAGATTAATCTCAGTCTGCAACAACTCATATTCTTTCATTTTCGCCTTCAGAAATTTTATTGTGATACTTGATTTTTCTTCTATACCATTTGGCGTTAGCAGATACATGTACGCAAGTTTATTTTGACTATTACGGAAATTGGTTGCTTTGAGAAAACCTTTTTCAATGAGAGCCTTAAGACAAAAATTAGCTTTCCCTAAACTAATACCCAGTTCTCGGGCAAGCTCGCGCTGACTAATCTCTGGTTTAGTTTCTACCAGTTTGAGAATCTTGTAACGATACTCGTCAGTAAGCATATTTAATGAATAATTGTATGTGCGTTCATAAGTTGAACGGAAGTTTATCAAAAAAATAAACTTTTAACAAACACACCATTTCTATAATTGATATAGCGGTTATAAATTACTAAGTAATCGGCTAATTTCATCCACTCTTTGTTGTACCAATGTTCTATCGCCACGTGATTCAACATTGAGACGTAACAACGGCTCGGTATTTGAACCGCGCAGATTGAATCGCCATTCAGCAAAACTCATACTCAAGCCATCAGTATCATCCAAGCTCGGTAATTGGGGCATAAAGTAATCTTTAATCTGTATCAGTGCTTCTGCAACATTAGATACTCTAAAGTTGATCTCTCCACTGCACGGAAATAGCTTAATACGCTCTGAAACTAGCTCAGACAATGATTGACCAGTTTGACTTAACAACTCGCACACCAACAGCCATGGAATCATGCCACTATCACAATAGGCAAAGTCTCTAAAGTAATGATGGGCACTCATCTCGCCACCATAAATCGCATTTTCTGCACGCATGCGCTCTTTAATAAACGCATGGCCTGTTTTGCTCATTACCGCTTGTCCGCCTGAGCTTGTAACCACATCAACGGTGTTCCATGTAAGACGTGGGTCATGAATGATTTTCTCATTAGGATGTTTTGCCAAAAATGCCGCCGCAAGCAACCCTACAATGTAATAACCTTCAATAAATTCACCATGTTCATCAAACAAAAAACATCGGTCAAAATCACCATCCCAAGCAATGCCCATATCTGCTTGATGAGCTATTACAGCCTTTGAGGTTGCAGCCCTATTTCCTGGTAATAATGGATTAGGAATCCCGTTCGGAAAGCTGCCATCTGCTTCATGGTGCACTTTAATAAAGGTGATAGGTATGCGCCTTTGCTTAAATAGGCTTTCAATTGCATCAATCACATGGCCTGCAGCACCATTACCAGCATTGACGACCAACTTGAGTGGGCGCAATTTTTCGATTTCGATATAAGTCATCAGATGCGCTACAAATGCAGATAAAACATCCTGCTTTATATAGCTACCACGTTGTTTTATCTCAGCAAACTGATTGGCTTCAGCAATGGCTTTTATATCATTGAGACCCGTATCGCCGCTGATCGGTTTCGCACCCTCTCTCACCAGTTTCATACCGTTATAATCCATTGGATTATGACTGGCAGTAACTTCAATGCCACCATCGACTTTGAGATGAAATGTTGCAAAATACACTTCTTCAGTGCCTGCCAAACCAATATCAATGACATTGACACCCTCATCCATCAAACCATTGGCGAGTGCATTTTTAAGCGCTTCGCTACTGTGGCGAATATCAGCTCCTAGCACTACATTTTTAGGTTTAAGATATGCCGCATAAGCACGACCGATTCTATAAGCAATGTCTTCGTTAAGTTCTTCACCTAACTTTCCGCGTATGTCATACGCTTTGAAACAGTTCAAGATTACGTGTTCGTTTTTATCATTTTTAGCCAAATGTACCCCCTGTAAATTTTTTGATATCCCGTAATTGCCGCTTGGTAGGCCGCCCTGCTCCACGTTCGCGTTGCGCATGTTCACCTTCACCTGTGGCTTTGGCGTTTTCGCGTTTACTAATACTTGCCTGAGTTTCTGTATATAGAAGCGCAGCTTCCGGTGCGCCACGGCGAATATTGGACAACCCTTGTACAGTCACTTCCATTTCAAAGTCTCTATTGCGGATATGAATGATTTGTCCAAAGTGCACTTCTTTTGCAGGTTTTGCCCGATCACTATCTACATGCACCTTACCAGTTTCAATCGCGGCAGTAGCCAAGCTACGTGTTTTAAAAAACCGTGCTGCCCACAGCCATTTGTCTAGTCGACATTTATCGTCCGGTTTATTCTCTACCTTACTCATCAGCGATCACTAGTGTTTCCTAATTAGTGTTTCTTGGGTAAATTCATTTCTAGTGTTAACTTGAACTCACCTAGCGTACCTTCCACCAGATGATTCACTTCTTGCAAGGTATGTCCCATCAGGTGGCAAACACCTTCACTGACATTGTTCATAGTCGCGATATGAAACTGCCCACTTTTCACTGCATCAATGACTTCATCGCTCAACATCAGGTGTCGCATGTTACGCTTAGGCATCAGCACGCCTTGCTTACCATCTAAGCCAATGTCTTTGCATACCCTAAAGTATCCTTCAATCTTTTCGTTTAGCCCACCTACAGGCAACACTTCACCATGCTGATTGAGTGCGCCTGTTACGGCAATACCTTGCTTAATTGGTAACTTGGAAAGTGATGATAACAAAGCAAATAGCTCAGCGCATGAGGCAGAATCGCCATCTACACCGTTGTACTCTTGCTCGAATACTAGTGAAGCCGTCATATTGAGCGGGTTGAATTGTGCGAAATTACCATGTAACCAGCTTTGCAATATCATCACGCCTTTATCATGCGTTGGGCCGCTCATCGCGACCTCACGATCTATTGTGAGAATACCTTTGCTACCTGCATAGCAATTGGCTGAGATACGTACAGGTGAGCCGAAACTGGCATCAGCAAGGTCAATATGCGTTAAGCCATTGATTTGGCCTACTGCCTCTCCTTGTACATTAATCATCAACTCGTTATCAACGATAGAATCGCGCATATGCGCTTCAATGTAACTATGGCGTGCATACTTGCGGTTGATTGCAGATTTAACGTCTTCGAGCGCCACTAATGTCGCGCCACGCAAGTCGGCTGCGGCCGCGCTTTCTAGTATTAACTTCTCTAGCACCGCAAATTGAGTGCTCAAACGTGTTTGGTCTTCTTCAAGCCTATGCATAGCTTGCAGCAGGCCTGCAACCGCATCGGCACTCAAATGATGACAATTGAATTGCTGGCATTTTTGTGCGATAAAAGCTGCATAGGCGGCATAGTTCTCAGCATTTGCTTTTACTTTTTCTGCGAATTCTATTTTGATTGGGAAATAGCTGAAAAAATCAGGCTTTTCATCCAGCAATTGATAATAATCTTCACGCGTCGCCACCAGCACCAACTTCACTGAAACCGGAATCGTAGCTTGCGCACTAATAAAACTGCTACCTTGACTACTGCTGCTACTAAGGTCTTCAATTTGCAGCGTGCCATTACGTAGAAAACGGTGTAATTTTTCTAACAACTGCGGACCATTTTGTTCGTCAGCCAGAATATCTCGCAGGTGCAACAATAGTGTGCCACCATCAGCACGCATCAAATTACCTGCGCGTAAACGCATAAAATCAGGTGTGGTACTGGAGTCACTTGCGCTCTCTACACCACCGAACAAAGATTGCAAACTTGGATCATTGTCATAAACCACAGGTGCATTCTGCGTAGATTGATGTTCAATCAGCACATTGACACGATAACGTCCAAAAAAACTTTCACTCAACAAGGCTTCTAAATTACTATCAGAATCACCGCTAGGACTAGGCTGCCAGGCTTCCAGATATTCCAGAACGTCTTGTCGCAGTAACGTAAGGTAATTCGTTAACGTGGCGTCTTTTTCAATCAGTGCGATATTGGTTTTAATCAGTGTTAACTGTGTATCTAAAAAAACTTGTATCGGCGCCAAAGAGTTTTGTTTAACTTTAGCGTCAAGCAAGCTTGCCAACTCTTTAGCCAAGTGTCGAGTAAATTGGTCTAAAGCATGTCTTAATTGGGTGCCAACGCCAGCAGGCAACTTCAAGAACAGTGGCCTACCATTGCTATCAAATTGATAAAGCGCGATCAGGTCGTTAGGGGCAGACTGCTTTATAGCAGCTTCATGCATAGCACTCAACATGAGTGAGGTACGCCCAGTGCCAGGCTCACCCAGCGCAAGTAAATTAAATCCGGCCTGCTGAATATTGAGACCAAATTCAGCTGCTTTTTTAGCTTCTGACTGAGCAATCCAAGCTTGATGCTGTGCGCTTTTACTATTTGGCACAATCAATTCTGAAGTATCAGAAAAATTAAATTTCTCCGTTGAAATACTCAGTGTTAATTGTTCTGGCGTTAAAAAATGGGTAGCTGAGTTTTGTGACATAGGGTTTTATTATCGTAATTCTTAAAGTAGTTATTTGGTCCAACGCTCACGTGCATCATCATCCGTCTGTTTTGCTTCTATCCAACGCTCACCTGTTGGCGTGACTTCTTTTTTCCAGAATGGCGCTTCAGTTTTTAAATAATCCATGATGAATTCACACGCCTTGAATGCGTCTCCGCGATGCGCACTGCTTACCGCAACCAGCACGATTTGATCCGTCGGTTGTAGCGTACCTACGCGATGGATAATCAAGGTGTCAAAAATATTCCAGCGACTTGCTGCTTGGTTGATAATAGCTTCTAGTGCTTTTTCAGTCATGCCTGGATAATGCTCAAGCGTTAATTGCGAGACTGTATCGCCTTCGTTCACATCTCTCACTTGCCCAACAAAACTCACCACAGCGCCCGCATCTTTATGCGCGGTACGAAGCTGGCTGATTTCAAAGCCAACGTCAAAATCCTGAGTTTGTACACGAACAGTCATATCAAATGTAGCTCTTAACCACCAGTGACCGGTGGAAAAAATGCAACCTCATCACCATCTGTGATTGGCGCGTTGTCATCAACTAAAGCATGGTTGATCGCTGCGCGAATCTTCAGTTTACCCATCAACATCTGCCCCCAAACATCACCGCGTTTAGCTAAAAAAGCTTTCAGTTTAAGTATCGTCAGCGTCTTAGCCACATCATCAGGCACATCCAAATCTTCAGTTGAATATTTGAGCGTTTCTTTGAGTCTGGCAAAATAAAATAATTTGATTTTCATAAGTGTTAAGTATCTTCTTTAACGTTCACAGACTCTATATCATCAATCAAATCCAATAGGTCTGCCGGATTTTTAGCGAGCTCCACACGTTCAATCTGTGCAAACCGTTGTGATATTTTTTGGCTAGAGATATGCACGTCTTGCGCATTCTCATGGGCTTGGCGGATGTTATCTGCCAGTTTCTTCATACGCACATCAAAACGGCTAAAGTCCTTGCTGAGCTTGCCTAATTCCTCTTTAATCACGTGCACTTGTTTACGCGTTTCAACATCTTTTAGTACTGCACGTGCCGTATTCAACACCGCCATTAAGGTAGTAGGTGACACCACCCACACACGTTTATTCATGGCGTAATCAATAATATCCGCATGGTAGGCATGAATCTCAGCAAACACCGCCTCGGCTGGAATAAACATCACGGCGCCATCTGAGGTGACATTAGAAATAATGTATTTATTGGCGATGTCATCGACATGTTTTTTAACATCAATTTTGAATTGCTTTTCAGCAAGAAGCTGCTCGGCATCACTTAGCTTCTTATCAAACATGCGGTGATAATTTTCCAGCGGAAACTTACTATCCACCGCCACTGTACCTGTTGGATCCGGCAGGAATAATGCGCAATCAGCACGCGTACCATTCTCGAAAGTGTGTTGCATGGCAAATGAATTCACCGGCAACACGTTTCGCACCAAGGCTTCCAGCTGCACCTCACCAAATGCGCCGCGTGAGCGCTTATCACCTAGCAACTCCTGCAAACTCACGACGTTAGTGGTTAGACCATCGATTTTCTTCTGTGCTTCATCTATCGTTGCAAGGCGTGCCATCACGTCAATAAAGGTTTGATTGGTTTTCTTGAAGCCTTCCTCCAGACGCTCAGAAACCTTGCCGCCAATCTGCTCCAAACGACCATCTACAGATTTTGTTAAGGCTTCAATACTAGCGACTAGTTGTGCGGTGGCGTTTCGCATGGTTGATTGAATCAACTCCTGCTCGGCTTTGCCCTGCTCACTCAAAGTAATGTGTAACTTTTCCAAAACAGTCTCGCGCGTTTGCGCCAAGCTGTTTTGTTGCGCCAACTGGAGCGCCTGCATAGCCTCACGTGTAGCTTGCAGCTCGGTTGCCACACTCACGCGCAAACGCTCACTGATATCGTGAGAAGACGCACTCAAACGGTCTCCTAGCTTGTTGAGCCCATCATTAAAATCTCGCAACATAGCACGATGCTTTTCTTCGAGCTGTTGCAGAATCACGAGGTTCTTATCAA
This sequence comes from Methylotenera sp., assembly GCA_035459705.1. Taxonomy (GTDB): domain Bacteria; phylum Pseudomonadota; class Gammaproteobacteria; order Burkholderiales; family Methylophilaceae; genus Methylotenera. The sequence continues at coordinate 7,776 of DATHXI010000008.1, read as the reverse complement.
GCTGGCTGTTTTGCCACATTTGCCACACTAATAGCAATAAAATGGCAACGGCAATGGCTAAAATAATAATTTGTATCATAAGAGTAAGATTATACCTGATGCTGTCTGTTTAGCACTTGTAAGCACTGCAGTGTGCATATCTATATCCTCTTTTTTAACTCAAGATTTTTGAAATGGTTTTTTGAAAAGACTATTTCAAATAATCGTGAGTTTGTGCCAAACTTAAGCTTAATAAAACGTCTGATAGGCAAAACGTGATCAAATTCAAACTTCTCATCAGCCAATGGCTGGTAAGTGTCACACGCAAGCTACACAATAACTTTTATATATACTTGAGCGCCCTGCTCACTGTGTTTGTGCTGTTAGATGCCAGCTTATTTCACGTAGGCGAAAACATGCGCGACCGCGCCTTTGACTTCATGGTGAAGAACCGAATTGTCGTGCCTAAAGCCGACCCGGACATCGTCATTGTTGATATCAACGAAGCCTCTTTAAGTGCCATGGCGAAGGAGTACGGGCGCTGGCCATGGCCAAGGCAAGTATTTGGTGAATTTGTAGAGAATATCGAAGCACAACAACCCAAAGCCATCGTGTTCGATATTTTGTTCAGTGATGCCGATATTTATAACCCAGATAGCGACGCCTACTTTAATGAGGTCATTGCGGCAACCGACAACACCTTTTTCCCGATGCTGCGACTAGCCCCTGAAAGTGACCATTTAAGTAAAATCACGCCGAATATGATTCCCGGTATTGTGCGTGCCCCACAAGAAACCAGCGTACCAATTACTCCAATGGCTGCAAAACCCATAGCTGTCGTGCTCCCCCATTTTGATGCCGCACTCAATTCAGGACGATTGGGCACACATAATATTTATCCAGATGCAGATGGCATCGTACGTGAATATAAGCTGTGGCGAGATGAAAGCGGCTGGCGCATTCCCGCACTGCCTCTGGTAGTGAGCAATTATGCACAAACGAATACATCGGCTTTACCGCAAGACATGCTCATGAACTGGCGTGGCAAGCCTTTTACCTACCAATTTGCTTCGTTTAGTGATGTGTATGCAGACATGGCGAGCAAAGTGAAACAACGCCCACCAAATGAGTTCACTAATAAGATCGTTATCATTGGCTCTACCGCGCCTTCACTCTTTGACTTAAAAGCCACCGCTATGGCTAAGGCGCACCCTGGCGTAGAGATTCTGGCCACGGCTATTGATAACGTTAAACATCATGATTATCTAAAAGTGTGGCGTGGTAAAACGCCGTATATCTTTATGAGCTTGCTGTTGATTTGGCTCACCGCGATTGCGTTTTTCCGTAACGTAGATCGCGATAGATTGATTACTATCTTCAGTAGTAGTCAGATAGGACTATTGGTACTCTCTTACCTAGCCATTAACTTCACCAATACCTATCTGGATTTCACCGGTCCCATTACTTGGGCCGTGATCTACTTCAGTGTGGCGAAAATATATTCACTTGCCAATGAACGCGCCATGCAGCGCTTATTAGCCAGTGATGTCGAGTTAGGTAAAAAAGGCACTTCTATACTGATAATGCCTATCATCATTGAGAGTAAAGACTCTTTAAGTGATGGCATGTTAAAAAAACTACAGCAAAAAATCGAACAACAATGCCATTTACCAGTCACAGTTGAAATACTGAAAGGTACGCAAAGTGGTATTTGGGGCTTATTCAACGAATTGATTATTGTCACTTGGGCTTACCGCCACGAAGATAAAGCTGAAGCTACGAAAGCAAATGAAGATGCAATGCAACTAGGACTGCAACTAAAAACACTGTTGCAAAATACAGGCATCGAAAATGATACAACTTTGCGTTATACACAACATACTGGTTCATTAAACACAGAGAGACCAATGGCTAGCCAATGGCGTGGCTTGTTTGCTCAAGCGATTATAAAATTAGATATTCTAGAAAGAGAGCCAAGTTAATGACAAAACTAAAATACATGCTAATTACAGCAAGCCTTTCTGTGGCATTACATGCCGGATTGAGCATTGCCGCTGAAACTGGTAGCGCACTTAAAAATGACAACTTGCGTTATGAACCCTATGCCGACGCCAAAGTGACTGGCAGTTTCAGTCGTGGTGAAAGCCTTCAAATCCTCAAAAAACAAGGTGCCTGGCTACAAGTAAAAACTAAAAAAAATACTGGTTGGGTACGCCTGCTTTCAGTTAAACGTGGTACTACGAGCACTGGCAATCAGACTGCTGGTGTCTTAGCTGCCGCAAGCGGCCGCGCAGGCACTGGGCAAGTGGTATCCACCACAGGCATTCGCGGTTTGAGCGAACAAGAACTCAAAGCCGCTAAATTCAATGAAACTGAAGTCAAAGCGTTAGAAAGCTATACCTCCACTACAAATCAAGGTAAACAGTTCGCAACGGCAGGTGGCTTAAAAACGGTTGCTTTTTCTAATCTGAAAGCGCCTCTGAAAACACCGCAGGAAACACCAGGGGGAGAGTCAAAATGAGAATATCAACACAACATTTATTCAATAAGAACATGCTGATTTCAACGCTATTAGCCAGCTTACTAGCTGGGATTAGCTTACCCAGTGCGGCTTTCGATTTTGAAGGTGCTCTGAAAGATGCTGTAAAAAAACAAATTGACCCGAATGCTGACACCCCAAGCACACCTGAGAGTCAAAATGTTACTACACCAGCTCCTGATGCGACTGCTGCCGAGTCGACAACAAAAACCGAACCAACGATTAACTGGAAAAACCCAAGTAAAGAAGAAGAAATCGCACTAGGCCGCGAAATCACCGGCAACTTGCTAGGCGCGGCTCCATTAGTTAAAGACGAAGCTTTACAAAAATATGTGAATTCCGTGGGTCGCTGGGTTGCATCACAATCAGACCGCGCCGACCTGCCTTGGCATTTTGGTGTGATCGATAGTGAAGATTTGAATGCCTTTGCAGCACCGGGCGGCTATGTCATGATCACCAAAGGTTTGTATCGTAAATTTACTAACGAAGCACAGCTAGCTGGCGTACTTGGTCATGAGATTGGCCACGTAGTCAAAAAACACCAGCTTAAAGTACTGCAAAAACAACAGCTATTAAACCTAGGCGCAGGCTTTTTAAGCGACAAACTGGCAAAAGACAACAAGCTTGCCAATAAAGCCATTGGTAGTGGCGCCGAGATTAGTGCGCGCAGCTTAGATAAGAGCGCTGAATATGAAGCGGATAGATTAGGTGTTAGCTTCGCAACACGCGCTGGTTATGAGCCTTTTGGCTTAGCCGAGGTACTGCAAACCTTAGGACAAACCAGTAAGAATGATGGCAGCGTTGCCTTGCTATTCAAAACGCACCCGCATCCTGATGAAAGACTGGCAGCATTAGGCGACGCTGTCGGGAGTAAACTGGATAATATTAAAAATGGTAAAACACTTGAGAACAGATTTTACAAACTCAAAAATTAATGTTTCATTTACCTAATAAAAGCGCGCCACTAACTATGGCGCGCTTTTTTATTACTGCATTTCCTGCTAAACCAAGTCTCTAGCGCGTAGTTCTGCCTTAATGTAAGCGTAGTAAATAGGCGCTGCCACTATTCCTGCCAGGCCAAAAGCTGCCTCCATTACCAGCATGGCGATGAGCAACTCCCACGCATTGGCACGAATCTGCGTACCGACAATCTTTGCATTCAAGAAGTATTCGAACTTATGAATAACCACCAAATACACTAGGGATGCGATTGCCACTGTTAATGACTGACTCAAGCTCACAATAACAATCACTGTGTTAGAAATTAAATTGCCGATTACAGGAATCAAGCCTACGACAAAGGTGATGGCAATCATCGTTTTAACCAACGGCAGCTGAACACCCATTAAAGGTAGCACTAACGCTAAATAGACTGCGGTAAAAAATGCGTTAATAGCAGCAATGCGCACCTGTGCAAATACCACACGTCTGAAAGCATCACTTAGCAAGCTGCTACGCCCAACCAATGCGCGTGCAAATGGTTTGAAATGATCAATCGTTACGACATCACGTAGTGCCAACATACCACCGATTATCATACCGAGTATTACATGTGCAGTTGCACGGCCGGCTTCTTTACCCACTACTTGCAATTCACCTGCATGGTTGCGGAGCCATGCAGTAGCTTGATCTCTAAAGGTAAGCGCATCCTCAGGCAAATGCTCGAGCAGCCAACCTGGTAAAACCTTACGAGAGTCTTCAATAATTTGTGCCATTTTTGCCAGCAATACAGTCAGACTTCCAGAATCGGATCTAAAAAATGCAACTAAACCTGCTGCTGCCAGTGCTAATAGACTGACGATCACCGTGACCAAAATACCAACGGCCCATAGCTTGGCGCTATTACTTGGATGCTTTGTAGGGAATTGACGAGCGATATAGGGTGTGATGATATGGACTAACTCGAACACTAATAACCCTGCAATTAACGCTGGCAATAATTTAAATTGGAGCACTAATAATAAAACAAGGGCTGTTAGTACCCAAGCCGCTATCTCGTATGCTGTTGATGGGGGTATTAGTGTTTTTTTAGTCATACGACTCTCAACATATAGAATTAAATTTTGCCAAACAGTAAAACATATCGAACTTAATATTCAATATTGCTTAAACCTTGCCATGAACCCTGCTACTTCTTCTACTGGCAAAGAGATTACCAGATCAATCTGATTGTTAAACGCTTTATTCAAGATATTGCCATCAACTTGAGAAACGGCACGTGTTACCAGATCCATTTGCTTGTAATCAATTGTCATCGCGACGGTTTTCATTTCAACAAAAGCACTTGTTTTTGCGGCATCTAAAGCCAGTTTAGCAGTACCGCCGTATGCACGCGCCAAACCGCCCGTGCCTAAATTGATGCCTCCATAATAGCGGATGACGCCGACACAGACATTGATTAAGTCACGACCTTCAATCAACTTTAACACTGGCATGCCGGCAGTACCAGAGGGTTCGCCAGCATCTGAAAATCTTTGTACGATACCCTGCTCGGTTTTGATACGAAATGCATAGGCAAGATGATGAGCACTTTGATGCTGGCTTGCAAACTGCCGTAGCTCCATGCCCACGCTGCGCTCATCCGCACAATGCATTGCCATGGCGATGAAGCGTGATTTAGTGATGGTCTGCTCCGCAGCCCCCGTTTGTGAAATGGTGATCATTTGACTACTTAATGAAAATTAATTTAAACCTGTAATCACGCCTGCCTGATTAACGCCGATGCGTTCACTGGCAGGTCGCGCGGGCAAACCAGGCATCGTCATCAAGTCACCGCAGATTGCCACGATAAACTCTGCACCGCGCGACAATCTTAACTCTCGAACTTGCAGCACATGGTCTGTTGGTGCTGCTCGCAAAGCAGGATTTGTGGAAAATGAGTACTGCGTTTTAGCAATACATATGGGGTAATGATTGTAGTTTTTTTCTAACATAATAAGGGTGGACTGCGCTGCATCGGACAATTTTACTCCACTGGCTCCGTATATTTTCTGGGCTACAGTCTCTAATTTTTGCAATATAGAGGCACTGTCCTCGTATAAAAACTTAAAGTCGGTGTTGGGAACTTCCACTGCTTTTATTATTTCTTCGGCCAATGCCTTTGCACCCGCCCCACCGTGTGCCCAGTGTTTACAAACGATTGCTTGCACACCGATATTTGCCGCCTCGGTTTGCAACAATGCAATTTCAGCATCGGTATCACTGACAAAATGATTGATAGCCACCACTACATGCAAGCCAAAATGCTGCTTCAGGTTTTCAACATGCTTATGTAGGTTTGCCATGCCTGCTTTTAAAGCAGCCAGATTCTCTTGGTTTAACGCTTTAACATCAACACCACCATGATATTTAAGGGCGCGTACCGTCGCCACCAGCACTACCGCATCTGGTTGCAAGCCGGTTTTTCTGCATTTGATATCAATGAATTTCTCAGCACCTAAGTCAGCACCGAAACCTGCTTCAGTCACCACATAATCAGCCAGTTTGAGCGCGGTTTTAGTTGCGACTACAGAGTTGCAACCATGCGCAATATTAGCAAATGGCCCACCGTGCACGATGGCTGGCGTGTGTTCCAAGGTTTGTACCAAATTTGGCTGGAAGGCATTTTTGAGTAACGCCGTCATGGCGCCCTCTGCCTGTAAATCACTGGCTAATACAGCTTGCTGTGCGGTGTTAAAACCAATCTGAATATTACCCAAACGAGTTCGGAGGTCTTCCAACGAAGTCGCCAAGCAAAATATTGCCATCACTTCACTGGCAACAGTAATGTCGAAACCTGTTTGTCGCTCATAAATACTATTGTCTTTGGCATGTCCGTTGAGCGTGATTTTGCGTAAGGCACGGTCATTCATATCCATGCAGCGACGCCAGGTGACAGTCGCCGGGTCGATGTTCAAAGCATTACCTTGATAGATGTGGTTATCCACCAAAGCTGCGAGTAGATTGTTAGCTGAACTAATGGCATGAAAATCACCAGTGAAATGCAGATTGATGTCTTCCATCGGTACCACCTGCGCATGACCACCACCCGTAGCACCGCCTTTTAAGCCAAATACAGGGCCTAAAGACGGTTCACGTATGCATACCATTGCTTTTCTATCGGTGTTGGCTAGCACCTGGTTCAGTGCGTCTGCCAGGCCAATTGTAGTGGTGGTCTTTCCCTCACCTGCCGGTGTTGGGCTGATTGCAGTCATGAGAATGAGTTTGCCATTGGATCGTGGCTGTAGCCTTTGGATACAGCTAGGGCTAAGCTTGGCAATGTGATGTCCGTAAGGAATTAAATCATCAGTGGTCAGATTCAGGCTGCTTGCAATGATTGAAATCGGATTTAATGTGGCAGATTGGGCGATTTCAATATCTGTAAGCATATGCAACCCTTCAAATGTGATGTAATAACGTGAAGTAACAGGCACCTCGCATGACTACTTGCGACCGCCTAAAATACTACCCAACACTCCACGGATGATTTGTCGCCCTAGTTGCGAGCCAATCGCACGTGCGGCGCTTTTTGCCGCAGTCTCAAGCACGCTATCAGAGCGACTGCTAGAAGATTTTTTCTTGTCGCCACCTAATATGCCGCCCCAATCGAAACCCTCCTCAGCTTGCGCTTCGGTTGCGGTTTGCTCTGCGCGCACTTTCAGTATTTCATAGGCTGATTCACGATCAACGTTTTTTTCATAAAAACTGAATACGCTGGATGATTTCACTACATCCATACGCTCGCCATCCGTTGCAGGGCCAATGCGACTGCCAGGTGGGCAAACAAAGGTGCGCTCCACTGGTGTAGGGATGCCTTTTTCATCTAAAAATGAAACCAGTGCCTCTCCTACACCCAGCTCGGTTATTGCGACTTCTACATCAACTTTTGGATTTCTTCGGAAAGTTTCAGCAGCAGATTTCACTGCCTTTTGGTCACGTGGCGTAAAGGCACGCAAAGCATGCTGCACACGGTTACCCAGTTGCCCTAACACGACATCAGGAATATCCAGCGGGTTTTGACTGACAAAATAGACACCAACACCTTTAGAACGAATTAAACGCACTACTTGCTCAATTTTTTGCAGCAAGGCCTCTGGTGCATCGTTAAACAACAGATGTGCTTCATCAAAGAAAAATACCAATTTAGGCTTATCCAAATCACCTGCTTCCGGCAATTTTTCAAACAACTCTGAAAGCAACCAAAGCAACAGCGTGGCATAGATTCGAGGTGAATTAAACAGCTTGTCACTGGCTAAAATATTCACGATGCCACGACCTTG
>DATHXI010000007.1:0-8545 GCA_035459705.1 Methylotenera sp. | reverse complement strand
CAATTTAGGCTTATCCAAATCACCTGCTTCCGGCAATTTTTCAAACAACTCTGAAAGCAACCAAAGCAACAGCGTGGCATAGATTCGAGGTGAATTAAACAGCTTGTCACTGGCTAAAATATTCACGATGCCACGACCTTGTGCATCGGTTTGCATCAAATCATCCAGATTCAACGCAGGCTCGCCAAACAACTTGTCTGCACCTTCAGTCTCAAGCTGCAACAGTGCGCGTTGCACCGCTCCCACGCTGGCGGCTGAGATGTTGCCATACTGAGTCATATATTCTTGCGCATGCTCTGCGGCATGTTGCATCATGGCGCGCAAGTCTTTCAGGTCTAGCAACAACCATCCTTTATCATCGGCAATCTTGAATACAGAATTAAGCACGCCACCCTGCACCTCATTCAGATTCAGTAAACGCGCCAATAATAGTGGCCCCATTTCGGCGATGGTGGTGCGGACAGGATGTCCTTTAATACCAAATACATCCCAAAATGTAACCGGGCATTTTGCATAACTAAATTCAGTCAAGGCTAATTGCTGAATACGCGCTTCAATCTTGGGGTTGCCGCCACCTTGCTGCGATATGCCTGCTAAATCGCCCTTCACATCTGCCATAAATACCGGCACACCAAGCTTAGAGAAGCCTTCTGCTAACGTTTGCAGTGTCACTGTTTTGCCTGTACCAGTTGCGCCAGCTATCAAGCCATGACGATTCGCCATTCTAGGGAGGATGAAACTCGAAACTTCTGTATTCTTTGCAATGAGTATGGGGGTTGTCATAACATTCCTGAGTTTTTAGTGATTTTGACAAACATTGGAATTTAATGGTTAGTCATAAGCCATAGTTACATTTATATTCTGGCTGAAAACCAACTCAAAAGCAAAACCTACCATTTGGTAGCACACTAGCAGGCGAACAATAAGGTTTAGCCACTTTTTTACATTAAAAGCGGATGCCCCTTGGGCAATTGTTTTGAATACCATATTGCAAGTTTATGTCGCAAGGCTTTTTCCGAAACCTGCTCTTCTGGTAGCGGCTGAATAACTTTATCATGGACTAACAGCCTGTAGATATATAACAGTTTCTCACTCACCGAATCGGTTGCTTCAAACTCGACCACGCCTCGCCCTTCTGCATACTTCACGCCTGCGAGTAACGCTTCCTTGAATAATGTCGCTTCATTTTTCAGTTTTTTCATGGTGACTTATCCCTCATAAACATGCTCTACAAATCACCTTTTCGTGCTTTATCCATGATGTCTAGCAAAGACGTTTCCAGTTCCTGCGCTGCTTTTTTAGCACGTTCTGTTGGGTTTTTTATATTTTTTAAATCAAACGTTGGGCGATCCAAACCTAAAAATAATTTTAACTTTTTATTCGCATCAAGCTTTTCATAGAGTGCGATACGGCACGGTGCAAACACTACAAATTCAGGGTGATCCAGCATGATCTCAGCACCTAACCCTAAGTTACAGACAGCATGTACTTCCAATGCGCCTGCAGGACTTTGGCCTCTTAACTTCATATGCTCGCCAATCGGAAAGTTGGCTGGGTTCACAAAGTTCTTGCCTGCACTCACGCTTTTTAAGCTATCCACAACATCTTGGTAACTGACACCTTCATTCACTGGTAATTCATAAATAGCGTTTGCTGGGTCTATGGCTGGCATACCTGCATTGACTTTGCCTATCAGCTCGGCATTGCTAGATGACGCTGGTTGAACGCTACAACATGCGCTCAACAGTAACAACATCGTAATCACAAAGGTTTTATACATGCATGCATCCCCGATACCAAACATGATTATGCACTTATTTTAAGTGCTGCATTCACCGCTGCCCGATTAAAGTGTGGCGCAATGAGCTCAATGAATCCATACATATACCCTCGTAAAAACGCATCTTTACGTACCCCCAAATAAGTCGTGCTGTCAGGGAATAAGTGACTCACATCTAACATTGCCAAATTAGCATCACGTTCAGGGTCATACGCCATTTTCGCGAGCAATCCCACTCCTAAGCCTAAGGTCACGTAAGTTTTGATGACATCCGCATCAATTGCGGTCAATACTACATTGGGAGATAGCCCTGCATCACTGAATATTTTTGAGACCAGCGTACCACCGGTAAATGCAAAGTCGTACGTAATCAGCGGATAAGCAGCTAATTTTTCAAGTGTTAGTGGTTTGTCGGCTAATAAAGGATGTCCATGTGGCACCACTACACAACGATTCCAATGGTAGCAAGGCAAGCATAATAAGCTTTCATAGCTACTGATAGACTCTGTAGCGATGCCGATATCCGCTTCACCATTAGCCACTTGCTCAGCCACTTGAGTAGGATTACCTTGATGGATATTTAACTTAACATGCGGATAATTACTCATAAAAGCTTTAACCGCGGCTGGCAATTTATAACGTGCTTGCGTATGCGTTGTGGCAATCGTCAACACGCCAGTTTCAACATTGCTGAACTCATCGCCCACGCGCTTGATATTGTCGATGTCACGAATCACCTTGGCAGCTAAGGCTAATATCTGCTCCCCCGGCTCGGTAATTCCCGTCAGGCGTTTACCATTGCGCTGAAATATCTGCAGACCGAGTTCATCTTCAAACAACTGAATCTGCTTGCTCACACCTGGCTGGGAGGTATACAAAGCTTCAGCCGCACTGGTAATATTGAGGCCCTTGCGCGCCACTTCATGCAAATAACGTAATTGATGTAGCTTCATATGGATGTCATTTCGTTTAATGTAAATCTTTAAAGTAGACTAGCGATTGGTGTCACCAGTTCTATATAACTAAAAACTATAAATATAGAATAACATATTCTTAATTAAATAATTAATAGCTGATATAGTGCGCGGTCTTACAATCTAAACAATACTCCATATGGAATTTGGTTTTATATTTGCCGGCTTTGTCGTCGGCTTGCTCGTGGGCTTGACTGGTGTTGGCGGCGGCTCGTTAATGACACCTATTTTAGTATTATTTTTTCATATTAAACCCGCATTTGCGGTAGGTACAGATTTGCTTTATGCCTCCGTGACAAAGTCAGTAGGTATATTTGCTCATGGGAAATTAGGCAATATAGACTGGAAAATTGTCCGTTTTTTGGCTTACGGTAGCTTGCCAGCCTCGATGTTGACGACACTTTACTTACGAGAACTGAATATAGCCTCCGATGCAGCAGTCGACAGTATTAAGTTTTGGCTAGGTATCGCGCTTATTGTGACTTCATTTTCGGTGTTGTTTCGTAATCAACTGGCAGCATTTTCAAAAAAAGAACATCTAATCAATGCTGAGTGGACGCCTTACCTCACCGTAATTTTAGGTTTGATATTAGGCTTTTTAGTAACACTTACCTCTGTAGGTGCTGGCGCGCTGGGCGTAACTGCTTTATTGATTATTTATCCTAGACGTCCAATTACCACGATCGTAGGTACAGATGTTGCCCATGCAGTGCCTTTGACGCTTTTAGCGGGCTTGGGGCACGCCAGTATTGGCACGGTGGATTACAAACTACTTGGCGTTTTATTGATAGGTTCTATTCCTGGCATTTGGATTGGTAGCCATTTAAGCTCAAAAATTGCCGAACATTGGGTGCGCTTTGCGCTCGCTTTGATACTGATTTTTGTAGGTGTGAAACTGGTATTTCACTAAATAAAGCATGAATCCAAGCGCGTTTTCCATTAAAATGCTGGATTCTCTGAAATTGAACCAAGAATTAATTTAAAGTAACTAACGCAATATGTATAAATACGATGAAATAGACCAACAAATTGTCGATGAGCGCGTCGCGCAATATCGCGATCAAACACGCCGCTACTTGGCTGGTGAATTAAGTGAGGATGAGTTCCGTCCACTGCGCCTGCAAAATGGTCTGTATATCCAACGTCACGCACCGATGCTGCGTATCGCTGTGCCTTACGGCATGCTATCGAGTAAACAATTACGCAAACTAGGCGATATCGCTCAACGCTATGACCGTGGTTACGGTCACTTCAGCACACGCCAGAATCTACAATTGAACTGGCCTAAACTCGAAGATACACCTGATATCTTGGCTGAACTTGCTACGGTTGAAATGCACGCCATTCAAACCTCAGGCAATTGCATCCGCAACATTACGACAGACCAGTTCGCCGGTATTGCACCAGATGAAGTGATTGACCCACGTGCGATGGCTGAAGTGATGCGCCAATGGAGCACGTTCCATCCGGAATTCGCCCTGTTACCACGTAAGTTCAAAATTGCAGTGTCAGGTACCCAGCAAGACCGCGCTATCGTCCAAGCACATGACATTGGCCTCGAATTTTATAAAGACAGCAACAACCAGACTGCAATTAAAGTGTGGGTCGGTGGCGGTTTAGGTCGCACCCCTATTTTGGGTTCTGTGATTCGCGAACACCTGGAATGGCAACACGCCCTCACCTATTGCGAAGCGATTATCCGCGTCTACAACCTGCATGGCCGTCGCGACAATATGTACAAAGCGCGTATCAAAATCCTAGTGAAAGCCTTGGGTATCGATGAGTTCCGCAACCAAGTGGAAGCAGAATGGCTGCATCTTAAAGACAGCCCGAATACCATTACCGAAGCTGAGTTAGCACGCGTAGCAAAACATTTTGATGCAATGCCTTACGAAAACCCACCTGCGCATGATGCCAGTTTTGATGCAGCTATCGCCAGCAATCCAGCTTTTGCAGCTTGGGCAAAACGCAGCTTACATGCGCATAAAGCACCGGGCTATCGCGCAGTAACGCTTTCACTCAAACCACACGGCAAAGCGCCGGGTGATGCAAGCTCTGAGCAAATGCAAGTAGTAGCAGACTTGGCAGAAAAGTATAGCTTTGGTGAGTTGCGTGTATCACATGAACAAAACTTGATTTTGGCCGATGTGAAGTTAAGTGATTTATTTGCACTGTGGGAAAAAGCCCGTGCGCATGGTTTAGCAACGCCTAACATCGGTTTACTAACTGATATGATCTGCTGCCCTGGTGGTGATTTCTGCTCACTTGCCAACGCGAAAAGCATCCCGATTGCTGAAGCGATTCAAATGCAATTTGACAACTTAGACTACTTGCACGACATCGGTGAAATTGAGATCAACATCTCCGGTTGTATGAATGGCTGCGGACACCATAGTGTCGGCCATATTGGTATTCTAGGCGTAGATAAAGACGGCTCTGAATGGTATCAAGTATCAATCGGCGGCAAACAGGGTAATGATGCCAGCCTCGGCGGTGTGATTGGCCCTTCATTCGCGGCTGAAGAAATGCCTGGTGTGGTTCAGCGCTTGATTGATGTCTATATTCAAGAGCGTACTGACGAAGAGCGCTTTATTGATACGGTACGCCGTATCGGTATGGCTCCGTTCAAAGCGCACGTTTATGCAGACAAAAACTTAGCGGCAAAAGACACGAAAAAAGAGGTTGAGAATGTCTAACCTTAAGCCATCAAATTTAATCCTGAAAAATCAAATCGTCGCGGATGATTGGACTTTAGTTGAGTTACCAAAGGTAGATCAAGAAGTACGTATGCAAGCTGGTAAAGTCGTGCTTTTTAAATTGACTGGCGAAAACACAACGACTGTTGAGCAAATCGCAAATACCGTCATTCCTGCCACTGGCAAAGTATTGTTGCCATTGTCAGTCTATTTAGCGCGTAAAGGTGAGCTGACAAGCCGTGTAAAAGACAATGAAATTGGTATTTGGCTAGCAACGCATGAAGTACTGGAAAACCTAGCCGCTACTGAGCCAAACCTCAATGTATTTCCATTGATTGCTGTGTATGTAGAACGTTTCGCAGACGGCCGTATCTTCTCACTGGGCAACCTATTGCGTACACGCTATAACTTTAACAATACCTTACGTGCATTCGGTGATGTATTACGCGACCAATTGTTCTTCTTAAAGCGTTCAGGGTTTGATAGTTACTTGATTCGCGCTGACAGAAGCGCCGAAGAGGCACTACAAAGCCTTAAAGATTTCACTCATCCATATCAAGGTGCTGTTGATAATAACCAGCCCGTATGGCGTAGAGTGCATAGAAGCGCATAAATGAGCGGCGAAGTCTCTATGCTGCGGCCTGCGGCAAGCAACCCTGCTACCTCTCCTGTATTAACGCCAGAGCTACAAGCGGCTGTCAATCAAAAGCGTGCCAATGTATTGCGCCTACTAAAAGATGCAATACAAGAGTTTGGCAATCAGCATGAGATTACCTTCGCCAACAGCATGGGTGCTGAAGACATGGTGCTCACTGACATTATTCAGCGTGAGCAATTAGCGATTGAGATTTTTTCACTAGACACAGGCCGCCTGCCGACCGAAACCTACGACCTGATTGCCGAAACTGAGAAAACCTACAACACCAAGCTCAAAATATTCTTTCCGCAAGCACAGGCTGTAGAGTTTTACGTACGCTCAAATGGCATTAATGCTTTTTATGAGAGTATAGAACTGCGCAAAGGCTGCTGCTATATGCGTAAGGTTGAGCCGTTACAACGCGCGCTCAAAGACAAAAAAGCCTGGATTACAGGCATGCGCGCTCAGCAATCTGCAACGCGTACCGATTTGGCTTTTCGTGAATTTGATGAAGCCCATAAGCTTGAGAAATTCAATCCATTAAGTGATTGGACCGAACAAGAAGTGTGGGCCTATATCCGCATGTTTAACGTGCCATACAACAAACTTCACGACCAGTTTTACCCAAGCATTGGTTGCGCGCCTTGTACCCGTGCCATTGCCATGGGCGAGGATGTTCGTGCTGGCAGATGGTGGTGGGAAAACCCAGACAGCAAAGAATGTGGTCTTCACGTTAAGAGCTAATATAGAAGTTAAACTAATAAATTAAGTTTATAAATTAAGTAGTTGAATATGTTAAATAAAAAATCGTTATCTCATTTAGATTGGCTAGAATCAGAAGCCATCTATATTCTGCGCGAAGTCGCTGGGCAATGTAGCAATCCGGTACTGCTATTCTCAGGCGGCAAAGACTCTTTGTGTATTCTTCGCCTTGCTGAAAAAGCGTTCCGCCCTGGCAAATTTCCCTTCCCGTTGATGCACATTGACACAGGTCATAATTACAAAGAAGTGATTGATTTCCGTGACCAACGCGCAGCCGAATTAGGCGAGCGCTTGATTGTGCGTTCAGTAGAAGATTCGATGAAACGCGGTACCGTGGTATTAAAAACCCCGGATGAACCACGTAATAAGCACCAATCTGTAACTTTGCTGGAAGCGATTGAAGAATTTGGTTTTGACTGCTGCATCGGCGGTGCGCGTCGTGATGAAGAAAAAGCACGTGCTAAAGAACGTATCATGAGTTTCCGTGATGAGTTCGGTCAATGGGATCCAAAAAACCAACGCCCTGAGCTATGGAATTTGTATAACGCGCGTTCACACAAAGGTGAGAACATCCGCGCCTTCCCTATCTCCAACTGGACAGAGATGGACGTCTGGCAGTACATCGAGCGTGAAAAACTAGAATTGCCTAGCATCTACTTTGCTCACCAACGTGACATAGTGATGCGTAACGGCTCAATTTTCCCAGTGAATGTTCCACTCTCAAACGGCGAGTCAATCAATACGCCTAAAAATGGCGAAGAAGTCATTAACATGCAAGTACGCTTCAGAACCGTTGGCGATATTACTTGTACAGCGCCGGTAATTAGCGATGCAGATGACGTGACTAAAATCGTACTGGAAACAGCAACGACAACGATTACTGAACGTGGCGCAACGCGCTTGGATGACCAAACATCAGATGCCTCCATGGAGCAGCGCAAGAAGGAAGGCTATTTCTAATGAGCACTTTAAATAATAACGTGAATACACAACACAACGACAGCCTATTGCGCTTCATGACATGCGGTAGCGTGGATGACGGTAAAAGCACCCTAATCGGTCGCCTACTGTTTGATACCAAAACCATTTTGGCCGATACGCTGACACAAATCACCAACACCTCTAAAAAACGCGGTATGGAAGCAGTTGATTTGTCACTGCTGACTGACGGTTTACAGGCAGAGCGTGAGCAAGGCATCACCATTGACGTTGCCTATCGCTATTTCAGCACCGGCACTCGTAAATACATTATTGCCGATGCACCTGGCCATGAGCAATACACTCGTAATATGGTGACAGCGGCTTCTACAGCTAACCTTGCCATTATTTTGATTGATGCGCGTAAAGGCGTATTGACTCAAACACGTCGCCATTCTTACCTAGCCCATTTAGTTGGTATTCCACACATTGTGGTTGCGGTAAACAAGATGGACTTAGTGAATTTCGATAAAGCCATTTACGACAAGATTTGTGCGGACTATTTAACATTTGCCACAGAAATTGGTTTGCAACGCGCTGGTCATGACATTAGCTTCATCCCGATGTCTGCTCTCACTGGCGATATGATTGTGGATCGTGGTGATAGCATGCCTTGGTACACAGGCAACACCATGCTCGAAACGTTAGAAGCTGCACCACCAGCACACTCTGAGCATTTGGAACCGTTCCGGTTCCCAGTGCAATTCGTATGCCGCCC
>DATHXI010000006.1:0-5524 GCA_035459705.1 Methylotenera sp. | reverse complement strand
CCAGTTTTTCCCAAGGCATTTGTTTTAGCCAGCCTTCGAGTAGTGGTGTGGTGACGCCATTTTTCTTAAAGTCGTGAAACTCATAAGCAATATCATTGCTTTCAAGCCAATCACGCGCTTTTTTAACGGTGTTGCAATTGGAGATGCCGAATAGCTGCATTGCGCAAGGATTTTAGTATAAAACGACATTTTAACAGTAGCGAACTGTAATGTGCAGAGATTAATATTTTGGTGCACCGCATACGACTAGATGCACCATAAGACTAGATGTCTAGAGAGCATGCTTCAGAAGCATGCTCTAAATACCACTTTAAGGCGCTTCAGTGGTATCTAGAGTTTTTTAAGGTCATCTATTGAAAACTGGCCGCCTGACTCAAAATGTATGCTGAGTTTTTTCAGCAAGCGAATGAGTCTTTCTTCAGGTACAGGTCTTGAAATCAAGAAGCCTTGCATCTGGTCGCAGCCAAGTTCGGTAAGTATCTTGCGTTGGTCTTCATTTTCAACACCTTCTGCAACAACGTTTAGATCTAGCACATGAGCGAGTTTGATCACTGCTTGAATGATGCCGCGCGTCTTGTGATTGTTCTCTATATTGTTAATAAATGCTGGATCAAGTTTAAGCTCACTCACGTCTAAATGCTGCAGATAAGCCAGGCTAGAGGGCAGTGAGCCAAAGTCATCAATGGCAACTTTAATGTCGGCTGCCTTGAAGCGTTCCAGCATATTGTTGAAAAGCAATTGATTCTTGGTCGCTGCTGATTCCGTTATTTCAAATAAAAGGCTGGAAGAAGGCAGGTTGAAGCGTTTGAGCATCCTTGTCACCTCATTCACTAAATTCACATTCCTCAGTTGCTGATAAGATAAGTTAATTGAGATGCTGAAAGGGAGATGCAGATAATTAAGGTGATGCAGGGTACGGCAGCACTCTTCAATCACCCAAGCACTAATGGCATAACTTAAACCAAAGCGTTCGGCAGCGGGCATAAACTCGGCAGGCGTTAACAAACCTCTTACAGGGTGTTCCCAGCGCAACAATGCCTCGGCACCTATCGGCTCTCTGGTGATGCTGTCGATTTTAATCTGGTAATGCAGTTTAAGTTCATCATTAGCGAGCGCACTTTTTAAATCGTGCTGAGTTTCCAGTAGTTGTTCTGAGGTTGATGCAATGTCAGCATCAAAAAAACGGAACTGATTTTTGCCATCTTTTTTAGCGCGATACATCGCAGCATCTGCTGAACTGATGATTTGGTCGGCATTGCCATCTTGAGGAAATATGGCAACGCCAATAGAGGCCGATACATTGAGATCTGAATGATTTGATACAGTGACTTCGCGAATCGAACTCACCATGCGGTCAACAATTGTGATGCAGTCTTCATCAGATTTAACTTCTTCAATCAAGGCAATAAACTCATCGCCACCAATACGCGCCACTTCATCACAACCGCGCACAGCAGCCACTAAGCGTTTAGCCACTTCTTGCAGTACTTCGTCACCTGTTTGATGTCCTAAGGAGTCGTTGATATGCTTGAAGTTATCAATGTCAATAAAAGCGATTGCTAAGCTGGTCCCGGTTCTTTCACTTCTTCTAATAGCAGCATCTAGGTGTTGTACCAGCGCACGACGGTTTGGCAATTGCGTCAATGTGTCGATCATCGCCATTTGTGACAGATTTTCTCTGGAATGATGTGCAGATAATTTTTTAGTTCTTAAAAAGAGATCAAGCATGGACATGAGCAAGGTAACCAATATCAGGCAAACAATAGAAAAGGCTGTGATGAGTACAGTAAGTGTAGGGTTGTTAATAGTGTAAACACAGATTGCAGAAATGAACCATGCGCCTAGTCCCGTAGACGTGAGTCCGCCAATGAGCCACACTTTCGCTTGGTAAGGACTGCTAAACCATAGGCTAGTGGTGTGCCTAAAAGCTGTGATAGACGAAACAAAGGCAACAATCAGAGCGATACCAATTAACCAGAGATTATTTATATTGATAAAACCAAGCATCGTTTTTCCGATAAATGATAAGTTATCAAATAATGAGCAACATCTGTTCCTAGCATTCCCGGCTAAGTATATCTAATCGATTTTAGAAGTTGTTAAATAGTGAATATATTTTAAATGTATATTAAACAATCGCTTATATGATATTAAAGCTAATAATTCAATAATAGAGAGCGTGCCTTATAAAAACAAACACCCGCACAGGGCGGGTGTAAGTGACAAAGCATTTGGTTTAGTGTCGAATAATTGACACTTTGCGTGAGAATAAGTACAGAAGTGTTAAATGCCGCGTAATAACTCGTTGATACCGACTTTACCAAGTGTCTTCTCATCTACCTTTTTCACGATGACTGCGCAGTAGAGGCTGTAGCTGCCATCTTTAGAAGGTAAGTTGCCTGATACTACGACCGAGCCTGCTGGTACGCGACCATAAGTCACACTGCCTGTTTCGCGATCGTAGATTTTTGTGGATTGACCGATATAAACGCCCATAGAGATCACGCAGTTGTCTTCAACAATCACGCCTTCAACTACTTCTGAACGTGCACCGATGAAGCAGTTGTCGCCAATAATCGTCGGACCTGCTTGTATAGGCTCTAATACGCCACCAATACCAACACCACCTGATAAGTGTACGTTTTTACCGATTTGTGCACATGAGCCTACAGTTGCCCATGTATCTACCATCGTACCTTCGCCTACATAAGCACCAATGTTCACATATGAAGGCATGAGCACTGCGTTTTTACCGATGAATGAACCACGACGTACGATTGCATTTGGAACTACGCGGAAACCGCCAGCTTTGAAATCTTCTTCAGTGTAGTTAGCGAATTTTGGTGGCACTTTGTCAAAATACTTTGTACAGCCGCCATCCAATAAAACATTATCTTCCAAGCGGAATGAAAGTAACACGGCCTTTTTCAACCATTGATGCGTTTCCCAGTCTTGGGTAGTACCGATACGTGATGCAACACGTAATTTACCGGCATCAAGGTCAGCCATTACGCTGGCAACTGCCTCTTTTACTTCTTTACTGGCATTTGCAGGGTTGATATTTGCGCGGTCTTCAAATGCGCCTTCGATGATATTTTGTAATTGACTCATAATGTTCTAAATATTGTTCCAATAAAAAAGCGAGAGGTAAGGGTAATAGCAAAAGCGCTATTTTACCCTAACTCTCGCAGATTTCAGAATCTGAGTCTGACGGCGTTATTTGGTTTTTGCTGCCTCGTAAAGTGGGCGTACTTTTGACATGAGCGCTTTTAAGTCGGTGATACGATTAGCATCTGCAGGGTGGGTACTTAAGAATTCAGGAGGTTTGTTGCCGCCCTGAGCACCCATCTTTTGCCACAAGGTAATAGCAGCATCAGGGTTGTAGCCTGCGCGTGCAGCAAGCTCCAGGCCCATTTCATCTGCCTCATGTTCAGCAGTGCGACTGTTTGGCAATGTCAATGCCACGGTGGCAAGGCCACCACCTACTGCTAAAGCGGCTTCAGCATTATCGGAATTTTTGGTCGCGACTCCCACGGCTAACGCTCCGGCTAGTAGCCCATATTGTTGAGCTTTAGCACGTGACATTCGTTCACGTGTGTGTTCACGCAGTGCATGTGAAATCTCATGGCCCAGGACTTGAGCCAACTCATCGTCCGTAGGCTTGATCTGGTCTAAAAATCCTGTATACACCATGATTTTACCGCCAGCCATACAGTAAGCATTTACTTCCTTGCTGTCCTGTACATTGATCTCCCAATTCCATTTTTTAGCATCTGGCCTGAATACACCTACCTGGGCAATAAGCCTTTGCGCAATTGCTCGTACGCGCTGGGTTTCTTGACTATCGGTATTCAATATTTTCTTGGATTGTAAGTCCTTGATGGTTTGCTGATAATCCAGTGCGGATTGCTGCTCAGCTTCTTGTTCCGACACTAGACTTAGGAATTGCTTACGCTCAACACCCACCGCGCCGGATTGAGTACTGCTGGTAGTTGCACAACCGCTTAACTGGGTGGCAATCACGGTGGCAACTATTAAGGTTAATTTTTTGATGGTCATGATTGAATCCTCATTGTTAAACGAGATATACGGTTGATTGCTATTCATAAGTAAAGTTGCGTATAAACGCAACTCATGAACAAATTAGAATGAAACTTGTGAACCTAGTTCAACCACGCGATTAGGCGGCAATTTGAATTGATTGGTGATAGTTTCAGCGCTTCTAAACAAACCAATAAAGATTTTTTTACGCCAATAGGCCATTTCATTTTTCTCGCTGGCAATCAGAATTTCCTTACCAATGAAGAATGAGCTATCCATTGCTTCTAATACGAGACCGTATTCGGCACATAGCAATAGATCACGCGGCAGGTCAGGTTCGTCTTTAAAGCCGTAGCGTACGGTAACTCTATAGAAGTCATGTGGCAGCGTTTCAACCTCTACACGCTCTTCTTCTGGTGAATGCGGAAAATCTAAAAAGCGTACAGTAAGAATCACTACTCTTTCATGCAGCACTTTGTTATGTTTTAGGTTATGCAGCATGGCATGCGGCACACCTTCGGAGTTGGGTGTCAGGAATAGAGCCGTACCCGGCACACGCGCTGGCGGATGGGCACCGACTGCTTCAATAAATGGATCAAGTGCCATTGCCTCATTTTTTAGATGTTGGTAGAGCAGGCTGCGGCCTGTTTTCCATGTAATCATCAAGGTGAAAATCACAATACCTATGAGTAAAGGTACCCAGCCACCATCAGGGATTTTCAGCACATTGGCACTAAAGAAGGCAACGTCTATGGTAAGAAACAGTCCGATCAAAGCGCCGGTACGTAGCTTGCTCCAGCCCCAGATATTGTGGAACACGATGCCTGCCAATAGCGTGGTAATCACCATGTCGCCGGTGACAGCAATACCGTAAGCTGCGGCTAAATCGCCGGAAGAACCAAAGCCAATCACTAGTGCCATAACTGCCAGCATTAATCCCCAGTTGACGCGGGGCATATAGACCTGGCCCATTTGACTTTCGGACGTGTGTTCAACATGCATGCGTGGTAGGTAGCCAAGTTGTAAGGCTTGGCGCGATACCGAGAATGCACCGGTAATCACGGCTTGCGATGCGATAACGGCAGCAAGTGTCGCCAATATGATGAGTGGAAATAGCATCCATTCGGGCGCAAGAAAATAAAAAGGATTTTTGACGGTTTCAGGATGTTTTAGAATCAGTGCGCCTTGCCCGAAGTAATTGAGGATTAAGGCTGGTAATACAAATCCAAACCAAGCCAAGCGGATAGGATAGCGTCCAAAATGTCCCATATCTGCATAGAGTGCCTCAGCGCCAGTCACAGCCAGTACAACTGCACCTAATGCTACAAAAGCTATCCATGGGCTTGCCGCGAAGAATTTGATAGCATAAATTGGATTGAGTGCATTCAAAATGGAGACGTTTTCCATAATGCTGAGCACGCCTAATACGCCCAAGGTACCAAACCAAAGCAGCATGATTGGACCAAAAAAAGCACCGACTAAT
>DATHXI010000005.1:0-12738 GCA_035459705.1 Methylotenera sp. | reverse complement strand
AATCACAATCAACATGACAAACAATTGTAAAAAGACCATGCAGGTTTTTCCTTAAGTGGGTGTAAATATTTGTTAATGTCGTGATTTTATCGGATTACCGATATTTTTGATTGAAATTTCGCATAAAATTAGTTGCTATGAGATCTTATGCTATCGATGACGCAGGTTTTGCGATTGACGCACGCTATATTGCGTCGCCAAATTTTGATGCTCGACCGTGTTTAGCTAACGCGCAGCCATCGGATATCAGCCTTATAGTAATTCACAACATCAGCCTGCCGCCCAGTCAATACGGTGGCAACGGCATTATTGAGTTATTTACCAATCAACTCAATCCAGACGAACATCCCTACTATGCTGAAATTTATACCCGCAAAGTATCGTCACATTTCTTGATTCGGCGTGACGGCGAACTTATACAATTTGTGTCGTGCCTAGACCGCGCCTGGCACGCTGGTGTATCAAATTGGCAAGGGCGGGAACGCTGTAATGATTTCTCGGTCGGAATAGAGCTTGAAGGATCAGACTTTGATGTATTTGAAGCCGCACAATACCAGACCTTAAAAAGTTTAATCGCTGCCATTAAGAACACTTACCCTATACTTGGGATTGTTGGCCACTCTGATATCGCGCCGGGACGCAAGACCGACCCTGGACCTTATTTTGATTGGGCGCAAATCGATATTACTGACATGACAAAGCAGCGCTTACTAAAACAATAAAGTTAAACCACATCCACTATGCAAAATATCATGCAACTTTTCGTCATCGGACTGATATCAACCCTGTTAATGGCTTGCGGCGCAAAAAGCGACGAGCCTAAAGACAATAAAAATGGCCCAAAACCAACACTGGTTACTGTCACACAAGTTAAAAATCAGGCACTGGAAGTGACAGAAGAAGCAATAGGCTCATTGGAAGGACTCATTGACCCCACAGTTTCGGCTGAGGTTGCGGCCCGCGTCATTAAAGTACATGTAAATCCAGGTCAGGCAGTCAAACAAGGTCAATTGATTGCAACCTTAGATGCCGCTGATTTCGGCATGCAACGTAATGAAGCACAAGCCGAAGTAGCACGTATTAATGCCTTGTTAGAGAACCAAGCCAAGGTCGTAGCGCGCAATCAAGCGTTGGTGAATAGAAACTTTATCTCGCAAAATGCGGTAGATAATGACATCGCTCAAAAAAACGCACTCAAACAACAACTGGAAGCGGCCAAAGCGCGCGTTGGAAGTATCAACCACAACAGCAGTAAAACCCGTGTAATTGCACCTATCAGCGGTTTAGTCGAGAAGAAATTGGTAGATACCGGCGACTTTGTCAATATTGGTGACCCCATCGTACAAATCATCTCTATACAACGTCTGCGCGCACATTTACCTTTTCCTGAAC
The DNA here is from genome assembly GCA_035459705.1 of Methylotenera sp. Taxonomy (GTDB): domain Bacteria; phylum Pseudomonadota; class Gammaproteobacteria; order Burkholderiales; family Methylophilaceae; genus Methylotenera. The sequence continues at coordinate 11,346 of DATHXI010000005.1, read as the reverse complement.
ACATAGGTGCCAAACTCAAACCTGGTCTTAAAGTACGTCTGACCACGCCGACCTCTCCTAATACTTTTGAAACTGTAATTCATGAATTAAAACCACTCATCACTGAAGGTAATCGCTCAGTAGATGTAATCGCCGACGTTGTGGATGAGCCTGGTTGGCAACCTGGTGCCAGCGTCACTGGCATTGTCATATTAGGAGAGCAGCCTTCAGCAATGATGGTGCCGGAACAAAGTGTGGTGTTACGCCCCGCAGGTGAGGTGGTATATGTAGTACGCGACAATGTCGCGAATCAAGTCATCGTAAAAACAGGTTTAAGCCAGAATGGCATGATTGAGTTATTAGATGGTGTAAATGCGAATGATACCGTGGTAGTCGATGGTGCTGGATTCCTAACAGATAAAGCCAAAGTGGCTGTTTCTAAAACTAATTAAGTGTTCTAAATGAATCTACCCGAACTCTCCATCCGCCGCCACGTCCTTGCTTGGATGCTGTCGGGCGTCATCGTACTGTTCGGTATCATTTCGTATCAGCGTATTGGGGTGGATCGCATCCCATCCATCGATTTTCCTGTGATTTTAGTCACCACCACCTTGCGCGGCGCTAATCCAGATGTAGTCGATAGCAGCATTACCAGCATCATTGAATCTGCCATCAATACCACATCGGGTATTGAGCATATTCAGTCATCGTCATCACCTGGGGTGTCTAGTATCAGCATCACCTTTAACCTCGATAAGAATATCGATGTTGCCTATAACGAAGTGCAATCTAAGGTCAATCAGGTGTTACGTCGCTTACCGGATGATACCGACCCTCCCATCGTACAAAAAGTCGATACCAACGCCTCAGCAGTGATATGGCTGGCGCTGAGTGGCGACCGCACCATACAGCAGCTTAATCTATATGCTAACAACATCCTCAAGAAGAAATTTGAAACGATAGATGGCGTAGGTGAAGTACTAATTGGCGGGCGACGAGATCGCGTGATCCGCGTCAATATCTCACCAGACCGCATGGCAGCATACAAACTCACAGCCAATGATGTCATTGCTGCATTCAATCGCGAACATGTGCAATTGCCCGGCGGCTTTCTGGTCAGCAATCAGGCGGAACAGTTATTGAAGCTGGATCTCGAGTTTCATAACATCAAAGACCTCGGCGAGTTGGTGATACAGGTGAAAGATGGCGCACCGATTCGCCTCAAAGATGTTGCCAATATTGAAGATGGCATCACCGATAATCGTCAAATAGCACGCTACAACGGCAAACCTACGGTAGGCTTAGGCATGGTAAAAGTCGCTAACGCCAACACAGTCGCGATTATTGACGAAGTGCAACGCAGGTTAGAACAAGACATACGCCCCAATCTGCCGGCCGGTATGAAGCTAGAAGTCTCTACCAACGACTCTATTTTTATCAATCAGTTGGTCAGCTCACTCAAAGAGCACTTGATAGAAGGTACTTTGCTGGCCGCTTTGATTGTGTTTATTTTCCTGCGCTCCATACGCTCCACCCTGATTATCGCCACCGCGATTCCAGTCTCGCTATTGGCTGCGATTGCGGTAATGTACTTTTCTGGTTTTACCTTTAACTCCATGACGCTATTAGCGCTATTGCTGCTGATTGGCGTGGTGGTGGATGACGCTATCGTCGTGCTGGAAAATATCTTCCGGCACCGCCAGGAGATAGACCCCAACCCGATGAGCGCCGCCATGAATGGCTCGCGCGAAGTGACCTTTGCCGTGATTGCTGCATCGCTGTCTCTGGTATGTATCTTCGCACCTGTGATCTTTATGGATGGTATCGTCGGCAAGTTCTTTAAATCATTCGCCGTAGTCGTCACCTTTGGCGTACTGGCCTCCTTGTTTGTGTCACTCACACTCACACCTATGTTGTGTTCACGCTACTTAAATGTAACGCATGATGAAAACAAATTTTATAAAGCCATAGGCAGGGTGCTAGGTGCGTTTGATAACGCCTATAAGAAGCTATTAGACTTGGCCTTACATCATCGCAATCTTGTCTTGTTAATTACTGTCATCTTTGTAGCTTTAACGGGGTTCCTCACACTCAAATATGTAGAGAAAGACTTTATTCCAGAGTCTGATGAAGGCAGTTTTACTATCAATGTAAAAACACCTCTCGGTTCAAGTTTGGAATACACCGACTCGCGACTTAAACTGGTGGAAGCCACCGTTGCCAGCCACAAAGCTGAAGTAGATAGCTACTTCGCTACCATTGGCACCGGCTCGCGCGGACAAGTCAATCAAGGCAATATCAATGTACGCCTGAAACCAAAAACAGAACGTGAGAAAAGCCAGCAAACACTGATCAAGGAACTCAAAAAAGAGTTTGATAACATACCTGGAGTACGTGCTATTCCATCCCCTGCATCAATCGCCCGTGGCCAACGTTCCGAGAAATTGCAATTCAATCTCACAGGCCCTAATCTGCAAGAGATTGGCCGTATCTCCAAACTCTTACAGCAAACGCTAGGCAATAATGCGAATATGGGTAAAGTTGATTTGGACGTGCAACTAGATTTACCGCAGCTTGATATGAAAGTTGATCGTGTACGCGCTGCAACGCTAGGCCTAAGCGCCACTGATGTTGCTACCGCAGTCAGCTTATATGCCGGCGGGATTGATGTTGCCAAATTCAATGATGCTACCGGTGATGGCCAACGCTATGACATTCGGGTGAAAACCAGTGAAGATGCGCTTAAACAAGTAGCTGACCTGAGCAAGATTTACCTCAGAAGCAGCAGTGGTGAACTAGTGCGGCTTGACGCGGTAGCAAGCTTTAAGCAAGAGCTTGGCGCAGCTGTCATCGGCAGATACGATTTGCAATACGCAGCTAACTTTTATGCCAACCCGAATATGCCTCTAGGGGAAGCGGTAGATTTAGTGCACGCCACAGCCGCCAAGTTAGTACCAGCCAATTACACCGTGAAATTAACAGGTCAGGCAGAAGAGTTTGGCAAAACCCTAAAAAACGTGAAGTTCGTTTTCATACTGGCTTTTGTATTACTGTATATGGTGCTGGCAAGCCAATTCAACTCCTTCATCCAACCATTCATCATCATGCTGGCACAGCCGCTTGCTATTATTGGCGGCTTAATCGCACTACTAATATCAGGCGACACGCTGAATATGTTCTCAATGATAGGCTTGGTGTTACTGATAGGCTTGGTAGCGAAGAACTCGATTCTGCTCATAGACTTAACCAATCAACTGCGTGAAAAAGGCGCCAGCATTAACGATGCACTCAAAGAAGCTTGTCCGATTAGATTAAGGCCAGTGGTTATGACATCACTCACCATCATACTGGCATTGCTACCAGCCGCTCTGGGCTTAGGTGCGGGCTCTGAAACCAATAAACCGTTATCTGTTGCCATTATTGGCGGCATGATTTCATCCACTCTACTGACTTTAGTAGTAGTACCGGCGGCTTATTCGTTAGTAATGAGTGGATTGGAACGGTTCAAAAAGCCAGCATAAATATTTATAGTGTGACAAGAAAACTGTCCTATATCGGTCTTGAATTCAAGGCCCAAAGCGGACACTATAGCCACTTATACATGACTAGTGCATCAACATAACCATGAGATGGATGGTTAAATGCTTTTGGCAACCGCCCTACAGTAGCAAAGCCGAGCTTATTCCAAAGTCTGACAGCACCTTCATTACTAGATGCTACAAAATTAAACTGCATGGCTTTATAACCAAGCTCTCTCGCAACGATTTGAGAGTGCTCGCACATGGCAGTGGCAAGGCCACGCCCTCTAGCTGCTGATGAAACCATATAGCCACAATTGCATACATGGTCACCTGGTCCTAGCTGATTTGTTTTTAAATAGTAAGTACCTAAAATCTTACCGTCTTCTTCAAATATGTAAGTTACTCTTGGAGTATCTATCCATATTTTTAATGCTTTTTCTTTGGATGTGTCGCGCGGATAAGCATAAGTTTCACCTACCGAGACTACCTCATGAAAAATTGGCCATATCTGGTCAAAATCATTTTCTGTAGCTTTTCTAATATTCATATCAACTCAACTGCCAATGTTTTAAGAACTAACATTCCTTATACTTCATCAACTTCTGATTTAGGGGTGCCCGTTACACCTGCAGTAAGCGAAAAACGCATTGCATCTTCCATACTCATCTTAAGTGGTCGTGTAGCACTGCGGGGTACAAGTACGGCAAAACCACCGATACCATAACTCATGGGAATATATACGAGCAGATTGTCTTTCTGGTTGAATCCGACAGGCATTTGCTTCATGTCCGTTTGGGTGACCAGCCCGACTACTTGCATACCTGTATCCCCCAAAGTAATGGCTACCACCTGTTCAAACTCTTTTTTCTTTTCGGATGAGAAATAATCCAATAAGTCACGAATTGAAAGATAGACCGATTTAACTAATGGCAAGCGGTTTACAAATCGTTCAATAGCAGAAAGTAGTTGTTGCGCAATAATGGTGTGCATCAGCAACCCGACAAAAAATGCCACGATCAAACCAGCAACCACACCCATTCCAGGCCTATAAAACTCTTCAGATATCAGAGTGCGAATGATATCCCCAAGAAACGACTCTGCTGTGACAACAAACCAGTAAAGCAGGTAAAACGTGAGTATCACAGGCAACAATGTGATTAAGCCTGTGAGGATGTTTCTATTGATTAATTTCAACATACTGATTTCCTTTAAATGAAAGCGCTGAGCCATTAAAGGCGCGTCAGACTTTATCGCTTAATGATTTTAACCAGATACTCTAACGTTAAATCAGGCACTTTGGGTTGCCACAGCGCAGAGTTCTCAGGGAAGTTTTTGAACTCGCCGCTACGCACATATCCTAGACGCTCATAAAATTCGATGAGTTCCTCACGCAGGGTGATGACCGCCATATGAAAACCTACCACACGCCACTCTCTGGATGTCATGGCTTCTGCGGCTTGCAGCATGGTGCTGCCATGACCTTTATTTTGCATGGTTGGTTTCACGGCAATCATGCCGAAATGGGCAATGTTTCTGCCATAGGCATCTTGTCGCTCGCAGCACACGGTGGCAACAATTTGATCACGAAGTACGCCTACTAAAATAAACGCATCTTCACGCTGAATAATGCTGGCAATTTCCTGCGTGGTGGTACGTAAGCCATCGAGGATATCCGCTTCGGTTGTCCAGCCTGCACGACTACTCTCACCGCGGTAGGCAGAGTTAATAAGTGCAGCAATCTCTTGCGCGTCGCTGAGTTCAGCTTTATGAAAATTTAGCATTTAGTTAATTGATTCAAAGTGCTTCTATGAAGTGAGTAACGCAGTATGGCTACGAAAATTGCATTTATTAAGTTTTATTGACGAGTTTCTGTACTACCAGACTACCTATCATATCGCCTTGTACATTCACTGTGGTGCGTAATGTATCCAAGAATCTATCGATTGGTAACAGAATCGCAATCGCTTCTGCCGGCAAACCTACTGATTGCAATACCATGACCATGGTCACCATGCCGGCACTTGGAATACCAGGCGCGCCGATAGCCGCTATCATAGCGGTAAAGAACACAATGAGTTGTTGGGTTAGGTTAAGGTCGATACCCACTAGATTGGCAATAAACAATGCCGCTGCGGCCTCATACAAAGCTGTGCCATCCATATTGACTGTGGCCCCTAGCGGCACTACAAAACCAGCGATTTCTGGCTTAACGTGTAAGTGCTGTGTGGTGCAGCGCATAGTCACCGGCAAAGTAGCCGAGCTTGAGCTAGTGGCAAAGGCGGTAATCAGTGCCTCACGTGCGCCGCGCCAAAACCATAATGGCGTTTTACCTGTAATCAGATATAACAGCAGCGGCAAGATGACGATGCCGTGTAATAAAGTCGTGCTAATGACCACCGTGATAAATTTAGCCAGCGTACCCAACATAGCAGTATCTTGCGTGGCAACGAGCTTGATGAGTAACGCAGCAATCCCGAACGGCGCCAACACCATAACCCAACCGACAATGCGCATGGTAAGTTCGAGCAGCTCTTGCAGTAGATTTAAGAGGTTCTTGTAACGGTCTCCCCCTACCACTAAAGCAATGCCTAGAATCAATGCGAATATGACGACAGCGAGCACGTCACCTTTTGCCAAGGCGGCAAAGGGGTTCATAAATAAGCCATGTAAAAATTGGGCGAAGAATTCGGGTAATGGTAACTGCTGCGCCTGATAATTTTGCATCGCGTCTGCAAACATGGCAATTTGCAAACCACTACCGGGTTTAAAGTAATTGCTGGCAACCATACCCAGCGTGATAGCAATCGCCATAGTGAAAGCAAAAAACACTAGCGTGGTGACCCAAACACGATGCATTTGGCTATGCTGCCGCAAATTAGCAATGCCCACTGCAATGCTGCAAAACACCAGCGGGATTAAAATCATTTTGAGTAAATCGATGAATAGCGTGCCTACTAAGCCAGAGGCATATAAGCCGCCTTGCACGACTTTATCATCTGCTCCCAATTGATGAAAATACAACCCAACCAACAAGCCAAATATCGCACCTACTAGAATTTGGATGTTGAGGCTGGGTATTTTCATCAATTACTCGGCTTTAACTGTTTTAGGCTTTACAGCTTTAGGTTTCACTACTTTTTCTTTAACAACTTTCTCTTTAATAACTTTTACTGCTTTCTCTTTTTCGGCAGCTACTTTTTTAGTCACAGTCTTTTTAGCCGCAGCTTTTTTAGCCACTGGCTCAGCAGCCACTTCGCTTTCAGTTATTTCAATAGGCTCCTGCTTTACTTCTTCAGCTTTTTTTGGTGCTTCATTAGTTGCAGCTGTTTTTTCAAACACGGCGGCAAAGAAGCCATCTGTGTTGTGTAAATGCGGCAGTAATTTTAGATATTTACCTGTATCCAAACTGATTTGCTGTTGGCTCAATATCTCGTTGGCATTAACCAATTTAAAGTCAGGGTGTGCAGCTAAAAAGCTTTCTGCAATCTGCTCATTTTCATCACTTAACAAACTACATGTCGCATAAACCAAGCGTCCGCCTGCTTTGGTCAACTTGGCTGCACGCGTTAAAATCGCCGTTTGTTTTTGTGTGAGTTCCAGCACATCTTGCGGAGTTTGACGCCATTTCAAATCTGGATTACGGCGCAAAGTACCTAAACCGCTACATGGTGCATCGACCAACACTCGGTCAAATTTACCATTCAAGCGTTTTAGCTTTTGGTCATTCTCACTACTGATGACTTGTGCATTCAGATTAGATAAACCTGAACGTTTTAAACGCTGACCCAAATTATGCAGACGCTTTTCTGACACATCAAACGCGTATAAACGGCCTGTGTTGCGCATCAGTGCGCCAATCGCCAGGCTCTTACCACCCGCACCTGCGCAGAAATCTGCCACCATCATGCCACGCTTAGGTGCTACCAAATGCGCTAACAATTGGCTCCCTTCATCCTGCACTTCGATTTTGCCTTCAGTGAACAACACGTGGCGACTGATATTCAGGCGCGATGGCATGCGAATACCAATCGGTGAATACGGTGTTTTTGTGATGTTGGTTTCGCCTGATGTGTTTTCTGCGATGAATTTAGCCATCACCTCATCACGGTCACCCTTGACGGTATTCACACGTAAATCCAACGTCGCTTGCTCATGCATGCTGCGTGCAATGGTCAGTGCCTCAGCCTCGCCATATTGCGCTACCAGCTTATCCCATAACCAATCACGTACATCGGCCTGTACTGCAAGCGGCAAGTCTTCAGTCGATTTTGCTTTGATGGCATGCGCCCACTCGGTTTGCTGAGCGCTCAATACGGTTTCCAGCTCGCGTATGCTCATACCCTGCACACGCAGTAGCCAAGCGAGAATCAGCTTACGTGCATCGTCCGGATCATTCTCTTCATTCGCGGTGACGGTGCTTAAAAAACGTAAACGACGCAGTACGCCGTAGACACTTTCCGCTACAAACGCACGCTCTTTGGTACCAAGGTCGCGGTTATTACGAAAGAATTCGCCTAACTTTGCATCCGCCGGGCTATTAAAGTCCAACAGATTTGATAACACTACTGCAGCTTGCCGTATTAAATTGGGCGTCATTTCATTCTCTTTTATATAATTGGTGGCAACACTCAAGTGCTGCAAATTGCCGGTCTATTCTGATTCAGTCGCGGGCTTATCAGTTTTTAAGCTAGTCGCTAGCAACTCATAGACTTTTTCTTCTTTCTCAGTTTTGCGTATTTTAACAGGTACATACTGATAATCTAAGGCAAGCCATAATTCTGTTTTCTCGTCAGTATCTGACGCTGTCCGAAGAATGTGCATTGTCCTTAAATCACCCATCTTTGTAGCGGTAATTTCTTCGCCTGCAAAACTATAATCGTATGTTCCTAACTTCTTACCATTGGTAATACTCAGCTGCATATCCTGCAAGGGTGGCATAAACATGAATTGATACATAAAACTCAATAAATCTTGCGTACCCTCGACCAGCGGCAACTCTTTCACACCTTTAGCACTATGTAGTGTGAGTTTTTTACTTTCCCAATCCAGCGCCGCACTGTAGGTCTTATCCTTTTTATCGCCAAATTTATACAGGTACTTTGTAGGCTGCAAGCCGCTGGGAGTTAGAACGCCTTCACTAACCTGCAATAAATCTGGAATCACCAAAGCCGCAAAACCAGACGCCTGCATCAGGCTCTCCAGATGATACTGTTCGCCATCCTGCATCAACTGATAGACAATTTTTGCTCTACCTGCCGGGCTACTATTTACCTTAGCTGCAATATCGGTACGTACATCAAATTTGGTTTCTACATACTTATAAGCGTTTGGGTTGATTGCCAAACCCACCGGCTCTGGTTCACTCTCTACAACCGGCTCGATTATTTCAGGCTGAACTTCTGCAGGTTCTGGTGTAGCAACTACTTCATCTTGTATAGGCGACGCTACTGGTTCGATTGTTTCAGGCTCAGGTATAGCCTCTGGCGGCTGTTCAGGCTCGGGTTTACTTTCTACCTTATTTTCTTGGATCGGCTGAGCCTTTGCTTTGACAGGTATTGGTTTCGCTAACACTAACCGCGTCTCAATCAGATAACGCTCTTCTTTCCAATCAGGTAGGTTAAAGTCGACTTTGCCTATCAACAACCAGTGGAGTAATAAAGATAAGCCGATCGCTATTGCAAGCCCCTGGTAGCTGGCATAGCTGGTATCTCGCCATGAAGATTTCCAGTTACGCCACATATCACTTACTCCACATGCAGCTCTGTTAATGTTTGCTCAATCTTAGCGCCATTTTCATCAATTAGCAGGATGCGTACAGGCAGGTAATGATGTTCAACACCTAACCACAGTTCTTTAGTTTCACTTTGAGCTTTTTCCTGCTCAGATTGCACAAGATGCAAGGTTTTATATTGCTTGCCAGCACTGTCAATCGTCACCTGCTCTGGATTGATTTTATACTGGTACTGATTGAGCTTTTTCCCTGTGGTTAGCGCAACAGAGACAGTATCTTTGAGTGGCCTAGGCATGAACATGAACTGATAGGCATAACTTGCCAAGTCTTGCGTGCCCGGCATAAGTGCAGCATCCTTTGGCTTCCCTTTCACCATCATATGCAAAGTCTTTTTAGACCAATCGAAATCCGCAAGCAGTGCTTTCTTCGGGTTATCGCCCTGAAGCAGCTCAAAGTGAGCCGGTTTTAACCCTTCGGCCACAAGCTCACCAGAACTAGTGAGCTTCCGCTCACCAAACAAAGCATACACACCTAAACCTTTGGTGATACTTTCAATTTTGTAAGTATTACCAGTCACCGAGAACTGTTCTTTTACCTTGGCAAAAGGTTGACCATCTTTGGTTACCTCATAGCCTAATTGAATGAGTTTCGGTGGCACAAATTTAATAGCAACTGGCTGAGTGGGAACTGTCGACTCTGCTGCGACAACAGGCACAGACAGAGCGAATGTAGAAATAAAAAGTAGTACTAAACTACTTGATCTGATGAAATAAGACACAAACTCTCCTAAATAACTAAAATACACCCGCATTCAACGCACAAGGTTAACTTTAGATACAAAGATTTAGATACTAAAGAAAGGCAAATACATCAGACACTGCAAATTAAACAACAATCGTTGGTGCTTCACCTGCAGTTTGCGCACGGATAGTGCCAATCTCAAATACAGTTTCACCTGCGTCTTGCAACAATTTTTGCGCTGCTGCTGCATGCTCTTTAGCCACAATCACTGCCATGCCGATGCCACAATTGAAGGTTTTATACATCTCGATATCGGTAATATTGCCTTGCGCTTTTAACCACGTAAATAATGGTGGCATCGCCCAGCTACCTGCTTTAATTTCAGCGGTTAGGCCACTTGGTAATACGCGTGGGATGTTCTCTGTAATGCCACCGCCTGTGATGTGTGCCATTCCTTTGACGGGTAGTGTTTCAATAAGTTTAAGTAGCGACTTCACATAAATTTTCGTCGGTGCCATCACCACATCTTTGAATTTTCTGCCATGAAAATCAGACTCAAAATCAATGCCTGATTTATCAATCAATTTACGAATCAGCGAATAGCCATTGGAATGCGCACCGCTTGAAGCCAAGCCTAGCACCACATCACCTACTGAAATGGTCGTGCCATTGATGATACTTTCTTTATCCACACAACCCACTGCAAAGCCAGCCAAATCATACTCACCTGCTGGGTACATACCCGGCATCTCAGCGGTTTCACCACCCACCAATGCACAGCCAGATTGTTCACAACCTTCGGCAATACCTTTAATCACTTGTGCCGCAGTACCTACTTCCAGCTTACCGCAGGCAAAGTAATCTAAAAAGAATAGTGGCTCAGCGCCTTGCACCAGAATATCGTTCACACTCATGGCAACTAAGTCGATACCCACGGTGTCATGTTTATTCAGCTCGAAAGCCAGTTTAAGTTTGGTACCCACGCCATCCGTGCCAGACACTAGCACTGGGTTTTTAAATTTCTTCGGCATTTCAAATAATGAGCCAAATCCACCGATACCACCCAGCACCTCTGGGCGCATGGTACGTTTTGCAAAAGGTTTAATTTGCTCAACTAACGCATCACCTGCCTCAATATCTACGCCTGCATCGCGATAACTGATAGAGTTTTGTAAGGATTTTTTGTCTGAATTTTCAGAATTCAAGATGCGCACTCGCTTTCTACAATATAATTTACTGTGTTCAATATGAGATTTTAACTTAAATGGCACAAAAACAAGAAAATCTTACGAGCAAATTTAGCTGGTGGCTGATTGGTGCAGCACTAATTCTGCTCATCTATTTGTTAGGGCCAATACTTGCGCCATTCTTAAC
>DATHXI010000004.1:0-29437 GCA_035459705.1 Methylotenera sp. | reverse complement strand
ACCCCTACTAACTGCTGCTGACTGGAAGCTGCAATCTGGGTGGCTGCCTGTGCTGACTCCATCACACTGCCAACTAATGTCTGGATTGCAGTACCTGCCAATTCGGTTTGCCGAGTCCCTGCCTCCACCGCTTTGCTGCCTTGCTCGGTCACCATGACGGCTGCTGCGGTTGCCTTCTGAATGTCGCCGAGAATGGTGCGCACCTGGCTTGTAGCCTGCCGTGATTGTTCAGCCAGGCTCTTGACCTCCTGCGCTACCACAGCGAACCCCTTACCATGATCGCCTGCTTTCGCGGCCTCAATAGAAGCATTAACCGCCAGCAGATTCGATTGTGCAGCGAGGTCTTCCACCGATGCCATAATCTGGCCAATGGCCTGACTCTGCTCCGAGAGACGCATCATGCTTGCTGCAATCGCATCCATTTGTTGACGGATACGCTCCATGCCGGCGCTTACGTCTTCTATGGATTTACGCCCGCTTTGAGAACTTTGTGTCGCTTTCTGAGAGCTATCAGCAACCAGCTTAGCCTTCTCGCTTGCTACTTGTGCCGTCTGACGGACCTCTTCTACGGTGGTGGTGGTTTCACTCACCGCCGCCGCTGACTCGCTCGCACTGGCGGCAAGCTGAGCGGTAGAAGCAACAATCTCACTGGCAGATGAACCCAATACATTCGCACCGTCCACCAGGTCAGTAATCTGTGCACGAAGGTCTTCGGACATGCGGGCAAAGGCATTGCCCAAAACATCCTCGGGAGACTGCGGCTTAACGCTTTCACGCAAATCACCTTTCGCTATTTGCTCGGCTGCACCAGCCATAGTGCGTAATGATTGCGTCATGCGGTCAAACGTCCGCATCAACACGCCTACTTCATCGCTACGGTTATTTGACGACACGTTAACGCGAAGATCCCCGGCAGTAATCTGCTCAGCCACGACCGTAAGATCTTGCAGAGGCCTGGCTATGTTTCGTGTGATGATAACCCCGGATAATGCTGCAATCAGCAAGGCCGCAAGCGTACCAAACACAATAGCCTGCTTTGCATGTTCCGCATTGTTATCTGCAGCTTCTGACCGTTGAGTCAGTAAATCCTGCTCTTCACTTGCCATCTCGTCGACAACACTGCGGATTTCATTGGTGAGTGCACTGCCCTTGCCAGCCTTAATAAGGGTAATGCCGGCCCCCGAGCCTTTGACCTGGATGACGTCGACCACTTCCTTAGAAAAATCGAGCCGACTTTTGACAAGCGGTTCCAGAGCATCAAGGCGCCCCTGTTGGTGCGAATTGTCCTTAGTGAGCTCCCTAACCTCTTGGATAACCTTATCAGTCCCAATCAATGCTGCCTGATATGGTTCGAGATACTGCTTGTTCCCGGTAATCGCATAGCCCCTTACGCCATTTTGCATGTCTACAGCCAGCGACTCTAATTCTGCGAGACGGTTTAGTACCTCGTAAGTATGCTGACGCAATTCAGACGCTTCGACAAGTTGAGTCGTACTCCGGTAAGTGACAACCCCAACAATTATGAGAATAGCCACTGTCAAACCAAACCCTACGCCAATCTTAGTCCCGACATTCCATTTCATACTGTAGACCTCCGTTGTACTTATTCTTTAGTTTTCTACTTCTTCATGTACGATAATTCTTGGGTCTGTCAAAATCTGATCTAAATCAAGCACCACGAGGCGCTCTGCCGTTACACCTTTCAAGTAGTCGCTACGGATACCGGTCAGTGTCGATAACGAAGGCTGTAAACTATCCAGCGGAATAGTACGCACGCCCACAATGACATCTGCCAGCAAACCAAGCTCAAGATCGTTGCCTCGGACCAGGATGATGCGATGCAGATCGCTCAGCCCCTTGTCCGGCAGATCGAAAAACTTCTTAATATCGATCACTGGCACGATACGGCCTCGCACATTCACAATCCCACGCAGAAACGGAGGGGTGCAAGGCATTGGTGTCAGGTCTTTCAGCGGGTACACTTCACTCACATACTGGGTTTCCAACGCATAGTTTTCCTGAGCTAGGCGAAACTCCAGCAACTCGATCGATGCACTTTCAAGTACGCCATTTTGAAGCGGTCGTGCCAGATGTTGGGCACGAGTACGAAGTAGCTGCCTCTCATCCGCACTAGTAGAATCTGGACTGACAGCAGCTTGAGATGCAATGGTCGAGTTCTTCTTCATGACACTCCTTCTATAAGAGGCATGGCATTGATTATTTTAGATAATTGGCCGACTGTAAGGCTATCTGATTCTGGTAATATTTCGTTCGGCTGGTGACCATTCAGCAAGCGCTTTACAATTGAAAAGTACTTATATGCCTCGTCCATTTTTCCACTACTGCGTGCGATGTTGCCCAATGAAAAATAGGCCAATACAAAGTTAGGGCGGAGGAAAATTGCCTGTTGCATAGAAGAAGACGCTTGCTTGATATCGCCACTCTCCATCAGTATGAGTGCCCGCATATAGTAGCCGTCAGCATTAACCTTATCGGCCGCAATCCAGCGACTGCAGCATTCCAGCGCTTCTTTTAACCGACCCTGATTCGCCAACGCACGCGCCATTAAAGAAAATACTGCAAGATTCTTAGCAAGATCCTTAGAATGTTTTGACGCATTCTCGGCAATCGTTGCAGCCAGCATATCAACCACCTCCGCATAACGACCTTGCGAGTAAAGTGATTGTGCAAGTGCTAATTGGTCAGATAGCACAGATGGATCAAGTGAGTTTTTTACCGGGGAAGACACCTGTTCTAAAAAGGCGTCTGATGTTGGATGAGGGAGTAATTCTAATTGAACGTATTCTTCTATTATCGGGGCTACAAATTTCGCTGCAGGCTTAGTTACTGTTGGTTTTGGCTTAGTTATCGCCGCTGCGCGATCTTTCTGGAACAGAATAGCACCGGGGTGATTCACATTGGTAAACTGTGGAAATAACGCTTTCGACGCCTCACTTGGGCTTACCACCAGCCAACCGTCCTCAACCAATGCCTTGCTAAGATTACTAATGACCCGCTGCGCCTGCACTGGCGAAAAATACATCAGCACGTTGCGACAAAAAATCAGGTCCATCGCATTAGTATTGTTACCAAGCAATGGATAAACATCTTCCACTAGATTGAGATAGTCAAAGGTGACCAACTTTTTGATCTCGGGCAGAATGGAATAATGACCATCTGCACTGGCATTAAAGTAACGTTTTTTGAGCCAAACAGGCGCGTTACGAAATGACCATTCGCCATAAATACCTTTAGTGGCTTTATCTAAAAAATGTAGATTGATATCGGTGGCGGTAATTGTCACTTTCCAATCTTGTATATCCGGTAGTAATTGGTGCAGCAGAATAGCTAGGGTATAGGCTTCCTCCCCACTGCAACAACCAGCACACCAGAAACGCAGTCGTTGCTCACGACCGCGCTGATTGCGAATGATCTCTGGCAGTACGTGCTGAGTTAGTGCCTCAAGTAATTCCTTATCGCGAAAGAAATACGTTTCACCTATGGTCAAATGGCTGGCGAGAATTTGCAGATGCACTTTTTCCGGCACTATTGAAAGCAACCATTTGATGCCTTCCTCGGCATTGTCGAATCCTAACTCCTGCGATGCGGCAAAAAAACCTCGCTTAAGGTCATCCCATCGTTCGCGGGGATAATACAAACCCAATTTCTCCGCGATAAATTCGCTGAGTTGAAGTAAATGCGTATCATGGATGATTGAAGGCATCATGCGAGTTGACCTAAAGCTTCGTCTAGAAGCTTCTCATCATTTGGCGAGAGAAATTTTTCAAGGTCGTAAATCAACACCAGGTCGCCATCAAGTTTAACTATCCCCTGAAATTGCTCCATATCAGATGAGATCTGATCAGAATCAACTAATAAAGACTCGTTTATTTCGATCACACCTTGAGGTTCATCGATGAATATTGCTACTTTACGTGTCGGTAAAAGAGCAATCAAAAAGTGATGTTTAGTGCCAACCTCTTTCTCTGGCAAATTAAAACGCTGCCGAAGATTCAGCACTGGGATAACTTCGCCCTGAAAATTAATTACGCCAAGCATGCTGGTTGGGGTATTGGGAAGTTTTGTAATCTCGGAAGCACTTACAATGCGTACTACGCTTGCTAGCGGTAAAGCATACCGCTGTTGTTCTATAAGAAAGACTACTAGATTTATGAGTTCGCCCATAATGAAAGATTAAGCCGCCCTCTCTTGCCAGCCTACTATGCGAACTACTAGGTGTTTGAAGCGGAAAGCTGTGCTCAGGGGTAAATATCGGCTCCAAATGCCATAGAAAATATTTGGCAAATGCAATTGAAAGACAACAACTCTTTTAATCCAATATATTTGCATAAATTAGATTAATGGCGAGCATTAGTAAACGAACCAATTCGTTGGTTGATGCCACATTAAATAACCTCTTTTTATTTATTAGTATTTTTAAAGACTTTACTTAACAACACACTACTATACTCACACCACTTATGCTGAAAAAACTGACGTATTTATCATTAATTTTCACTACGTATTTTCATTAGAATGTAACCCTGTAGTAAGTTAAACAGGGGTTCTTACAAAATACTTTTAGTTAAATACTGTGTTATTTCTAAATTAATAACCATCCTTATCAATGAAATATTAAGTCTTATGTCGATAAACAAGTTGATACAGTACTGGCAGTACCAATAAGGTCAGCAATGTCGACGACCATATACCCCCAATCACCACCGTAGCCAAAGGTCGCTGCACTTCCGCCCCTGTACCCGTTGCTATTGCCATAGGAACAAACCCCAAAGAAGCGACTAATGCGGTAATCAAGATAGGTCGTAATCGGCTGATGCTACCTTCTTGAATGGCAATATCTAAGGGCTTACCGTCAGCAATCAATTGGCGAATAAAGCTAATCATCACTAAGCCGTTTAACACAGCTACACCAGATAAGGCAATGAAGCCAACGCCAGCTGAAATTGACAATGGAATATCGCGTAACCAGAGCATAAGGACACCGCCCGTAAGTGCAAATGGAATACCTGTAAACACAATTAGCCCGTCTTTCAGATTATTAAATACAGCGTAAAGTAGGATAAACAC
Organism: Methylotenera sp.; assembly: GCA_035459705.1. Lineage (GTDB taxonomy): Bacteria > Pseudomonadota > Gammaproteobacteria > Burkholderiales > Methylophilaceae > Methylotenera. The sequence continues at coordinate 24,349 of DATHXI010000004.1, read as the reverse complement.
GAGCAACAATGCCAATGGCACCACAATCTGCAAGCGCTTGCTGGCGGACTGTAATTGTTCGAAAGTGCCTCCCCAGTTCACCCAGTAACCTGCCGGAATTTTGACCTCTTGCTGCATACGTTGCTGTGCTTCAGCCACAAAAGAACCAATGTCACGGTCTCGCACATTAGCGGTGATTACAACATTACGCTTACCATTCTCACGACTGAACTGGTTAGCACCTGGAGCAATCTCTATGCTTGCGACTTCGCCTAACTGCAAATAGACAGGTGCTTCGCTGTTGCCGGCGCTATTACGGGCAATCTTAATTGGCAAGCGTTTGAAACTTTCAATATCTGCCCTCGTTTCATCAGGTAAGCGCACCACAATATCAAAGCGCTTGTCACCTTCAAATAAAGTGCCTGTTGCGCGTCCATTCATGGCGATGCCAATCGCTTCTTGTACATCCGCCACATTCACACCTAGTCTGGCGATTTTTTGACGGTCGATATTTACAGTGAGTATCGGCAAACCTGTCGTTTGCTCTACCTTAACGTCTTCACCACCTTGAATGCTAGATAATATGGCTGAGATTTCCTCTGCGGTCTCATTCATCACATCCATGTCATCGCCAAATATTTTCACCGCCACATCGCTACGCACACCTGAAATAAGCTCATTAAAGCGCATCTGTATGGGCTGGGTAAATTCATAGTTATTACCCGGCACTTGTCCTACAGCGTTTTGCATTTGCGTAATCAACTCGTTTTTAGTTAAATTAGGATTCGGCCAATCAGACTTTGGCTTAAGCATGACAAAGTTATCGGCTACGTTAGGCGGCATCGGGTCTGTGGCAATCTCTGCCGTACCAAGTTTGGAAAACACCCTGTCAACTTGTGGGAAAGCGACGATGGTATGTTCAAGCTCTTTCTGCATCTCAACTGCTTGCGTCAAGCTGGTACCTGGGATGCGTAAGGCATGCATGGCAATATCACCTTCATTCAGGCTAGGGACGAATTCACTGCCCATACGGCTAGCCAGCAAACCGCTGAGTACAACAGAAACGACTGCAATGGTAAGCACCAATGCTTTGTTAAGCATCGCCCAGTGTAAGACAGGGATGTAATGTTTCTTTGTCCAGCGAATCAAACCATGCTCTGACTCACTCACTTTACCGTTAATAAAGAGCGCCACCGCCGCAGGAATAAAAGTCACCGACAATATCATCGCGCCAATGAGCGCAATCACTACGGTAAACGCCATAGGGTGAAACATTTTGCCTTCTACGCCAGTGAGCGCAAAGATTGGCAGGTACACCGCCATGATAATCAGCTGACCAAATATCAATGGTTTTCTGGCCTCTTGTGCTGCCGTAAACACTTCCTCAAAACGTTCCGATTGACTGAGTAGCCTCCCTTTTAATGCTTGAGCATGTGCAAGACGACGCATGCAATTCTCTACAATGACCACCGCACCATCGATGATGATGCCGAAATCCAACGCACCTAGACTCATCAAATTTGCACTGACTTTGCCTGCCGCCATGCCGGTAAAGGTAAATAACATCGATAGTGGAATCACCAACATAGTGATAATCGCCGCACGGATATTGCCTAAGAAAATAAACAATACTGCAATAACCAATAAGGCACCTTCCATGAGATTGGTCTTCACCGTGTTAATGGCTTTATCAATCAAAATGGTACGGTCATATACAGTTTTAGCAATAATGCCGTTCGGCAAAGTCTGGTTGATTTTTGCCAATTGCTTTTCAACGGCAGCTGACACTGTGCGGCTATTCTCACCTGTGAGCATGAACACTGTACCCAGCACGACTTCTTGCCCATTCTCGGTCGCCGCCCCTGTACGCGATTCACTGCCTATCATCACCTCTGCAACGTCTTTAATTCGCACAGGCACACCAGACTTAGCATCTATGACAATGTTGCCGATATCTTCCAGATTACTGACTTGCCCAGGAACGCGGATTAGATACTGTTCACCTGATTTCTCAATATAGCCAGCGCCCATGTTGGCATTGTTGTTTTCTAAAGCTATGACCAAATCATTTAAAGACAAGCCTCTCGCCATCAATTGATCGGTATGCGGAGCAACTTGATATTGTTTGACAAAGCCACCCACCGTATTAATCTCATTCACACCGGGCACGTTACGCAACTGCGGTTTGATAATCCAATCTTGAACTTCACGCAGATCCATAGGGCTGTAAGGCGTGCCATCCGCTTTTAAAGCGCCTTCTTTAGCCTCTACCGTCCACATGAATATCTCACCCAAACCAGTGGAAGTAGGTCCGATTTCTGGCAGTATGCCCGCCGGTAGTTTTTCTTTGGCCTGTTGAATTCGCTCGTTCACTAGCTGACGGGCGAAATAAATATCAGTGCCCTCTTCAAACACTACTGTGACTTGCGATAGACCGTAACGGGAGATTGACCGCGTTTGTTCAAGCTTAGGCAAACCTGCCATCGCTGTTTCAATCGGGTAAGTAATGCGCTGCTCGGTTTCCAGTGGCGCATACCCTGACACGGCGGTATTGATTTGCACCTGAATATTGGTAATGTCAGGCACTGCGTCAATCGGCAGTTTTTGGTAATTAAATATGCCTAGTACTGCAATACCTAATACCACCAACATCACTAGCCAGCGCTGGTCGATAGAGAATCGAATGAGTTTATCGAACATACTGATTGTCCTTGATGCAATCTTGTGAAAGCCTAGTGGTCATGGCTAGCCCCTGCCTTACCAATATCCGCCTTAATTAGAAAGCTGTTACCCGCTGCATACTTATCTCCAGCGCTCAATCCTTTTAACACTTCTACGTATTTGTCGTCACGTCGACCTAATTCCAGTGGTCTTGCTTCAAAATATTCGCCATAACGACCAAACACTACTGTCCAGTCCCTCAGGGTTTGAAGCCCTTCCACTGATACTGCCAAAGGCACGTCGATTTCATCCGAAATCAATTCGATATTGACAGGCAAACCTGGCAACCAAGTGTTTTTAGGATTACTCAATACCACACGCGCCATTGCTGTACGCGTTTGCTCGCCCACTAACGCACCAACATACGAAATAGTCCCCACCGCTTCTGCATCAAAAGCCGTGGCTTTAATAGTGACTTTCTGCCCAATTTTTACCGTGTTGATGTCTTTGGCATAAATGGTCATTTCTGCCCAAACAGTAGATAAATCGGCCACTTCAAAGATGCTGTCCGCCTCACTCACTACTTGGCCTTGACTGACTTTCTTATCAGTCACAACACCATCAATGGGAGAACGGATCTCGTAGCGCGCTTGGCCTTTACCACCAGAGCCTGCACCTAAAGCGCCTAGTTTTTGTTGCGCGCGATCAGCATTGATTTGCGCTTCTTGCAGATCATGCTGTGCCTGCAAGTAATCTTGCTCGGCAGATATTTTTTCCTCCCAAAGTTGTTTTTCTCGATTGTAGGTAGAGCGAGCGAGCCCAACTCTTTTTTGCGCTGCCAGCAAATCACTGCGCAAATCTGCAATCGCTTGGCTTGAGATTGAAGCGAGCACTTGCCCTTTACGCACCTTATCACCAGCGTTAACAGTCACAGACTCGACTATGCCGCCTACGCGCGGCACGATATGCACGCTCTTATCAGCATTCAATTTTATTTCGCCCTGTAAAAGCAAAATGCTTTTGATTTTTGCCGGGCCAGCAGTTAACACTTCAATGCTGTTAAGTGTGAGTTGTTTATCGGTGACTTTGACGCGCGCCTCCACTTGCTCGTAAGCAAACTGATAGCTTTTACCATTGTGTTTGGCATTGATTGTGACCTTGAATGAGTGCGGCTCTTCAATCACCGCATCGCCTTTTAGGTAGTCATTTTCCTTAACAAAACCTATTGCCTGAGCACTGCTGCCTAATCTTTCTAATTGGATGTTGATATTAGATGTAGCTGGGTCTAATGGCTTTCCATCCTGATAGGTAAATAGCCTGAATTCTGGTGGTACATTTTTCTCGAAAATAGTCACTTCAAGCCCGTAGCCATCTTTGGTAAATAGTTTACCGCCATGTGGCCCTTTGGCTATTTCCTCGGCTTGGGGGTTGTGCTCGTGCTCGTCAGCTACTACTGGTATAGCCTCACCATTAGATTCAACATGCTCGGCGTGTTCGTCATGGTCGTTTTTTGACTTATCTGAACCCAGAATAAAAGCACCAAGAATAATGCCTATGACGACAACGGCAATAATAGCTAACGATTGTTTATTTTTAAATTGCATCTTTACTCCTACTTTGATGAACAATGACATCACCAAGAATGCGTTCTATTTCAGCTACCGCCTGATGTGCTTCTAGCAGTGCCTGTATGTATTGAGATTTGGCTTGAACCAGCGTACGTTGCGCATCGAGCACATCGAGGAAATTGAATTTACCTGCACTAAAGCCTTTATTGGCAGCATCAAAAGCACTTTGTGCCCCGGGTAATATTTCCACTCTGAATGATTCAGCAGCCTGCCGAGCAGCGTTTAATTGCTCATATTGTCCAGATAGATTTACTGCAAGCTGATTCTTTAATGCTACTAATTCATCTTGTGCTTTATATTGACGACTCACTGCTTCTTGCAAATTGCCTTGATTGCGATCAAACAGCGGGATTGGTACAGACAAACCCAATAACGCTTGATTGATTCCACCAAGCTCTTGGTTATTGACCACGCCGGCGCTAATCGTGACATTGGGTGTGCCTTTGCTACGCTCAACTTTGGTAAGTGCACCACGTGTATCAATTTCTATTTTTGCCAGTTTAATTGCGGGTGCATTCTCTAGCATGCTAGCAAGCTCTGTAAAAGCAATCGTTTCGGGAATATAGGCAACGTCCCCTTTCGCACTTTCAAATACAGGTAATACGCTGCCCCACAGTGCTGCCAATCGTTTACGGCTGCCCTCTAACTGAGTAGCTGCCTGAGTTAGTTCAATCTTTGCCGTAGATTCAGCGATTTTTGATTTGGTTTCTTCCACAGGTGAACTCTTACCCGCTTTTACCCGTTTACCTGCTGCATCACGCGCCAGATTGGCAACTTCAAGAGAAGATTTAGCAAGACTTAAGCGCTCCTGAGCTACCAAGACCTCATAAAATGCAGCAATAACGTTGGCATGAATTTCAGCTTTTTTATTATCTAGTTCAGCATTAGCTTTACTGTAAAAAGAATCGGCAGCTTCGACTCTGGCTTCTCGCTTATTGCCTAACTCAATTTCTTGATTGAGTTGTAGAGAAGTTTGTCTGTTAGCACTTCTTGTATCTTGAATCGAAGTAGAGATCGATGGATTTGGACGTACTGCCGCTTGTGTCTTCATCCCTTCTATTGCCTCACGCTCTCGCAAAGCAACAGCAATCTCAGGATTAGCATTAACGGCTAGACTTAATGCATCTGATAACGTTAATTGACCAGACGGTTCTCTAGTTTCAGCGATAGCCGAAGTAGATAATCCTATCAACAACAGCGATATGCAAAGATTTTGAATACTTATTCGTAAGTATTTGGGGTGCATTAATAAAAAGCGCATGGTAGTTCTCCTCATTTCAAACAAACCTCAAACATGGTAAAGCCACATTTAAGGTTATAAAAGTATTGAAATTAGAACTGTGGTGGTGCGCGTGAAGCTGGAAGTCTTCGCTTTAAAGACTGATAAGGAACTGGAGCTAGCGGTAAGAAATGAGTAAAAACAGATTGTAAAACGAGGGCAATACACAAACAGAATAAAACGATTGCTATTGGATCAGCTACTAGAGCTGGATCAATATCTTTTTTAATGCCAGATGCAACAGATATGGTATGTGATGCATGTGGCACCCCCGATAATGCATGCTCACCAGTAACAGAATGATGCATTACCTCTTCATGCTCATCGCCCACATGGAAACCTGTATTTTGAATGGGATGCTCGGCATCTAAATGCGCATGAATAAATGGTTGCAATGCTTGCAGAATTGCAAAGCATATCGCAAAGACTAATGTTACACATTTGGTTTTGTTTAACTGCATGAGCCTAATCTATCAAACTTATGAAAATATTACAAATATCTTAGCTGCGTATTTTAGTCAGACATCAAATAACCTTTACCACCACCTTGCCTTTGGCCCGGCCTTCTTCAAGATAGGCAAGTGCCTCCTTTGTTTGATCGAACGGAAATACCTTGTCGATCACCGGAAGGATGTGCCCAGCGTCAAGAAGCTTGCCAATCTCTGCAAGCCGGTAACCGTCAGGATGTGCGAACAGGAATGAATACTCGATACCGCGCTTCCTAGCTTGGCAAATTATCTTTCTGCTAAGCAACCAGAATACGAACTTCATGAGGAAGTTCATGCCTCTGGCTCTAGCGAACGCAGCGTCCGGTGGGCCGATGAGTGAGACAACGCTGCTGTTGGGTTTCAAAATCCGAAGGGATTTCTCGATTCCGTCACCTCTGATGGTCCCCAGCACCACATCATAGCCCTGCAGCACATTTTCGAATTCTTGCTTCTTGTAATCAATCACCTCATCAGCTCCGAGACGCTGAACCAGACCCACGTTACCCGTACTAGTGGTCGTTCCTACCTTTGCTCCGAGATGTTTTGCGAGTTGGATTGCGAACGTGCCAATACCCCCAGAACCTGCAGGGATGAATACTTTCTGGCCAGGCTTGAGATGCGCCCGCTCTTTAAGTGCTTGCCATGACGTGAGTCCGACCATCGGAATCGAAGCTGCTTGTACGAAGTCCAGATTTATCGGTTTGATCGCGGCAGCGCTCTCGGGCACGGCAGCAAATTCAGCAAGTGCTCCCGTGCCTAGATCGAAGATGCTGGCAAAAATGGAATCTCCCGGCTTGAAGCGCGTTACGCGACTGCCAACCTCCACCACGACCCCCGCCAAATCGCTGCCCATCGTAGCCGGTAGCTGCAACTTGAGAAAGGGTTTGAACGCTCCTGTCGGAATTATGTTGTCGACCGGGTTCAGGCCAGCGGCGTGGATCTGGACGAGCATTTCGTCTGGCTTGATCGTCGGCCGGGGAATGTCTGCAAACTCGAGTTGATCAGATTTACCATAACGCTTTAAGATAAGTGCCTTCATCATTTCATTCCCGGTTTCTGGTTGATGGTGTTGTTTATTTCCTGCGCGTGCCAACATATAGAAATGCCAGCACAAGAACAATTTCAATCAGGACAGATATTAGTATGCCACCCGACGCATGCCCTGCAACAAATTCATAAACGCCAAGAGTCGCCAATATCAAGCAAGCAGTGATGGTCCCGACTATGAGCGCTGTACGGGTTGCTGAATGCTCTGCCTTCCTTGCGAAGAAATACATCACAGCGATACCAGCATAGAGGGCTGCTATTCGTCTGGTCACTAACCCTACGGAGTCTGTTAATTCCACTCCCCACGCTGATAGCATCATAACTGGTGCAAACATCAAGATAATGGACAATACTGTAAATAGGATTGAACTAAAAACTGAAAGTCGGTAAAAAGATAGTAATTTCATGATGGTCTCCTATAGTTGGTTAGCTACTTTGTCGAGCGAATCAAGTTTTAACTCTTGACGAATGCCCATATCAACCAATGCAGCTGGCGCAAATCTTCTCAGAAAGCTCAAGCGGCAGGCTAATTTGCCAGCTGCGTAACGCGGCTTAGGATGTTTGGCATTGGCAGCTTTCAATACAACATTGGCAACGACTTTAGGATCATCACCGCCTGCCACAGCGACTTTAATTAATTTTGCGAGTGCTTTTCGCGCAATATTGTACTCATCTATTTTGGTGTCTACTTCTAGGGTGTTGGCTTCAAACTGTGTGTTGGTATAACCAGGTTCAACCACAGAAACACGGATGCCCCTTGTTCGCAGCTCATGATCTAGCGATTCTGAGAAACCCTCTACCGCATGTTTAGTAGCAGCGTAGGTTGCCATGTACGGTGCTGGTATCAACCCTAGAATGGAACCGATGTTGATGATGCGACCTTCGCCCTGTTTTCTCATATAGGGCACAACAGCGCGCGTCATGCGGACAATGCCAAAAAAATTGGTATCAAAAATCATTTTGGTTTGTTCAATTGAACTCTCTTCTGCCCCACCTGGCGCTACCCCGAAGCCTGCGTTATTAACCACAAGATCAATCCGCCCTTCAATTTTGACTACTTCTTTTAAGGCTGCTTCTATAGATTCTTCGCTGTTCACATCTAGCGCAATCATCTTGTATGAACGTTGGGTGGCTTGCGCTTCCTTACGGCTCGTTCCATAAACCTTATAACCAGAATTTGCTAGTAACTCTGCTGTTGCCGCACCGATTCCTGATGATGCGCCTGTAACAATGGCAACGCCTAATTCTTTCTTGCTCATAATCAATCTCCTTTAGGGGTGGATTTTCTAACTTCATAGTGATACTATCGAATTGAAAGTAACTGTCACTATCAATTTGATAGTATGTTACTACTGATTTAATACTATGTCACTATTTAAATGATATGAACTCAAAAATTAATGCTAAAAATTCTTGCCCAATCGCTCGGAGCCTCGATTTTCTTGGTGATGCGTGGAGTATATTGATACTTAGAGATGCGCATACTGGTCTCACTCGCTTTGAGCAGTTTCGTAAAAATCTCAGTATTGCACCGACAATACTGACCAAGCGTCTGGCGACTCTAACCGAGGAAGGTATCCTTGAAAAAAGGGTCTACTCAGAACACCCGCCGCGTGATGAATATGTGCTAACAGCAGCAGGCAGAGACTTTCTGCCAGTGCTATTCATGATTGGAGACTGGGGGCGGAAATACCGCGGGGATGGTAAATTAGTGCGTTTCTTAGATGCGGAAACAGGTACGGAGATTAAACCTGTCGTATTAGATGAGGTTACAGGGGCAAAAATTGGCACTCGCCCGATACAAATAATCGAACCAGGCGATGAGTAATAAGACGATGGGTAACAAGACCTTACTTCTAAGCCGTATCTGGCTACACTTGAATATACGATTAGCTACACTTTTACATTAGCTACGCTTTAAAGTGTAGATTTTAAGTATAGATTCTGTAGCAATTTTTACCTGCGTCTTTTGCTTCGTACAATGCTTTGTCAGCTTTTTTCATTAGATCATTGATGTTTTCAGTGCTTCTAGGCGTGTACATGGCCACGCCCACACTCAAACTGATCTTGATATTGCTGCCATCCACCAATATAGGATGATCAAAGGCCATCATCACATTGTCTACCACCACTGAAGCGTCTTCTGGTTGATTGATGCCTGCTAGCACCACAACAAACTCGTCCCCTCCCAACCTGCCCACAGTGTCTACAGCGCGTACGCATTGCATTAGCTTTCTAGCGACTGTTTTCAGAAGTTGGTCGCCAAAATCATGTCCGTACTTATCATTTACTTTTTTAAAGTCATCCAGATCAGCAAACATCACTGCCATGAGCTTGTTCGACCTATCTGCCTGCGCTAACTCTTGAGTCATCCTATCACTAATCAAACGTCGATTAGCTAACCCCGTCAGGCTGTCATAAAGTGCTTCACGACTTAGCTTTGAGCGCTCACGCAGAAAGAGATAAATTGCACCTGCCAGCAATACAGATGCTATCAATTCCATCACACGCATAAGGGAAATAAAATAGCTTGATGGACTCGCTGTTTTCCTAAGAATAGCCCACTCCCATATCCCATTTGGCACTTCACTTTCCATTACAAATGCTGACGGATTGCTAAAAAGCTTATCATCTCCATGAAAAGCCTGTTGTGGACTACTACTTTTCACACGTACGGCAAATTCATAATCACTTTTTGGCATTCCATCAAAAGCGGCATTTAAAAAAGGTGCTGTATCAATTACCGTAGAAATAATGCCCCAATGTTTACCTTCGATAAATACCGGATAACGGTAAATTAAGCCTCTGCCGCCTTGCACCAAAGTTAATGGACCAGCCAGCACACCCGATTTAGTGTCTACAGCTCTTTTTACTTCAGGCCATTGATCTGCCACTTCACGGTAATCAACGCCGAGGGCTTTTTCATTGCCCTGAACTGGGTATATGTAAGTGATTTTATAGCCAACCGCGACAGCCATATTCCGCACATGTTGGCTACGAGAATATAAATCTTTGAGAATTGCGTTGATTTTTTCCGGCTTAAGTTCTTTATTATAAACATTAAGATAACTTGCTAAGCCATTGGAAATAAACAGTAATGAATTGAGCTCTCTATTGACTCGATAGGTCAACAAATTACTATATGAGATAGCCTCAAGCCTGAGGTCAGACTGTATTTTTTTTGACTGTGCCTGAATTAAGGTTTCAAAAATCAAGATAAAACTGATTAAAATTGATAACGCAATTCCAACGGCAACGAATTGTTTACGTCCAACACGTAATAATTTTTTAGAAAACTTATAGGGCATCTATCAATTTTAGATATTTATCTTTAGATTGTTTATAAAGTATTCGCTGTTAGCTTACTCCAAACATCTTAATATCGAAAATTAACAACGCCCTACATTTTACATGCCCGTGTAAACTGGACCACTAGCCCCTTCGGGTGGTACCCACACGATATTCTGCGTTGGATCCTTGATATCGCAGGTTTTGCAATGGATGCAATTTTGCGCATTAATCTGTAATTTTGGGACGCCATGACTTTCAATGATCTCATACACTCCAGCCGGGCAATAACGCTGTTCTGGAGCGTCATATTTAGCCAGATTGATACTGATTGGCACAGCAGCGTCACGTAAATGCAGGTGACAAGGCTGATTGGCATCGTGCGCAATATTGCTGAAACTAATTGAGCTTAACTTATCAAAACTGATTACTCCATCTGGTTTTGGATAGCTAAGTACAGGCATCTCCGCTGCAGGCCGCGTGCAGTCATGGTCAGCTTTTTGGTGCTGCAAGGTCCATGGCAAGCTGATATTAAAGGCAGCAAGCCACATCTCCACTCCACCCAATAATGTACCAGCCCAGCTACCGAAGCGAGACAGCAGCGGTTTAACATTACGTACTGCATGTAAATCTCGCCACACCCAAGAGTCGCGCAGTGCTTTTGGATAGGCATGCAACAACCTTGCGTCCTCATCTTCAGCTTGTTCATTACTCATGGCATCAAATGCTGCTTCCGCTGCCAGCATGCCTGATTTCATTGCGTTATGGCTGCCTTTGATACGCGGCAGATTGACCATACCAGCGCTGCATCCAATCAATGCCCCACCTGGGAATACCAACTCCGGCAAAGATTGCAGGCCACCTTCACTAATCGCTCTCGCCCCATAGCTTAGACGCTTACCTCCCTGCAATTGAGCTCGTATGGCAGGATGTGTTTTGAAACGCTGAAATTCATCAAACAGCGACAGATGTGGATTGGCATAGTCGAGATGTACAACAAAACCGATTGAAACTAGCTGCTCACCATAATGATAGACAAAAGAGCCGCCGCCAGTGTCAGCTGTCAGTGGCCAACCCATACTATGCTGCACGAGTCCTGGCTGATGTTGAGCTGCCGGTATTTGCCACACCTCTTTGAAGCCGAGGCCATATTTTTGCGGAGATGCTTCACGCCGCAAATTAAAACGGCTCTCTAACTCTTTAGTGAGCGAGCCGCGAGTACCTTCTGCAATCAGGGTGTATTGCGCTCTAATTTCGATACCCGGCGTAAATTGCGCAGTAGGCTCGCCTTGTGCATCGCGACCCATGTCGCCAGTGATAACACCAACCACACGCTGTTTTTCGTCATAAAGAGGCTCTTGCGCCGAAAACCCAGCATAAATCTCAACACCTAGATTTTCAGCTTGTTGTGCAAGCCACTGGCACACTTCGCCTAAGCTAACGATGTAATTACCTTCGTTATTCATAAGTGGCGGCATCATCCAGTGCGGAATAGACCAAGACTTTTTCTCGCTCAGTAGCAAAAATTCATCTTTATTTACAGCCGTATTGATAGGTGCGCCCTGTTCGCGCCAATCAGGGATCAACTCATTCAAGGCGATAGGGTCTATCACCGCGCCAGAAAGGATATGTGCGCCAACTTCTGCGCCCTTCTCCAGTACACACACACTTAATTCACGTCCTGTTTTTTCAGCAAGTTGTTTGAGTCTGATTGCCGCAGCAAGACCAGACGGGCCTGCACCTACAATCAAAATATCGTAATTCATTACATCACGTTGCACGTCTGTCATTGAATTGTTGTCCTTTATGCAATATCAGGTAAATTGACTAGATCGCTTCTTTCAACACCCGCGGTGAAGTTTCTACATAGCGTCAAAAATTCACGCATGCCGGTGGTTTGATATTTCTGTTTATGCCATAAAAAGTAGAAATAACGATCTAGGTTAAGTTTTGGGGTGTCTAATGCGACAAGGCTGCCACGGCGAATAGCATCTTTAAGTGCCAGACGTGAAATGCAACCGATACCGAGACCAGACTCTACCGCACGCTTGATAGCTTCGGTATGTTCAAGCTCGAGCCGTATATTAAGCTTGGCATGATAGTTATGAAAAGCGCGATCAAAAGTCTCGCGTGTACCAGAACCTTTTTCTCGTAAAATCCATGGTTCCTGTAGTAGCTGCTCTATCGTTACTTTACGTTGTTTAGCTAGTGGATGCTCCGGCGAACTGAACACTACAAGCTCATCTGCGATCCAAGGCTGGACTTCGATATCCGGATGATGACAATCCCCTTCAATCAGGCCAAGGTCTAGTTCGTGATTAGCAATTTGCTGCACAACCGTACTGGTGTTATGCACTTGAAGTTGAATACGACTTTCCGGATGTTCCTGTAAGAATCTGGCAACGAGTATGGTAGCTAAATAATTGCCGACCGTGAGTGTTGCGCCTATTTTCATTGGGCCAAAGCCAACATGACCTTGAAGCAAGTCTTCAATTTCTTTGGCTCTATCTAACAGTTCGACGGCCCGTGGCAACAGCTGCTGCCCAGTTTCGTTGATACGCAGGGATTTGCCTATACGATCAAAAAGTTGGAGATCGAATTGCCGCTCCAACTCGCCTAATGCCGTGCTTGTTGCAGACTGGGATAAAGAAAGCTCTTCCGAGGCTCGCGACACGCTTTCTGTGCGGCTGATGGCAACAAAAATCTCAAGTTGTCTTAAACTAAACTTCATATCTGTTTTCTAGATATCTGTTTTATAGATATATATAATCGTTATAATTCATTTAACATATATTCTACGCTAGTATAAAATACGTATCAAATGCAGAAGGAAAGCGCGATGAAAATATTAGTAGCAGTGAAGCGAGTGGTTGATTATAACATCAAGGTACGTATCAAACCTGATGGTTCAGACGTGGATATCCATGGGGTAAAAATGGGCGTTAATCCATTTGATGAGAATGCCATTGAGGAAGCGTTACGTCTTAAAGAACAAGGCAAAGCCACTGAGGTTGTAGCCGTTTCATTAGGAACGACTGCAAATCAAGACGTATTGCGGCACGCTTTGGCCATGGGTGCTGATCGCGCTATCCTCATAGAAAGCCACGTTAAACTACAACCATTGGGCGTAGCTAAATTACTCAAGACTGTTGTGGAACGTGAACAACCAGACATTATTCTACTCGGCAAGCAAGCGATTGATGATGATTCTGGACAAACTGGACAGATGCTAGCGGCGCTACTAGGTTACCCGCAAGGCACATTCGTATCAGCACTCAATGTAGAAGGCAACGAGGTCACGGTAACACGTGAAGTAGATGGCGGCACAGAAGACATCGCCATCACCTTGCCGGCTGTTATCACCGCAGACCTACGCTTGAACGCACCGCGCTTTGTGAAGCTGCCTAACTTAATGATGGCAAGAAAAAAACCAATTGAAACACTCCATGCACCGGAAATGGGTGTTGATGTTAAGCCGCGTCTTAAACTCTTACAAGTGACTGAGCCTGCTGCCAGAAAACCTGGTATCAAGGTGGATAGTGTTGAAGAACTTTTAAGTAAATTGCGCACGATTGAAGGAATACAGCTGTGAAAACATTAGTACTGGCCGAACATGACGGCAAACAACTTAGCCCTGCCCTATTCCAGGCAGTAACCGCGGCACAATTCTGGAATTCACCTGTCGATTTGCTGGTAGTAGGTAGCAATACCAATGAGATTGCGCAACAAGCTGCAGCAATCAGCGGCGTGGCACGTGTTATTCAGGCAGATGCAGCACACCTAGCACACCCACTAGCTGAAGATGTTGCCAACCTGATTGTTGAAATTGGACGCGAATATCAAGTGATTCTGGCTGCACACTCCTCTTTTAGCCGTAATATCTTGCCACGTGCCGCTGCACTGCTTGATGTTGCCATGATTTCAGATGCGCTTTCAATTCAAAATGACAATACCTATGTGCGCTCTGGTTATGCGGGGAACATCCTCAATACGATTCACAGTACGGACGCTATTCAAGTATTAACGGTACACAGCAGCAACTTTGCTGCTGCAAGCTTGGGCGGCAGTGCAGAAGTCGTGAGCATTGACGTGCCTGCTGCGTTTGGTAAAACTCGCTGGCTTGCTGAAAAACATAACCACTCTGATCGACCTGCGCTCAGTTCCGCTAAGATCGTAGTGTCTGGCGGTAGATCGCTCGGTAGTGCCGAGAAATTTGACGAGGTATTATCACCGCTTGCTGCGAAATTAGGTGCGGCTTTAGGTGCTACTCGCGCCGCAGTTGATGCAGGCTATGCGCCTAATGAGATTCAAGTTGGGCAAACGGGTGTTGTAGTAGCACCTGACTTGTATATTGCAATTGGCGTTTCTGGTGCGGTACAACACACTTATGGCATGAAAGATAGTAAAATAGTGGTTGCCATTAACCAAGATCCTGATGCACCGATTTTTCAAGTAGCCGATTATTGCCTGGTGGCAGATTTGTTTGAAGCTGTGCCCACGCTGACAGCAGCGATACATTAATCAACTGAACGATCAATTGCAGTAGTAATCTATATAACAATAGAAAATATTAAATTATGAGTAAATATTCTACAGAGCGTGTTCTAAGCGTTCATCACTGGAATGAAACCCTATTCAGTTTCAAGACTACGCGCGACCCTGGTTTGCGTTTTGAAAACGGCCAGTTCGTGATGATTGGCCTTGAGGTCGAAGGCAGACCACTAGCGCGTGCTTACAGTATCGCCAGCCCGAATTACGAAGAAACTTTAGAGTTTTTCAGCATTAAAGTACCGAACGGTCCGCTGACATCTCGCTTGCAGCATTTAAAAGTGGGTGATGACGTCCTTGTTGGCCGCAAACCAACCGGTACTTTGGTTATCCATGATTTGAAACCAGCAAAAAACCTTTACCTGTTTGCAACGGGTACCGGCCTTGCTGCATTTATGAGCGTAATTCAGGATATCGAAGCTTATGACCGCTTTGAAAAGATCGTATTGATTCATGGCGTGCGCCATGTGAGTGATCTGGCTTACAAAGACTTTATCGAACAAGAGTTACCTAACAACGAATTTATCGGTGATGTAGTGCGTGAAAAGCTCATTTACTATCCAACCGTCACTCGTGAGCCATTCCGCAATCAAGGCCGTTTAACAGACTTAATCAACTCAGGTAAATTATTTGAAGATATCGGTTTACCGCCATTAAGTCCTGAGAATGACCGCGTCATGATCTGCGGTAGTCAGCATATGCTGGATGATTCCGCTAACCTGCTAGATGCTAGAGGTTTTCAAGTGTCTCCTCGCATTGGTGAGCCAGGTGACTATGTGATTGAGCGTGCTTTCGTTCAGAAATAATAGGTTCAAATATAAAAGCTCAAAATAATAATTTAGTTACCTATGTATCCCAATACGTAGGTAACTAATTTCTAACAACTACACTTTCTTCAAAAACTCCGTTTTTAGCACAAGCCCTTTTACTTTATCGGCATTACACTCAATTTCGCCTTCATTATCCGTCAGGCGAATATTCTTGATCACCGCCCCTCTTTTCAGCTCCGTTGAAGTTCCCTTAACTTTAAGGTCTTTAATGATCTGTACCGAATCGCCTGCTCCTATTGTCGGGGCAATTATAATCTACCCATGATGTCACTTTATGTTTCTACATTACTGGATGACTGGTTATAATTCGCCTACACAAAATACACAACCATCAGCAATCTACTTAATCAGGAAAATAATATGGCAGGTGCTAGTCTTTTAACGCTTATCGATGACATTGCAACTATTCTGGATGATGTCTCCGTCATGACCAAAGTAGCAGCCAAGAAAACTGCGGGGGTCTTGGGCGATGACTTAGCACTGAATGCCCAGCAAGTCTCGGGAGTGAATGCAGACCGTGAGCTGCCAGTCGTGTGGGCGGTTGCCAAAGGCTCTGCCATTAACAAACTGATTTTAGTGCCTACCGCACTCGCCATTAGCGCTTTTGCACCTTGGGCGGTGACACCGTTATTGATGTTAGGTGGTTTGTTTTTATGTTTTGAAGGCGTAGAAAAACTATACCATCAGTACTTTCACCATGAAGAAGTGCATCATCTAGAGCCACAAGACTTGATTGGCAAAGATGAAAGCATCAACGTAGAAACTTCTGAAAAAGAAAAAATTGCAGGCGCAGTACGTACCGACTTTGTACTCTCTGCCGAGATTATCGTCATTACACTGGGCACAGTAGCTACCGCTGCTTTTATGCAGCAAGTACTGGTACTAGCCGGCATTGCTGTCATCATGACAGTCGGCGTGTACGGCTTGGTCGCTGGTATCGTTAAACTGGATGATGGCGGACTATATTTATCTGTCAGTACCGGTAAAAGTGTATTCGCGCAACTCAAACGCAAACTTGGCTTTGCTATCTTAAGTTTTGCACCTTACATGATGAAGACGCTTTCAGTGGTTGGTACAGCTGCGATGTTCCTGGTTGGTGGTGCGATTCTCACACATGGCATTCCAAGTGTGCACCATTGGATAGAGCATTTTTCTAGCACTTTAGGTAGCAGTTTTGTACAAGCAATTACGCCTACTTTATTAAATGGAATTTTTGGTGTGGTAGCGGGCGCTGCTGCACTCATGTTATTTAGCGTTGCTAAGCGCTTATTCCCGAAAAAAGCGAACTCAGGTAAAACAGCGATTAAAGATTCCCTATGATTGCAGTAGCAGACCTCATAGGCAGCATTGCTGCGTTTTTAACGACCACCGCTTTCATGCCACAAGCTTATCACTCATGGAAAACACGCGACGTGTCAGGCATCTCGCTGCCTATGTATAGCATGTTTAGCTTGGGCGTAGCATGTTGGTTAATTTATGGCATGATGATTTCTAGTTGGCCTATCATCGTGGCAAACAGCATCACATTAGTTCTGGCCTGCGCCGTGCTTTATTTGAAATTAAAACACAGTTAAAAAAGCACAGCTAAATCACTAAAACTATTTACCAAGTGCGTACACCATAATGTTATCGCCTGCGGTATAGCCAAAGATAGAATTACCGCCAGCAGCGACTGCAACGTATTGCACGCCATCAATTTCATAGCTGATAGGTGGTGCATTCACACCCGCATCCGCCTTGGCTTGCCATAGCAAATCACCGGTAGCGCTATTGTAAGCGTTGAAATTGCCGTTGCCCTCACCTACAAACAGTAAGCCGCTGCGGGTAGCGAGCAAGCCCCCGATCAACGGCTGCTCAGTTTTGAGTTGCCACTGCATCTTGCCTGTGCCTAGATTGATTGCAGACAATACTCCCCAGCGCGGGTCTTTTGTCGGCTCAGAGGATGCATAACGAATCGCAGGCAATCCATCTTTAGCAGGCTCATCCACCAAAGTATATTTAATTGGGGCATGGATACCAGCCACGAAACTGGTTTGCATCACTTCATCTACAGCACTTGGGCTCCAATTAGAGCCTCCTAGTATGCCCGGATACAACACTGTGCCCTGTTTAGTCGCTTTAGCAAATAGATTCTTTTGTGGCACGAAAGCTTCAGATTTTATGAGCAACTCACCTGTCATCCTGTCATGCACGTAGTACCACCCGGTCTTGCTGGCTTGGCCAACAGCAGGGATAATTTTACTGTCTTTCTTATAGTCGAATAACACAGGTGGGCTCGCCAAATCATAGCCCCACACATCGTGCGGCACTTGCTGGTAGTGCCATTTAAGTTTGCCTGTCTCAGTATCTAATGCAACCAAAGACACGGTATAAAGATTATCACCGGGTCGAGAGATATCATTCATCTGTGGTGATGGATTGCCGGTACCAAAATAAAGTGTATTGGTTTTGGTATCAATGGCTGGTGTGCTCCATGCCGAGCCACCGCCATAACGCCATGCATCTTTGTTATTCACAACGTTAGCTTTTTCAGCAGCAATGTCACGATTAAGTGATATGCCATCAGAAGTAGTTTCGGCGAAAACACCTTCCCAACCTTGCGTAGGAATCGTATCAAATTGCCAGATACGTTTGCCGTTGTTCACATCATAAGCAGCGAGGAAACCTGGGCGACCATAGCGGCCATCCACACCCACGACGGCCCCCAATGGTGCATCCTTTGTCGGCTGATCTATATGCAAGCCATAACCTACGCCAGTGACACCTACAATCACTTTGCCGTTATACACAACAGGCGCCATCGCAATACCAATGCCGGTACCGCCGTAAGCTTGTTTATTGCTATCTGACTTATTCAAGGAACTTGTATTTTCAGTGAGCGCAGTGTCATCTGCAACATCAATATCCCACAGTTTTGCACCGTTATTAGCATCCAGCGCGATCAAGCGTGCATCTACCGTGCCAATGAATACCTTGCCATTACTGACAGCAACGCCCCTATTTGCCGGACCGCAGCACATCTTCCAATTTGCTCTACGTTCATGTTTGTAGCGCCATAACTCTTTGCCCGTCTTGGCATCCAGAGCTGCTACATGGTTATAAGGCAAAGCGACATACATCACACCATTGGTCACAACTGGTGTTGCCTGAAAACTGGCAGTCACACCGCTTTTAAATTGCCAAGCCAGTTTTAAATCTTTAACGTTTTTTTGATTGATTTGTGTGAGTGGAGATAAACGTTGATTAGTGTAATCGCGCCCAAAGCTAGGCCATTCTTGTGTCTGCGCTGCTAACTTGGGTTGGGAACTACATGCTGTAAAAGTGCATAACAAAGCGGCTAACACTACATATCTATTAAACGAATTCATGTTTTTATTGAACACCATATTGAATTAAATGTGAGCAGGACTATACAGGTAAGTATACTACAGTGTATCTTTTAACTAAATACTACAGTCAGATGCTTGCGGTAATCAACATTACACGACCAGCAACCATAAACATAATAATGTATTAATTGCGCTGGTAGCGCTAGGTGAAGGTTGGCATAATAACTATCATCATTAAAAAGAAAGTATCGATTGAAAATAGCCATCATAGGAAGTGGTATTGCAGGCAACACTATCGCTTATCACTTACATCCACAACACGATATCACAGTGTTTGAAGCTGAAAGTCATATCGGTGGACACGCCCACACACACCACATCATGCATGAAGGTCGTAATCTCACTGTAGATACTGGCTTTATGGTATTCAATGACCGCGCTTATCCTAACTTCATTCAGTTACTGGATGAATTAAAAGTTGCTTGGCAGCCTAGTAACATGAGCTTTAGTGTGCGCTCTGAACATACAGATTTTGAGTTCAACAATGCTAGTTTGAATAGCCTGTTCGCACAACGCTGTAATTTCTTTAAACCGTCGTTTCATCGCATGGTTCGAGATATTTCACGTTTTAATAAGACCTCACTCGAACTCCTGCAAGATGGCAATGAAATCAAGCTAGGTGACTATTTACGTCAAGGTCAATACAGCCCACAGTTCATAGACCATTACATCATCCCTTTGGGGTCAGCGATTTGGTCTACCGACGCACGGCAGATGCTGGATTTCCCCGCGCGTTTTTTTGTACGCTTCCTTCACCAGCATGGCATGTTAGCTGTGAAAAATCGTCCACAATGGCGAACAATTAAAGGTGGTTCTGTTAGCTATGTTGACGCGCTTACAGAGGGCTTCAAATATAAGATACGGTTGAATACCCCCATAGAAAGCGTGCGTCGCTTAAAAGCTTCGGTGCGTGTCAAACCCTTATTTGGCGAGGAGGAAAAGTTTGATTATGTATTTTTTGCATGTCATAGCGACCAAGCATTAAAACTATTGAGCGATAAGAGCCAAGCCGAGGCTGAGATATTAAGTGCGATTCCGTATCAGGAGAATACGGTGTATCTGCATCATGACGCTTCACTACTACCAAAGCGCGAGCTGGCTTGGGCAGCGTTGAATTATCATGTCAGCACACCGCCAGCAGACCGTGTTGCAGTGACCTATAACATGAGTATTTTGCAAAACTTGCAATTCCAATACTCGCAACCCAAAGAACCGCTACTCTTGACGCTTAACCACACACGACTTATCAACCCAGCAAAAGTATACAACCGCCTGAAGTATATGCACCCTATCTACACCCTTGCAGGTGCTGCAGCACAGGCCAGACATGCAGAGATTAGTGGTGTAAATCGTACTGGCTTTGCAGGTGCCTACTGGCGCAATGGCTTTCATGAAGATGGCGTTGTCAGTGCACTGGAAGCCTTAAAACATTTTGAGCATGCCTGCATTGGTTTAAAATAAGAACTCAATTTTAAAGCGCCCTAGCACCACCGATGCAAAATCTCATCAACACGTATGCAAAAGTCGAATGGCGTGACAATCAGCCCTACTCAACAACTTTTGGCGATGTGTATTTCTCTAGTGATAATGGCTTACTTGAGACTGAATATGTATTTCTACAAGGCAATCACCTAGCCTCACGATGGCAGCAGCTAGCCGCTGATAATTTCACACTCATTGAAACCGGCTTTGGCACAAGTTTGAATTTTTTATGTGCAGTCAAATTATGGCTAAACATCGCGCCACCAAGCGCTACTCTGCATTTCATCAGTGTAGAGAAACATCCGCTCACGCTAGAGGATATATCCGTCGCTTTACAATCCTGGGCTGACTTAGAAAGTGTTAAAGCGCCATTTTTTGCACAATACTCAAGCCTACTCAGCGAACAAAATACTATTTCGTTGTTTGATAATCGCATTCACTTAACGTTGTTGATTGGTGATGCTACAGAGCAATTACAGCACATTAAAAATGAAGCCGACGCATGGTTCTTGGATGGCTTCGCGCCCGCAAAAAACCCGGATATCTGGCAGCCTGCGCTGTTTGCCCAAATGGCAAGACTGTCACATCGAGAGACTACATTCGCCACCTTCACAAGCGCGGGAATAGTACGCAGAGGCTTGATAGCAGCAGGGTTCGACGTGACGAAGCAAGCTGGATTTGGTAAAAAACGTGAAATGCTCACTGGTATCTTTATGAACGACAAAGCATGAAAACAGCTATCGTCATCGGTGGCGGTATTGCAGGCTGCAGCACTGCATACGCGCTTGCCAAACACGGCATTCAAGTCACCTTACTAGAGCGCCACTCCACATTAGCCAGTGAAGCCTCTGGCAATCCCCTAGCAGTATTGTATCCACGGCTGACGGCACAACACACTGCGCTGGAACAGCTTAATCTAAGTGGTTATCTACATAGTTTAAAACTCATAAAAGACTTAGGTTTTGAACAATGCCAGTATCACGCCTGTGGTGTGGTGCAGCTCGCTATTGACCAAAAACAGCATAAAAAACATCAATTAGTAGCTGGGTTATATGCCGAGAATAGGCTATTTAGGTCACTAAACGCTGATGAATTGAGCAAAATATCAGGGATTGATTTAGCTCACAGTGGCTTGTATTTCCCTGATGCAGGCGGCATCAATATGCCAGAGTTATGTCATGCCCTAGTGCAAAGTCAGCACATTCAGGTCGTCACCAACACGCAAGCCATTGAAATCAAAGAAACCACTCAAGATTCATGGCAAGTTTCATCAGATTCAGCGCTCATTGCTGAAGCAGATATTGTCGTCATCGCTAACGCTAATGATGCAACTAAGTTAAGCCAAAGCTCACACATTCCATTGACTGCCATACGAGGTCAATTGAGTGTTTTACAAGCAACAGAGTCAAGTGAAAAGTTACGTACCATATTGTGCGGTGAGGGCTATATCAGTCCTGCAATCGACAATTTGCATTATCTAGGCGCAACGTTTACTACCAATGACAATGATGCAAAGGTCAGAACAGAAGATCATGACAGCAATCTGAATCTACTGGATACAATGTCACATGCGTTATATACAAATCTACAAGGCAATGTAGTATCTGGCCGCGTTGCCTGGCGCAGTCAAACGCCAGATTACCTGCCAGCCGCAGGGCAGCTTTTAGATATCGATACGCTAATGGCAGGGAAATTCTATTACAACGATAGCCCGGAGAAATTACCGTGGGCTACAGGTTTGTACATCAATGTCGGTCATGGTGCAAAAGGCTTTTTAACAGCACCGCTTTGTGCAGAAATCATTGCAGCGAATGTCACCAATTCAGCCGTTCCAGCTCCAATTGATTTACTGAACGCCTTACAAGCCAATCGTTTTATATTGCGTAAACTAGGCCTGAAATTGTTAGCGCAGCATCTAATCCAGTCTTAATCAGCTTAAACATTAAATGCTTCATGTAAAATTGTAATTATGCACAGCGCTACCTCACTTTATCATCAAGCTCACAGCCTCCATCGCAATGGTCAATTAGCGCAAGCTGAGCCGCTCTATCATCAAGTGATTCAATTGCAGCCGAACCATGCTGATGCACATCATATGCTGGGACTCATTTGCTACCAGACCAATCGCAAGCAGGAGGCAGTTAAGCATATCGAGCAAGCTTTGGCATTTAATCCGCGCCATTTAGATTATCTGAATAACTATGGGCTAGCCTTACGCGCCAGTAGTCAGCCGGAAGCTGCGCTAAAAAGCTTCCAGCAAGCCATTCTGCTGCAACCTAAAGACCTAGACGTACAACTCAACTTGGCAAACACCCTGCTTGAACTCACACGATTTGAAGAGGCTGCCGGCTATTACCGTCGTGTGTTGCGTGTGTTCCCTAATAGAGATGATGTACGTGCCGCGCTTTGCCACTGCTTGTCATCTATTGGCAATGCTGCACACGCAGCTGGAAACTACCTGCAAGCTGAAGCCTATTGTGCAGAAGCGATTACATTAAATACACAAGATGCTGCCTTGTATTACAACTTGGCAAATGCACAACGTGAATTAGGCAAGCCCGCTGAAGCTGCTAAACACTATCAAAAGGCGATTCAGTTAAGCCCTAATGACGCTGATGCTTACAATAATCTAGGGAATGTACAACGTGAGCTTGGCCAGTTAGATTTAGCGATTGTAAGTTATGAGCACGCGCTAAAAATAAACCCGCAGCTTTACCATGCAAAGGTGCATCTGGTGCATCAAAAGCAACACATCTGCGATTGGGCAGGTTTGCCTGGGGATGTTAGTGAAATACGCAGTTGGGTGAAAACACATCCGGAAGCACAGATCTCGCCTTTCGCCTTTTTGGCGATGCCAACCACCACAGCAGAAGAACAGAAGTTATGCGCAGACAATTGGGTCAAAAATCGCTATGCAGGAATGATTGAATTAGCTAAACAATTGAATTTTAATTACTTTACTCAACAAGACCTCGACACAACTCGTCATTCCGTGCTTGACACGGAATCCAGTGACTTAAAGACTCTGGATACCGACCTGCGTCGGTATGACGGCTTTAGAAAAATAAAAATCGGCTATCTATCTGCAGATTTTAGGTTACACCCTCTCGCATTCTTAATCAGTGAATTAATAGAACTACATGACCGCAAGCATTTCGAAATCATTGCTTTCTCATACGGCGTGAATGATAAAACCAGCGCCAGGGCACGCTTAGAAAAAGCGTTTGACCAGTTTCATGATATTCGCCATTTATCCGAGATTGACGCTGCCAAGAAGATACATGCTTGCGGCATTGATATCTTGGTAGACCTCACTGGATTTACTCAAACCAGCCGCAGTGGCATCGCTGCCTTGCGCCCTGCGCCTATCAATGTGAACTGGTTAGGATTCCCGGGCACTATGGGTGGCGCGAATGGACAAGCGCTGTTTGACTATATTTTGACTGACAGCTTTATTAACCCACACGAGGCTGCACAGCACTACGCTGAAACATTAGCGGTACTGCCGCACGCCTATCAACCCAATGATAGAAAGCGGCCTACAGGCAAGACGCCTAGCCGCGAAGTATGCCAGTTAGCTGACAACGCATTTGTATTTTGTAGCTTTAACCAAACCTTTAAAATCACACCTGATGTGTTTACGGTCTGGATGCGCTTGCTCAAATCAGTATCTAACAGCGTGCTGTGGTTACTAGACTGCAATCAATGGGCGAAGCAAAACCTAATAAAA
>DATHXI010000003.1:0-38193 GCA_035459705.1 Methylotenera sp. | reverse complement strand
CGTTACAGGTTTCGCATTTTGCCTGCACCGGAATACGGATCTTGGTTTCAGTGCCTTTCGCTGCATCTTCCAGCGAGATTTCCATGTTGTAGCGTAAGTCTGCGCCACGATAGACATTATTACGTTGACCACCGCGCGCACCGCCGCCGAAGATATCGCCGAAGATATCACCAAAAGCATCACCAAAACCTGCGCCGCCAAACCCGCCACCCCCACCAGCCATACTAGGATCAACGCCAGCATGGCCGTATTGGTCATAAGCCGCGCGTTTCTGCTCGTCGGTCAGCATTTCATAGGCTTCTTTCGCCTCTTTGAATTGCTCTTCCGCTTTAGGATTGTCCGGGTTACGGTCAGGGTGGTACTTCATCGCCAGTTTGCGATAGGACTTCTTGATATCCTCACTGGAAGCGTCTTTGTTAACGCCTAATACTTCGTAATAGTCTTTTTTGGCAGCCATTTTTTATCCAAATACTTGAAAGTGAAACCATACAGTTAGTCACAGACAAAAGCCACGATAGTCGTGGCTTTCATCTTTTTAGCACAAAGCATTGCACATTGCTAACTTAACATCGCTAAGAAGTTAGTCTTTTTTCACTTCTTCAAACTCAGCATCGACCACTTCTGCATCAACCGTTTTCTCACCTTGTGGTTGAGCACTTTCAGTATTGGCTTGTGCCTGTTGTTCAGCATAAACCTTTTCACCCAGTTTTTGTGAAGCTTCCATCAATGCGTTGGTTTTAGCTTCAATGGTTTCTTTGTCATCAGACTTCATTGCTTCTTCAACATCTTTAAGCGCAGTTTCAATCGCTTCTTTTTCAGCTGCATCTAGCTTATCGCCATGCTCTGTCAGAGATTTTTTCACTGAGTGCACCATGCCATCAGCAGCGTTACGTGCATCTACAAGTTCGCGTAATTTGCGGTCTTCTTCAGCGTATTTAACTGCATCTTCTTCCATCTGTTGGATTTCCGCTTCTGACAAGCCGCTGTTTGCCTTGATGGTGATTTTGTTTTCTTTGCCAGTGGCTTTGTCTTTTGCAGACACATGCAGAATACCGTTGGCATCAATGTCAAAAGTTACTTCAATTTGTGGCATGCCACGTGGTGCTGGTGGAATGTCGCTTAAGTTGAATTGACCCAAGCTCTTATTGCCAGACGCCATTTCGCGCTCACCTTGCAACACTTGAATCGTTACTGCGTTTTGGTTGTCATCAGCGGTTGAGAATACTTGTGCTGCCTTGGTAGGAATCGTGGTGTTTTTCTTGATGAGTTTAGTCATCACGCCACCCAATGTTTCAATACCTAATGACAATGGTGTCACATCCAGCAACAATACGTCTTTTACGTCACCTTGTAATACGCCACCTTGAATTGCCGCACCGACTGCAACCGCTTCATCAGGGTTTACGTCTTTACGTGGCTCTTTACCGAAAATCTCTTTTACTTTCTCTTGCACTTTAGGCATACGGCTTTGACCGCCGACCAAGATCACGTCAGTGATTTCGTCGATTGAAACGCCTGCATCTTTAATCGCAGTTTTACAAGGCGCCATCGTACGTTCGATCAAGTCATCAACCAGTGACTCTAATTTAGCACGCGTGATTTTCACCACTAAGTGTTTAGGGCCTGTTGCATCAGCAGTGATGTAAGGCAAGTTCACTTCAGTTTGTGTTGCGCCAGAAAGCTCGATTTTTGCTTTCTCTGCGGCTTCTTTTAGACGCTGTTTAGCCAACAAGTCGTTGCGTAGATCTAAGCCATTCTCTTTCTTGAATTCGTCTGCCAAGAAGTCGATTAAGCGGTTATCGAAGTCTTCACCACCGAGGAATGTATCACCGTTGGTTGAAAGTACTTCAAATTGATGCTCGCCATCGATGTTTGAAATTTCAATGATAGAGATGTCGAATGTGCCGCCACCTAAGTCGTACACAGCGATTTTACGGTCGCCTTCTTGTTTATCCATGCCGAACGCTAGTGCAGCAGCGGTAGGCTCGTTGATGATACGTTTAACTTCCAAACCTGCGATACGGCCAGCATCTTTAGTTGCCTGGCGTTGGCTGTCGTTAAAGTAAGCTGGCACGGTAATTACCGCTTCTGTCACTTCTTCGCCTAAATAGTCTTCCGCAGTTTTCTTCATTTTGCGTAATACTTCAGCAGAGATTTGCGGTGGTGCCATTTTGCTGCCGCGCACTTCTACCCATGCGTCGCCGTTATCGGCTTTAGCAATAGTGTATGGCATCAATTGAATGTCTTTTTGCACTTCTTTTTCTTCAAACCGGCGACCAATCAAACGCTTCACTGCATACAGTGTGTTTTTTGGATTAGTCACTGCCTGGCGTTTGGCTGGAGCGCCAGCTAAGATCTCACCATCTTCTTGATAAGCAATAATTGACGGTGTTGTACGTGCGCCTTCAGCGTTTTCAATCACGCGAGGTTTGCCGCCTTCCATCACGGCAACACAAGAGTTCGTAGTACCTAAGTCAATACCAATAATTTTTCCCATTTTGTATCCTTACCTAATTCAGTTTATGAACATCTGTTGATGTTTCCAATGACATAATCATTGGGATTGTTTTTAAATTTTCAAGCCCCTAAAGTTTTTAGGGTTTATTCTTCTTTTGGTCTTATTTTGCTTTTGCAACCATCACCAGCGCCGGGCGTAATACACGCTCATTCAAGGTGTACCCTTTTTGCAATACATTGATTACAGTATTTGGTTCTTGATCGCTTTCAAGCATGCTGATGGCTTGATGTTTATTTGGATCAAACTTCTCACCAGCTGGATTTATTTCTGCAATATTGAATTTATCAAATACAGAAGCCAGTTGTTTAGCGGTGAGTTCAACGCCATCTTTGTAGCTTTGTACATCCGTCGCTTCAATCAATAACGCCGCGTCTAAGCTGTCTTTTACTGCTAGTAATTCGTTTGAGAATTTTTCCAAGGCAAATTTACGTGCTTTGTCTATATCCTCAGTAGCCCGGCGGCGTATGTTTTCACCTTCTGCCTTAATGTATAACACTGCAGCTTGAGCCTCAGCAAGTTGTGATTCCAACTCACCGATACGCGCATCCAATGAACCTGCAGCGCCATTTTCTTGTATTTGATCTTGCTCTGTTTGCACTTCAGGAGAAGCTGGCATGTCTGTTTCTATATTCTGTGCTGCTTCCGTATTCGGTTTTTTGTGATGCATGAATTTTTCCTCACTAAACTTTTCGATTAGAAAATTTTGTTCGATTAAATAATCTTGTCAGATTGAATAACAATGAATTAAAGCTGGGGTTAGCTGAGATGATTTCAAGTCCAAAACAACAAATTAATTGTGGTTTTTAGAATTAAAAATTATTCGTAAAAGGTCTCAGGCTAATTTTTAAGAGTTTTACGGACTCAATACATTGGAAAGCGCGGTTAATACTTCGGCTACCGATGGCGATTGTTGCTTATTACCAAGGTTGATTGCAGGCGCGTGGGCCCCTGCACAAACCCCTGTGAGTTCAGGATTGGTGTCGGTATAGATTGCAACAGTCGGAATATTCAGGGCGGCCGCGAGATGTGATAAGCCAGTATCAACGCCAATGGCAGCCTGTGCTTTGCTGATGATGGCGGCTAATTCAGCTACTGTCATTTTAGGTAAAACGACTGCGTTCTTCACGTTGCTAGCAATATGCTGTGCACGTTGAAATTCAGCTTCATTTGCCCAAGGTAGTACAAGGTAAAGTTGGCGTTCCGCCAGTTTATTGCCTAAGTCAATCCAGCGTTCCGTTTGCCATAGCTTACTGTCACGGCTAGTGCCATGCAAAGCGACCACATAAGGATTATCTAGCGTTAACGTTGGTTGTGCTGCAGCTTGAATGCCATATTCAGGCAAGCTGGAAGGGTTTGGGTAGCCAAATGCTGACGCAGCTAAAGCACGGTTGCGTGTCACTGCGTGTTGTGCACGTGATACTTGATGTGTTGTGTCATAAAAGCTGCTTGCAACCGGCTCGCGGATAGAGTTTCTGTTATAGCCATGTTTTTTACCACGGCTAAAATAGGTAAGCAAACCGCTTTTCAGCAAGCCCTGGCTGTCGAGCACAATGTCATAGTGCTTGTGTGAAATCTGCTCTTTAGCGGCTTTGATTTCCTGCCAGGTTTTTTGATGGAACAGATTTTTGCGCCAACGGCGAACAGCAACTGGAATCACATGATTCACTGCAGGGTGTAGTTTGGGAATATCGGCAAAGCTGGCTTCTACCAGCCAGTCAATTTCAATGTTTGGGTAATGGGCGCGAATGTCCGCAATGATGGGCAGATTATGGATAACATCGCCCAGCGATGACGTTTTGACGATAAGCAATTTCAGCATAGGTGTGATTTTCGCATACAATTTAGTTTTTAATGATTGAAGTGCGCAATTTTGAAATTTGCTTTTTTGATTTTTAAGTACTTTCCTTACGGCGGAATGCAACGTGACATGTTGCGAACCGCAAACGAGTTAGTAAAGCGCGGTCATACAGTCGAGATTTTTGCTATGTCTTGGCAGGGGGATGTGCCAGCCGCGGGTATTAAAGTACATGAGATGCCTACGGCAGGGTTGCTTAATTATCAGCGCTATCAAAAATTTATCAATCAAGCACACGCGGCTATTAAAGCTGCGGCAGACTTTGACTTTATCTTTGGCTACAACCGCATGGCTGGCTTGGATGCACATTTTGCCGCAGACCCATGTTTTATCGAACGGGCGTATAAACAGCGTAGCTTTTTGTATCGCCTATTGCCTAGAGTGAAATGGTTTGCTGAGTGCGAGCGGGTGATATTTGCTAAAGAGTCGAATACAGAGGTCTTGATGGTGTCTGAGATTGAAAAAGCACATTTTCAACATTGGTACCAAACGCCGAGTGAGCGTTTTCATTACATTCCACCATACCTTTCCGCAGAACGCTTTAAGCTGGAAGATAAACAGCAGATGCGCAGTCATTTGAGAGATACATTTAGTTTTGGCAAAGATGACTTTGTGTTCATGCTGACAGGTTCAGGCTTCCACATGAAGGGCTTGGACAGGGCGATTCACGCCTTAGCTGCCTTGCCAGAAAAATATAAAGAATTTGTGCGGCTGATTGCAGTGGGACAAGATAACCCAAAGCCATTTGAAATAATGGCTAAAAAGTTAGGTGTTGCCAAGAATCTTGTCGTTTCAAAAGGACGCCCCGATATTCCGCAGTTGATGCAGGGTGCGGATGTGTGTGTACATCCGGCGTATCGAGAGAATACGGGTTTAGTGATATTGGAGGCACTTGCTTGCGGCGCACCGATGCTAGTGACAGAGAGCTGTGGTTACGCCAAGCATGTGGCACAAGCCAATGCAGGGATTGTGGTCGAACTGCCTTTTGACCAAGCGAAATTCAATCAAACGTTTTTAACGATGATAGAAACTCCAAACAAACAAGAGTGGGCGACAAATGGCTTGAAATATGCGCAAGCCTTGATGCATGAGAATGATGGCAGTGCTGAAGCGAAGATTTTAATTGGGCTTGCCGAAAGTAAAACCAAGGCCGAACGTAAAGCCGAGCAAAAGAAGCTGCAAACCGCAGCATGAATGAACCAATGAACCGCGCTGAATCAATAGAAATGCCTGACGAGATTACCCAATATTTGGGTGAGGGTGACTTGTTTCAGCAAGTGATGCGCATACAAGGTAAAGCGTTCCGCGATGTGCGTGGGCGCAAAACCATACAAGTGAAGCTGGGTGACAATAGTTATTTTATCAAGCAGCATTTTGGAGTAGGTTGGGCAGAGATTTTTAAGAATTTGCTGACCTTGCGTTTGCCGATACTAAGCGCTAAGACTGAAAAACTGGCGATAGAAAAGCTGAATGAAATCGGCATTGCTACTACACCTTTAGTAGCGTTTGGCGAACAAGGCTGTAATCCCGCCAAATTACAGTCATTCCTGATCACCAAGGATTTAGGTGATATTGTTTCACTGGAAGATCTATGTGCAGATTGGAAAACTAATCCGCCATCATTGGCGTTCAAGCGTAAACTTATCATTGCAGTGGCTGAGCTGGCGCGTAAATTACATCATAGTGGTATGAATCACCGGGATTTTTACTTATGCCATCTGTGCCTGGATGCTGCAGCGTTTAATGCGGGTCGTATTCATTTGTACCTCATTGATTTGCATCGTATGCGCATGCACCAACAGCCTGATATTCAGGATAATATGAAAGATATGGCCGCTTTATATTTTTCCAGTATGGATGTGAACTTAAGTCCCCGTGATTACCTGCGTTTCAAGCATTATTATGACCAGAATACTAATTATGCCAATGCAGTTTTTTGGCAAAAAGTGATGACGCGGGCGAATAAACTGTATGCTAAATTTCATAGTGATAAATTTCAGCATCGCTTGCAGGCAGAAAAAAAGGCGTTAAGCCATGATTAATTCTTTCATCAATCCGCAATTTCAATCTTTACTTGAGCGCTATCAACTGAATAGTTTTAGTGCGCTATGGGATGTGAAAGTCAATTGGTTTGAAGAGCCGAATATGCGTCGTGGCGGCTGGAGCGGTGTAGGGCAGTTACGCCTAAATTCTGAAAGCGGCGATCAAGTATTGTTGTATGTGAAGAAGCAGGAAGATCATGGGCGGCGGACGTGGCGTCACCCGGTAAAAGGCGAGCCGACGTTTAAGCGGGAATTCAGCAACTTGCAATTCCTCGAACAGCATGCTTTTACTGCACCGCAAGTCGTTTATTATGGGCAAGAAGATACTTCGGAACATCAGCGCGCCGTGTTAGCCACGCTGGCTTTGGGTCAGCATCAAAGCCTGGAAGAATGGGTGCAGCCTAATTATGCACAGTTGAATGAGATCGAAAAAACGCAATTTTTGTTAACATTGGCAGAAAAAATCGGGCAGTTGCATTCATTAGGCATGGTGCATCGTGCACTTTACCCAAAACATATATTTATTAATCCCAAGCTCGCATCCAATGTTGCCGTAATCGACCTGGAAAAAGCACGTTTGACCACGATTGGCTGGTACCGGACTTTTTTCGATTTGGCTGCATTATTCAGGCACTCAAACTGGAGCAAAGACGAACAATTGATTTTCTTCAAAGCCTATTGCGGTAAATCGCAACTCAGCTATTCAGAACAATGGCTGTTTGAAAAAATTCAGCTTCGTGCGACACGCTGACTTGGTAAAAACTTTTAACTATTCAAGCCCAAATTGAGCACATCAGCTGACCCGCATTTGCAAGATCATCCACCCACAGAGTCTTTACTCCTGGTAGACGGTAGCGCATTAAAGCTCAAGCATCTGGTCCGGGAAGTGCCTGGCAAGCGGTTGGTGTACCAGGCTAGTTGGCAAGGCCAGCCTGTATTCGCCAAAGTCTTTCTAGGCAAGCTAGCGCTTAAATATGCACAGCGGGATTTGTCGGGCATCCAAAAACTTTTGGATGCGCGCAGTATGACGCCGCAAATACTTTCATACCAGGCGACTGCCGATGGCGCAAATCAAGTATTGATTCTGGAGGAAATTGTCGGTGCAAAAAACATGGAGCAAGTTTTGCAGGCTTGGCCTGCATGTTCCAAGCAGCGCCAGCAATTAGCATCACAATTAGTGAAAGAGGTTGCGAAACATCATCATGCTGGCCTGCATCAAACGGATATTTATTTTAAGAACTTTCTGTTGCTTGAAGATCAAATATTCACCTTGGATGGCGATGGCATCAAGATGCTTCCCAAGCATAATGAAGGTCAGACCACATTAAGAAACCTGGCAGCACTGCTGTCTAAACTCGATGTGCTTGAAATTGAAAAATGGCTACCGCAATTATTGGCGGATTACGGTCATGCAAGAGGCTGGCAAACTTTACCGCCGCTGGCGCTATTACAGCACTTAATAGCCGTACACAGGCGCCAGGCCACGAATGCTTATGCGAATAAAAAAGTGTTTCGTACCTGTACTGATGTACAGGTAAGCAAACAGTCGAATCAATATCTGGCGGTGGCTAGTGCGTATACAAATATTGATTTAGGCAATGTGAGTCTCTTAGATAATTGCTTACAAATACCTGATTTTAAAAGTGGCAATACCTGTACGGTTGGTTTATTAACGACTAAAGATGCGCAAAAAATAGTCATCAAGCGGTACAATGTCAAAAGTGTATGGCATGGTGTAATGCGCAGCTTCAGAAAAACACGTGCAGCCATTTCATGGGCAAATGCTCATCGTTTGAAATTACTCGGATTAGCGACGATTCAGCCGGTAAGTTTGCTGGAAGAACGTTTCTTTTTTGGCCGATTGCGCCGAAGAAGCTATTTCTTAAGCGAGTATTTAGATGGTCTTGATGCGGATGATTTTTTTGCCGCAGAACGCGATAAAGTGAAGCGAGCAGAAGTGGTAAAGCATATTGTTGAATTGTTCTATCGCCTGTATTTGCTCAATATTTCTCACGGGGATATGAAAGCGAGCAATATCAAAATCGTTGATAATCAGCCTGTATTGATTGATTTAGATAGCATGAAGCAGCATAGTTTTGGCTTGATTGCCAAACATAGTCATGCACGTGACTTACGCCGTTTTATGCGTAACTGGCAAGCTGATGAAGCTTTGACCAATGCATTCAAAAAAGTATTTAAAGTGGTGTATACAGACCACCAGCCATTAAAATTGGCACATATTGAATAATTAGATTTTTTTAGAGATCACTACATGATTGTTTTAGGTTTATCTGGTGCTTTAGGTCACGATGCTTCAGCGGCTATTTTGGTGGATGGCAAGATTATTGCCGCGGCGGAAGAGGAGCGTTTCATTCGTGATAAACATGCCAAAAATCAGTTTCCATACGAAGCGGCAAAGTTCTGTTTAAAACAAGCTGGCATCAAGCCGGAAGATGTGGACATTGTTGCCTTTCCCTATGCAGAAATTCCACTGAGTACCAATGCCCGCTGGCATTATGCAAAGCGTCACTGGTATGCGCCGGATCGTGCATTAGACGCGCTGTTTAATGGCAATCGTCGTTTCCGACGCAATCGCGATAAATCGCTAAAACTGATGGCTGACCTTGGTTTAAGCAAGGCGAAGTTTGTACCAGTCGAGCATCACTTGGCGCACGCTTCCAGTGCTTACCATTTAAGCGGTTTCAAAGAAAAAACCGCTATTGTTGGAATTGATGGTAAAGGCGAGTACGCCACGACATTTTTTGGCTATGGCGAAAATGGCAAGATTCATAAAATCAAAGAGTTTTATGACCCGGACTCATTAGGCGGTATGTATGGCGCCATTACTGAATACCTTGGTTTTGAGATGCTAGACGGTGAGTTTAAAGTGATGGGCATGGCGCCTTATGGTGATGCCAGCAAGTATGACCTTTCAAAACTGATTACCTTTGAAGATGGAGAGCTACGCGTTAACACCAAGCTAGTTAACGTTGTTGGTTTGCGCCGTTACAAAGAAAATGGCAAGGGCTATTACTTCACGCCGGAATTGATTGAATGGCTTGGTCCTAAGCGTCATGGTGATGAGATTGATGATCCCTACATTCATTACGCTGCTTCAGTACAAGCTTTGTTGGAAGACGTTGCACTGAAGATGATCGACTATTACTTAGGCGATATCATCAAGGAAACCGGCCGCATTGCTATGGCGGGTGGCGTTGCACTTAACGTGAAATTGAATCAGCGCATCATCGCCATGCCGCATGTGAAAGAACTGTTCGTTCAGCCAGCTTCTGGTGATAACGGCACGTCTCTTGGTGCGGCTACGTATGCTGCACACTTAGCTGGTGATGTAATTGAGCCGATGCAGCATGCTTACTTAGGCCCAGCGTTTACGACAGAAGAGTGTATCGCTGCATGTGAAGCACACCCAGCTAAACCTAAATTTACCCGCATTGAAAATGCGCCACAAAAAGGTGCTGAGTTGCTTGCAAGTGGTAATCCATTGGCATGGCTGCAAGGCCGCATGGAGTTTGGCCCGCGTTCACTAGGTTGCCGCAGTATTTTGGGAGACCCAAGCTACCCTGGCGTGGCTGATCGTATTAACGCGCAGATTAAATACCGTGAACGCTGGCGTCCATTCTGCCCAAGCATGTTGGACCGTGTGGCGACAGATATTCTGCAAACTGAACATCCTGCGCCGTACATGACGTTTACCTTTGATGTCGCGGACAGCTGGAAATCACGTATTCCTGAAGTCGTGCATGAGGACGGCACAGCGCGTGCGCAAGTAGTGACAAAAGAAACCAATCCACGCTATTACGAGTTGATTGAGCATCTGGAGAAGTTACGCGGTGTGCCCGTCGTGCTCAATACCTCGCTCAATCGCCGTGGTGAACCAATGATTTGTTCGCCTACAGATGCGCTCAATATGTTTTATGGTTGCGATCTGGAATATTTGATGATGGAAGATGTCCTAGTTACTAAAGTCTAGGGTTACTAAAGCTTAGAGTTACTAAAGCTTAAGCCTAAAATTTAAGTGGATTTTAGGCTTAAGTCATTCAATAAACAGGCACATATTACATAAGTCTGTTTGACGATATGCCCCGCTTTGGGGATAATTGAGCTAGTTTATTAATTTTTGCACTGTCGTAGAACATTAGCGACATTTGCCACGAAATAAGTGATCACATGAAACAATCCCATATAGAAGTTACCGAGCGCATCATAGAGCGCAGTCGTCCAACTCGTGCTGCGTATTTGCAACGCGTGGATGCAATTATCAACCGTCCTAAAGGTGCTGACAGGCTAGGCTGTGCCAACGTGGCGCACGCTTTTGCTGTGCTGCCGCAAAATGACAAACTACGTTTGGTTGCAGAAAAGAATCCGCATATCGGTGTCGTTACTGCCTATAACGAGATGTTGTCTGCTCACCAGCCTTATGTGAATTATCCGGATATTATCCGTGATGAAGCACATAAACGCGGTGCTACCATGCAAGTTGCAGGCGGTGTGCCTGCGATGTGTGACGGCGTGACGCAGGGTGAACCGGGCATGGAGTTGAGTTTGTTCAGTCGCGATAACATTGCGATGGGAACTGCTATTGCTTTATCACATGACGTGTTTGATGCTGCTTTATTATTAGGAGTATGTGACAAAATCGTGCCAGGTTTATTGATCGGGGCATTACATTTTGGTCATTTGCCATGCGTATTTGTGCCAGCTGGGCCTATGAGCACCGGCCTGGATAACACAGCAAAATCTAAAGTGCGTGAGCAATATGCGCAAGGTAAGGTAGGTCGCCAAGAACTTTTAGAGTCAGAGTCAGCGGCTTATCACGGTGCTGGTACCTGTACGTTTTACGGCACTGCCAATAGTAACCAGATGTTGCTAGAAGCGATGGGCTTACATGTGCCAGGCGCGGCATTCGTGCACCCACATGATGGTTTGCGTGAAGAGTTAACACGTGAAGCAGTGCGCACGGTGCTTGCTAATACACAAAAACAACGCTTCACACCGATTGGTAAATTGGTGGATGAGCATGTAATCGTTAATGCCATGGTGGCATTGTTAGCAACGGGTGGTTCAACTAACCATCTGATTCACTGGGTTGCTGTAGCACGTGCGGCAGGCATCATCATTGATTGGACCGATTTCCACTACTTGGCTAAAGCAACGCCATTATTGGCAAGCGTTTATCCAAACGGTAAAGCTGATGTGAACCAGTTCCAAGCTGCAGGTGGCCCGGCGTTTGTGATTCGCGAGTTGATAGATGCAGGCTTCATGTTCCCAGACGTATTTACCGTGGCTTACGGCGGTTTGCGTGATTACGGTAAATTACCAACATTGGAAACAGACGCAAAAAATAACAAAACCATTGTCTGGAAGGACTTGCCTAAAGAAAGTAGTGATGAAACCATCGTGCGTACCGCGGCATTCCCATTCAATGAATCTGGCGGCTTACGTTTGTTAAAAGGTAATTTAGGTCGCAGCGTGATTAAAATCTCAGCAGTGCCTGAAGACCGCCATATCATTGAAGCACCAGCCATTGTGTTTGATGCACAAGAAGAACTTTTAGCTGCGTTTGACCGTGGTGAATTAGAGCGTGATTTCGTAGCTGTAGTGCGCTTCCAAGGCCCTAAAGCCAATGGTATGCCAGAGCTACACAAACTCACACCACCATTAGCTGTATTGCAAAATAAAGGCTTTAAGGTTGCGATTGTGACCGATGGCCGTATGAGCGGCGCATCTGGCAAGATTCCAGCGGCGATTCATTTGAGCCCTGAGGCTTCTGCAGGTGGTGCACTGGCTAAAGTGCGTAATGGCGATATCATTCGCCTGAACGCTGCCGTGGGTACATTGAACGTGCTGGTCGATGAAGATACTTGGGCTGAGCGCGAAGTGGAAGAGTTGTCTGACAGCAAACGTCATTACAATTCACACGGTATTGGCCGTGAGTTGTTTGGTGGGATGCGTAGAAACGTACTGTCCGCAGAAGAAGGCGCAATCACCTGGTTGTAACTTTGCAAATCAAACGATAACTTTGTTGCGCTCGTTTGCCGTACAAATAAGTACTGTCTTCACTCGCGCGCCTTGTTATCCTTTGATTATCAAAGTTTAGATTATCAAATCTCAAGCCTAAAAATATAAACGAATTCGAATCAACTTAATTAGAGAGCAATATGAGCACATTAGATTTAGCCAATCATGGCCCGGTTATTCCTGTTATCGTTATCAATAAAGTAGAAGATGCTGTACCTATGGCAGAAGCCTTGCTTGAAGGTGGCATTAAGGTTCTAGAAGTAACTTTACGTTCTTCATGTGCATTGCAAGCCATGGAGCAAATTGCAAAGCACGTACCAGATGCGATTATGGGTTCAGGTACAGTGCGTAATTTGAAAGATGCACAAGCCTCATTTGACGTTGGTTGTAAGTTCGCAGTAAGTCCAGGCTACACATCAGAATTAGGTCAATTTGCGCGTAAAATCGGTTTGCCATTGCTACCAGGTGTTTCTACTGGTTCAGAAATCATGATGGCGAATGCTGATGACTACTACTTCTTGAAATTATTCCCAGCAGTTGCGGTGGGTGGTATCAATCTGCTTAAAGGCTTTGCCGGTCCGTTTGGCGACGTAAAGTTCTGCCCAACTGGTGGCGTAACAGTTGAATCTGCTCCTCAGTTCTTGAGCTTGCCAAACGTTGTCGTATGTGGCGGTACATGGTTAACACCAGCAGATGCTGTAGCTAGAAAAGATTGGGCACACATTACCAAGCTAGCTAAAGAGGCGAGCGCAATCAAGCCAGCTTAATCTAGCTCAAGCCGATATAATGAGGGTTTTGCTGATGAGGCAAAGCCCTTTTTATTTGTATCGGCTTTGTATTTCATCAATGCGGTCTAAGGCCGAGTGATTGGGAATTATTTTGCAACAAAATATTGATATCAAAAAATATAAGACTTTTGTATTTGACTGCGACGGTGTCGTACTGGATTCAAACGTCGTAAAGACAGAGGCTTACTTCCGTACGGCTAAGAATTTGGGAGCGACAGATGATCAAGCCCAGGCTTTGGTCGATTACCATGTAAGGCTTGGTGGCATATCGCGCTATCATAAATTTGACTGGTACTTGCGCGAAGTATTGCATCAACAAGTGACAGACGCGGCGATGCAAGCGTTGCTAGATGGCTTTGCTAAAGAGCTTGAGATCGGTTTAATGGAGTGTGAAGTAGCTGCTGGGCTTTCGGCACTGCGCGCGCGTACTAGCTCTGCAAACTGGCTGATTTTGTCAGGCGGTGACCAAGAGGAGATTCGTACACTTTTTGCGAAGCGACAATCAGATGGTGGTGAGCAGTTAGATGGGATGTTCGATGGTGGTATCTTTGGAAGCCCAGATAACAAAGATACGGTATTGGCGCGTGAACTTGCTAATCAAAATATCACGCTGCCA
This sequence comes from Methylotenera sp., assembly GCA_035459705.1. Classification (GTDB taxonomy): domain Bacteria; phylum Pseudomonadota; class Gammaproteobacteria; order Burkholderiales; family Methylophilaceae; genus Methylotenera. The sequence continues at coordinate 24,335 of DATHXI010000003.1, read as the reverse complement.
GCATTATTTGTTGGTGATAGCAAATATGACCATGAAGCCGCAATACGTGCAGGCATGGACTTTGTATTCTTAAGCGACTGGACGGAAGTGCCAGATTGGCAAGAATACTGCAAATTGAATAAGATACTGGTATTGCCTAACATTCAATCATTGATAGAACATGCTTATTAGAACCAGCCATCCAATAACTCAAGACGAATATGCGGCCATGCAAGTAGGGGCGCAAGTGCTTGAGCAGGATGAAAGAGGCCCTAAGGTATGGTTGTTAGCAGACAATACTATTTTAAAAATTTTTCGCCCGCGTAGTCGTTGGAGCCGCGATACGCTTTATTCTAATGCCAGAAGTTTTTGTCGTAATGCAGATCGATTGTTAGCGCTGGGAATCCCTACAGTAACAATACTCAAATTATTTGCATTTGAGAACTCTGTAGAAGATGCGGTGTTGTATCAACCTTTGCCCGGAACTTCGCTCAGGCACTTATTACAGGCTAAGGCAATTACGCAAAAAATATGTCAAGAGCTAGGGGCTTTTGTTGCCAATCTGCATCAGCAGGGCATCTATTTTAGGTCTCTGCATTTCGGCAATATTTTGTTAACAGATGATCAAAAGATTGGATTGATCGATATTGCAGACATGAATATTTACTGGTGGCGCTTACAGTTGCATACACGTATACGCAATTTTATACGTATTCAAAAATACCACCAAGACATGCTGTTGTTAGGGCAGGAAAACCGCTTAGCCATCATGGATGCATATGTCCAGCATTCCAATCTCTCTAAAAAACAAGTGCAAAAATTGTTGAGTAACATCGTATATCAAGCACATTTGCATCATAGCGAGGTCTAGTGATGCAAATACTGCAAATATGCCACAGCTATTACCCGCCTTTTCTGGACTGTGCGAGACAATATGCCGCACTTTTCCACGGCACCGAGCACCAAGTCGTTACAGTATATTTGACTGGTAAGGCAGACCCAGAAGTCGCGACCAAAACTTGCTCAGATGAGGTGATATTTCTAGGTTATAAAAGCAGCCAGGTTCGTGGGCTGAAGTTAGGTGCAATCCTTAAACTCAGAAAAATTATTCAGCGGAACCAATTTTCTTTTTGCATAGCCCACCGTGTGAAACCGACTTATGTGGCGTTACTTGCCAGCAAGCTGCCGGTAATTAGTGTGCACCATAATTACAATGATTACACACGCTTATCACGTAGATTGTTCATTAATCTATTCAAGAACAGGGTCTTGATGTTTGGGGTTTCGGATTCTGTGTGCGATGATTTGCGCAGAGACCTAAAGGATTGGCCTCAAGATCGAATTCAAACTTTGTATAACCATATTGATGTGGCCGCGACACAGGCCGAGATGGTAAGTAAAGATGAAGCTCGCAAGATTCTGAATTTGCCATCCAAGGCATGGATAATTGGTAATGTAGGTAGACTGCACCACGATAAAGATCAAGCAACGCTCATTAAAGCATTTCATTTGGCCTTGCCCAGTTTGCCAAATAACAGCCTGTTGGTTGTGATGGGTGCCGGCCCCTTAGAGCATGAACTTAAAGCATTAGTTAAAACACTTGGAATTGACAATGTCGTGCTATTTACGGGTAATGTGCCAAATGCGAGAAGGTATTTCAAAGCCTTTGACCACTTTGTACTTACTTCTGACCGCGAGCCATTTGGGATGGTACTACTTGAGGCGATGGCAGCAGAGCTGCCGCTTATTTGTTCTGATTGCGGCGGTGGTGCAGAGGTGGTGAATGGTGTCGGGGAGCTATTTCCTTTTGGCGATGATAATGCGCTAGCCAGGAAGTTAATCAATGTATATGAAACCAATGGAGCTGTATCAATCCAGGTCTCGAATAAATTAAATAGTTGTTTTTCTGATGAGGCAGTTAGGTCACATTTTTGGAAAATACCATTGATTTCTGAGTTTATTAAACCTAAATAACTAACTATAAAAATCTAAGAGTCAGTGATGTTCAATCAAAAAATAATAACGATTAAAACAAAAACAGGCCTCACTTTGACAGCGTTTGATGGCGATTCAATCACTAAAGAGATTCAGAGCCGCGGTGAGTATGATGGCAACACTCTACAGTCTATCCGAGATGTTTTGTCGTTAATAAAACCTCAAATGAGTTTAGATGTAGGTGCAAACATAGGTAATCACGCTGTGGTGATTGCGACGCTTACAAAAAAGCTCATTGCATTTGAACCAGTCACATTTGTATATGATGTTTTAAAAAGTAATTTGGCGCAGAATAAATTAGGCAACGCTATTGCAGTTAACTTCGGACTATCTTTGGAACAATCTACGAAAAAGATATTTATTCCAATGAATGGAAACCTTGGATCTTCGAGTTTAGAGGCGGTAGATGGTGAGGGGGCGTTTCTAAAGATTGACACTGTCTCTGGCGATGCGTATTTGGCGGAGCATTCCCAAACTGAGCAGATTGACTTTATTAAAATGGATGTTGAAGGTCATGAAGCTGCAGCATTAATAGGCCTGCAAAACACAATCCAAAAATATCAGCCCTTACTACTCCTAGAGTGGAAAAGCGCTAATACGACAATGTCTTTTAAGGACTTAGATTTATTCAATAGATTGTTTTCAGGATACAAATTTTATTCACTATCGTATACAAGTAACAAAAAAGTGCATCCTAGAAATTGGATTGGTTTTTGTAAACGTATTTGTAATAAGTTAACTGGAAATACATGGTGTTTATCTAGTTTTGATTCGGATAAAAGTTATTCCAATGTTTATTTTGTGCCGGAAAGGTACCAAAATATCTTTTTAAGGTTTAATTACCTTGAACAAAAATGATGGTTCATGAAAATGAATATTAAAAATCAAAAGGCGGATTAGAAATTAATAAACTCTTGATATTAGATGGAATCAGTGGTGTGCCACTCGGTAAGGAGATGTATCAAGCATTTCTTGATATCAGCATCGATGTTGCTTACGCAGACTTTAGGAAGTTTAAACAAAAACGATTCTATGCACTCAGGTCTGCTTATCGAAAAGCACTTAATAAGCGTGAGGATGCAGATAGTTTTTATCATTTCCCCAAAGTGATTGAGGCAGATTTTGAAGCCTACATTCAAGAAGTCTCGCCAACCACTATTTTAGTGATTGGCTTTGCTTATAAATTTTTGGATCCTAAGTTCTTAGAGAGAATTAAGCGTCAATATAATACCTCTATTTATTTATATGACACTGACAGTTGTAACCTATATGCGAAAAGAAGAGAGTTTGTATTTTTTATTGAGAATGAGTTACCTATCTACAATGAAATATTTTCCTTTTCAAAAGTTACAACGCATTTCTTCAATCAAACAAGAAAACTGAAAGCGTCCTTTTTCCCATTTGGGGCTGTGAGGTTGAACCCAGCTACAAACTGGCATCCATCCAATGACGTATTATTTGTAGGTAGTTGTGATCTTAGGCGTATTTTCCTGTTAGAGAGCATTAAAGATAATGTGACAATTTATGGTGAGCGATGGAAAAGAAATGTCCCGTTGATTTCAAGCGAACTCATGCACAGAGTGGTGGATAATGGTGTATGGGGAGAAAGCTTATATGAACTCCTGCATGATTCTAAAATAGTTTTAAACATTACTCGAAGTCAGTTTTATGGAGCAGAGACTGGTGTGAATTTGAGAATATTTGAAGCGTTATCAGCCGGTTGTTTTTTGCTCACTGACTATTGTGAAGAGGTCGCTGAGCTATTTATTGTTGGTGAAGAAATAGAGGTTTTTAGAAACGCCAACGAGTTAAAAGAAAAGGTTGATTATTATCTGAATCACCCTGAGGAACGCAAAAGGATAGCTGCTCGTGGGCATGAGCGATTTTTAAGAGAATACACTTGGGATGCTAGAGTTAAGCAGCTTGCACATGCAATCGGTCTGTTAACATAAATTAGTCGAACATTACTCGGCTTGTTTCTTTTGATAAATTACGACTGACTTTTTATTATTGGCATCGTTGAATTTTTTTATCGGACTATATTGTGGGATTTCTTTAGCCAATATCTGCTCTCTGTCAGCTTGCTTGTATGAGTGATTGATAACTAAAAATTCATATTGGTCGATGCTTTTATTTTCTATCGCAGTTTTTACCGCTATCCAGGTATCGTCCCAAGTGCCGATAAATGGTGCCCCCGCATAGTATCTGATTCTTGAATCATCGAAGAAAACTGGTTGTTTTGATTCATTTTTTGCATTTAACCAAGCCACAGCATCTTGCATGTAATTATAACCATCGCGTTTTGGCAGGATGTTTTTTACTATGCTTAATGACATAAACACTATCAAGGCAACCACTAACCATTTCATTTTCTTTTCAGTTTTTGATGGAGTTAGTATGTACTTGAATAGCTCTGCTAAGTAAAAAGCTGCAAAAATCATCAGAACCAACGATAGTGCCAAGACATAGCGACCAGATAAAACAAATACTTTTATAATGATTAGAGCCATATTAATGACTGCAATCATTGCGGTTGCTTTTAAGATGAAGGAAATTTCATTATTCAATGTAGACTTTTTAAACCATATTGAAAATGCTGCAAGACCTGCATTCACCAGCCCTGTAGCTGATATGGTTTTTGCAATCATCACATATATAAATGTCAGTAAAATCCCCTGAACGGCAAACTCATCAAGGTAACTGCCTAATACATCTGTGCCCATAATTGCTGATTGGGTAAATAGCTTGTTAGTGAGTTCTACATACAAATTGGCTGTAAATACTTCATTTAATCTACCCAGGTTATCTACTGGAATAACTTTTAATATGAATACTGCAATCAAAATAATGATGATTGAAATGATGTTAATAAAATTACATTTAATAAAGTTGCGAATAGATATTGCAAATGATGGCTGATGATTGAAAAGAAGTATCAGTGGTAACGCAATTAAGTAAGTGATGCCTTCAATTCTGAATAGGGTAGCAATAATGGCGCTTATCTGCCAAAAGAAAGCATCTTGATAATGATGTGTTCTATAAAATCGGATAAAGAACACTAGACTTGTGAGAAAAAATGCCCAAAATCCCTGATCTCTCATTAGCATTTCAAGTATATCGCCTGCTAGGTAGCTTGAGCTGAAGAGTATTAAACCACCTGCAAGCATGACTATTTTACCGCCACCACCTAGTTCAATGATTTTTATAAAACTAGCTGTGGTAATACCAAAGAAAATCACACTCAATAATTGTGCTGAAGTATGAATATCTAATGTTGTGACTTTATGGATAAAAGCAATCAACAGAGCATACAAGGGCCATTTGAATACGTTGAAGCCTTGTTGCCATTCGCCATTTGCAAATAATCTCGCAGACTCAAAATATAGAACAGAATCTGGGTTAATCCAGCCATGTTGAATGTATTGGATTTGAATGGTGAGTAACATCGCCAGCAACACTAGAATGAGCTGTAACTGGGTCACTGATATTTTTTTAGTTTTATTGATGAGTGTTGAAAGCATGGAGTTTTATTCGTAAAGGCGTCCGCTTACCTTGATGGGGTGTATTTGTTTTAAACAGTTTAAGTGTTTTAAAGGACATTCTCTTTGAAAGCAGGGGCTGCATTCAAGCGCTAAATATTCAACAACCGCTTTGCTGCTCATCGGCGGCGTATGGTGCGGGTCTGACGAGCCATAAATAGCCACTAACTTTTTATCTAATGCAGCGGCTACGTGCATCAAGCCTGAATCATTACTGACTACCGCGTCACATAACGACATTAAGTCAATTGCCTCGCCCAGCTTAGTCTTACCACCTAGATTTAGGCATTGGTCGTTAGTCATTTGGTTGATGGCTGTAGTGACTGGGATGTCTTTATCCGAACCAAACAACCAGACCTGCCATCCTTTGTTTAATGCGTCACGAGCGACTTCTGCGTAATATTCAGCAGGCCAACGCTTAGCTTCACCATATTCCGCACCAGGGCATAGCCCAAGCACTTTTGTCATCGGTTTTTCCAACCCAAGTTTTTGTAACGTATTAAGTGCATTTTGGGCATCAGCAATTAGTGATGGATTAACTATCTGAGCAGATAAGGGTGCATCCGGAGCTAGGCCTAAAGTCACGAATCTATCTACCGTGCGCGGCAGTTTGGTTCTATCCAACGGACGAATGTCATTGATTAAACCGTAACGCATTTCGCCTAAAAAACTAGTGCGCTGTAGAATGCGCGCAGCAAATGGCAGAATGGCTGACTTGAACGAGTTGGTCAGGATGATCGCTTGTGTGTAGCCTTCATGGCGCAGGCTTTTGCCGAACTTGATGCGATCGAATAAGGCAAACTGCCCATGTTTAAAAGGCAGTGCGATGCCTTTATTTATTTCTGGCATGCGCTCAATCAGCGGTAAGGTCCAAGCAGGAGCTGCTACATCAATAATGCAATCCGGATTTTCTGATTTAAGGGTTTTGAACAGGCTTTGCGCCAACACCATGTCGCCCACCCAAGCAGGACCTAGCACCAATATTTTTGGTTGTGCTGATTGCTGAGCTGTCACCGTTTAAGTACCCAGTTTTTTGATAATATTGCTGGTACTGCGACCTTGCACCAATGGAATCAGCTTGACGCTACCACCCCATGATTTGACTTCCTTACCGCCTACCACTTGTTCTTCAGTGTAATCATCACCTTTGACGATGACGTCAGGACGTATCGCATCAATCAAACTTAATGGTGTGTCTTCATCAAATAAGATAACGGCATCAACTGACGCCAATGCAGCAAGTACACGTGCACGATCCTGCTCGTGGATGACTGGGCGTGTCGGGCCTTTAAGTGCGCTGACTGAGCGATCAGTATTCAGACCCAGAATCAGTTTGTCGCCAGTTTTTCTGGCTGCCTCTAAATAAGTCACATGACCCGCATGCAGTAAATCAAAACAGCCATTGGTGAATACTATTTTTTGTTTGCTAGCTTTCCAGTGGTTTACCAGTTCTAACAGTAGGTGTTGATCACAGATCTTGTCGGCTTGCGATTGACCATCTTCGCTCACTAAGGTTTTTAATAACTCAGACTGTGTGACAGGGACTGTTCCCACTTTACCTACTACAATGCCAGCGGCGATATTCGCCAGTTGCAGGGCATCATGTGGATTGAGGCCATGTACTAACCCAGCAGCCAGCGTAGCGATGACTGTGTCACCAGCGCCTGAAACATCGAATACTTTTTTAGCCGTTGCTGGAATATGCTCAGTATGGTTTGCATCAATGAAGGAGATACCTTCCTCGCCACGTGTAACAGCGAGAAAGTCCAGTGCCAAATTGTTTTTAAGTTGTTGCGCGGCAAGTAGTAGTGCCTCTGTTTCATGTGGTGCAACACCACAGGCTTCAGCTGTTTCTTTTTTATTGGGGGTGAGGGCGGTAGCACCCAAATACTTGCTGTAGTCTCGACCTTTGGGGTCTGCAATCACAGGAATAGCAAGTTGTTTACATTGTGTGATGATTGCCTTGCAGGTAGCATCGCTCAAAACACCCTTGGCGTAATCAGACAAGATGACCATCGCAGGTTTGTCGTTGAGCGCATGTGTCACATGGCTGAGCAGTTGTTTGGTTTCATCATCCGTAAATGCTGCAGAGCTTTCGTCGTCGATGCGCACGATTTGCTGATTCCCGCTCATCACCCTGGTTTTAGATACTGTTGGGCGTGCTGTCGATGTCATCACATTGTTAATTTGAATGCTGGCTTCTGTGAGGATACACTTTAGTGCATAGCCGCTATCATCGTCACCAATGCAACCGATGATTTGCGTATCTAGGCCTAAGCCGCTCAAGTTGGCAGCCACATTGGCAGCGCCGCCGGCACGCTGTTCTGAATGGTTGAGGAGCACAACAGGAACGGGCGCCTCAGGAGAGATACGGTTGACGTTACCCATGAGGTAACGGTCTAACATGAGGTCACCGATGACCAACACTAGCTTTTTAGAGCCAGTGAAGCGGCGAACAGTCTCGATTAAATGCGCATTCATGTTTGGTAAATCCTAATCAGCTTCTAACATGCCGCACAAACTGTGGCCAACGAAGATATGTGCTTCTTGAATACGTGGTGTATCGCTGCTTGGCATCACAAGGTTGAATTTGCATAACTCAAGTAGTTTGCCGCCAGTGCCACCAGTCAGGCCTATGGTGGTTGCGCCAATCGCATTGGCTTCTATGATGGCGTTCACAACATTCTTGCTATTGCCAGAGGTGGTGATGCCGATCACGGCGTCTTCCGGACGGCATAAGCCCTCGATTTGACGTGCGAAGATGTAGTCATAACCATAGTCGTTGCCAACTGAGGTCAAAATAGAAGTATCGGTAGTCAATGCAATTGCCGCCATGCCGCGACGCTCTTTCTTGTAACGACCGACGATTTCCGCTGCGATGTGCTGGCTATCTGCCGCGCTGCCGCCATTGCCCATAATCAGAATCTTGCCGCCACGTTGTAAAGTAGCGCGTAACTCATTCGCCACGGCAATCATTTGCGGAAATATGCTGTGCAACTGCGCATACATATCCAAATGCGCTTGTAATTCACTTTGCAGGAAAGCGTCTTGTGAGGTATTGGTTGGGCTCAAAATAGGTCTCTTTTATCTATGTCTTAACTGTATGTCTTAACAATAAGCATCATCTTGCATCAAGTAATTCTGTACGTAATCCTGCACGCCATCTTCTAAACTATGAAAAGGTTGGTCATAGCCGACAGCACGCAATTTAGCGATAGTGGCCTCGGTAAAATACTGGTACTTGCCTTGCAGGTCTTCTGGCATGTCAATGTAAGTGATGTGCGGTGTTTTTCCCATGCTGGACATCACTGCAGTAGCTAAGTCTTTAAATGCGCGTGCTTTGCCGGTGCCGACATTATAAATGCTATTTGTGCACGGTTTTTTAGCTAATGCTTGATCTAGGAAATGAGCTACTACGGCTGCTGCATCTTTCACATAGACAAAGTCGCGTAGCTGCATGCCATCTGCGTAGCCTTGTTTGTGACTTTTAAACAACTTCACCTTGCCAGTTTCTTTGAATTGGTTAAAGCTATGAAACGCTACACTGGCCATGCGCTCTTTGTGATATTCGTTAGGGCCATACACGTTAAAGAACTTGAACCCAGCCCACGCAGGAGGTGTTGCTTGTTTATTAGCTACCTGGCGCAATGCCCATTGGTCAAAGAAGTGTTTAGAGTAGCCGTAACCATTGAGTGGGCGCAGATTTTCAATGGAAGCATCGTTATAACCCTGTTCCCCATCACCATAAGTAGCAGCAGAACTGGCATAAAAGAATGGTATGTTGTTGTTCGCGCACCAAGTCCATAATTGCTGGCTGTAGTGAATGTTGTCTGTGACGAGTTTGTTAAAGTCGCGTTCGGTAGTGGCGCTAATCGCACCCATGTGGATAACGGCAGTAATGTCCGTACGGCCTTGAATCCATTGCATCAATTCAGTCTTATCCAAATAATGCACATATTGGCGTTTGACTAGATTCTGCCATTGCTCGGTATGCGTGAGATGATCAACAATGACAATGTCATCGCGCCCATATTTTGTATTCAAGTGCCAGGCAATCATTGATCCAATCATGCCTGCGCCACCAGTAATCACTATCATAAATTCATCAGCTTAGCTTAAAACAAAAGTATAACGCTTATTGTTTCGCGCCCATAGCCTGCGCTCTCAATTTCGTCATTTCTGCCTCTTTTTTGGCTTGTTCTCTATTCCAGTCTGTACTGACCCAGCCTTGCAGGTTTTCTAAGGCAATCGTGGTCATAGCGTGTATCCAAGCCTCATTTTCATTGAGGGCAGGGATGTAGTGGTACTCGCCACCACCTGCATGTTTGAATATCTCTTTACCTTCCATGGCGATTTCTTCCAAGGTTTCTAAGCAATCGCTACTGAACCCCGGGCAGATCACATCAATACGCTTGGTCTTGGCTTTGCCTAAGGCTTCCAGCGTACTTGCCAGGTAAGGTTTCAACCATTCCTGTTTGCCAAAACGAGATTGAAACGCAACAGTGTATTCATCTTTATTGAGTTCTAGTTCTTCAGCTAGTAAGCGTGCTGTTTTATGGCATTCACAATGATAAGGGTCACCTTTCATCAGGTGAAACTTGGGCACGCCATGAAAGCTCATGACTAACTTAGTCGGCTTGCCATTGATTTGCCAATGCTGGCGCACACTTGCTGCCAGCGCCGCGATGTACGCAGGGTGGTCGTGATAATTGCGTATGGTGCGTATCGCCGGTACGTTGCGCATTTTGAGTAACGACTTCCATACAGCATCAAGTGCGGCGGCGGTGCTACTTGCCGCATATTGTGGGTACAAAGGGAACACGAGGATTTTGTCGCAATGCTGTGCTTTGAGTGACTCAATTGCTGATTGCATGCTGGGGTTGCCGTAGCTCATGCCTAGCTCAACCACAAAAGGTGATTTAATCTTTTGACCTAAAAATCCACGTAATAACAATGCTTGTTTTTGCGCATGTACCAATAGAGGCGAGCCATCTTTAGTCCAAATTTGCGCATATTTTTCTGAGGACTTCTTTGGGCGAATGACGAGAATGATGCAATACAAAATACAGCACCAAATGAAGCGTGGAATCTCCACCACGCGTCTATCCATGAGAAATTGCGCTAGATAAGGGCGTAAAGCCTTAGCTGTTGGGGCGTCTGGGGTGCCTAGGTTGGCAAGTAAGATACCTACTTTAAGTTGGTCGCCGTGTTGGTAGGGTGGTTCTGGATTATAGTAAGTCATGAAGGTGATTTTAGAGCAAACATGTACTAATAGCTATTAAGAAAGCGCTTCGTATCGCTTAATTCAATGCAGCCTACAAGGGTAAACAGGGATTAAAAAAAGGCGCATTTCTGCGCCTTTTAAGTAATGATGTATATCAATTCCGCCGGTCAGAGATAAGTAAAATCCCGCCAAGAGCTAGGGCCGCAATGCTGCCCCATAGTGGAATGTCTACACGCTCATTTTCTTGAATTTTCAGTTCAATTGGGCCAATTTTTGCTGTAGTACTATCTTTGGTATAACTGAATCCACCATAAACTAGGCCCAAACCACCTAGTATTAGCAAAGTAATACCAATTATTTTTGTTGTATTCATGCAGAATTATTTACCAATTTGGTTACCAATAATACCGCCCACAGCTGCGCCACCAACAGTGCCAAGTACGCTACCATGAGTGAGTACCGCGCCACCTACTGCGCCTACACCAGCGCCAATGGCGGTACTTTTATCTCGTGATGACATGGTGCCACATGCAGTCATGCTTAATGCGCAAGCCAAGACCACGAGAGATGTCAGTCTTTTTGCGATTAGTGTGTTCATTTGATGTCTCCTAATGAGTTGTCTGCTAGGCGTAAACGCTGTTGCATGGTGTTCATTCTCTAGGTAGACAGTCTGCTTAGGAAGAGGGGTCAGTCTGTAAATACTGTCAGCGCATTCTGACAAAAGTAGGATGATGATTACAAAATACGGGGTTTAGATTTGTTTGAAGTGAGTAGTCAAACTTTACGAATTGGCAAACTTTATGAATTAGATAGTGCATTCGATAAAAGTTTCGCCGTGACATCTACAATAGGTATCACCCGCTCGTAAGCCATGCGGGTAGGGCCGATGACTCCTAGAGTGCCAACCACTTGGCCATCTGCTTCATATGGTGCAGTGACCATGCTGCACTCATCTAAAGGTAAGTACCCACTCTCACCACCAATGAATATTTGTATGCCTTCAGCGCGCTGGCTGTTATCGAGTAGTTGCATCAGTGAGGTACGGCGTTCGAAGATTTCGAACAGTTTGCGCAGGCTATTTACATTGGTAGATAGCTCATCCACCTGCAGTAAATTACGTTCACCGGCAATCACTACGCCATCATTCTCGACCGCTTTGCTACTTGCATCTAACGCAGCTGTCATCAGGCGGTTCATATCGGTTTGCATCTGTTGGAGTTCAATGTGTAGTTTTTGCTGCACTTCTTCAAAAGTATGACCCGAGAAGTTTGCATTAAAGTAATTGCTGGCTTGGGTGAGCTCGCTGGCTGAATAAGGTTTATCGGTGATGATAATGCGGTTCTGCACGTTGCCGTCACTAGTGACAATAATCACAAGCGTTCTTTTGTCAGACAGAGGCAAAAACTCTAAATGCTTGAAAGCGATACGTTTGCGTTTAGGAATCATCACTAAGCCGGCAAATTGTGTAAGCTGGGACAGCATATCTGCGGCGCTAGAAATAAGTTCGCTCGGGTTAGGTGATGACAAGCCACTTTTAAGTTGCTCTACCGCTCTTGTTTCTAGTGGTTGTACAGTGAGTAGTGAGTCAACAAATAAACGATAGCCTTTTTGTGTAGGGATACGCCCAGCAGAGGTATGCGGGCTGGCGATGAAGCCAAGATGCTCTAAGTCGCTCATTACATTACGAATCGTCGCAGCGCTAACATCCAAGCCAGAATGCTGCAAAAGCGTACGCGAACCTATAGGCTGACCATCACTGATGTAATGCTCAACTAGGGTTTTGAGTAAGATTTGTGCACGTTTGTCCACGGGTTAATAAGTCCAAACTTTTGATATAGAAGATAATAATGACTTAGGTGAGTATTTTGCCCGAATTAGTTCAAGCCTTGTAGTATTAATAGCAAAAAGTGTTTTATTTGCAGATTCAGCAGAGATGTTTTCTGTCCTTTGATTTTAACTTGGGGATTTACTTTGCGAGTACAAGCAACTGTGATTTAATTTCGACATGCAAAATTCTTTCAAGACCATTGTCATCATTGGCAAATACATGGACCCCCAAGCGATGCTGAAAATGCAGGCGGATTTAGTGGGTTTAGTACAACATTTACAATCTAGTCAAATCCATGTTTGCATTGAAGAAAATACTGCGAAACATGCTCAAATAAATAGTTTTTCTACAATTGCTTTAGATAAAATCGGTGAAAAAGCTGATTTGGCCATTGTCATGGGTGGTGATGGAACGATGCTCAGCGTAGCACGTAGTTTGATTGATGCGGACGTTCCTTTGGTGGGCGTTAATCGGGGACGTTTTGGTTTTTTAACTGACTTGCGTACGGAAGATATGTTAGCGTCTATAGACCGTATTCTTGCTGGTGAATATACCAAAGAGCCACGCATGTTGCTTGCAACGCAGGTAATGCGTGATGGTAAGGTACTGCACTCCAATTACGCACTGAATGATGTGGTGATTAAAAGCGGTTTGCGGTTGATTGAATTGGAAGTGCATATTGATGATGAATTTGTTTACAGGCAGCGTTCGGATGGGCTCATTTTAAGCACGCCTACCGGCACTACCGCTTATGCACTTTCTTCCGGTGGACCAATATTGCATCCGAATTTAGAGGCCATTACTCTGGTGCCAATCTGTCCGCACACATTAAGCAACCGCCCGATTGCGGTGCCCAGCAACAGCAAAATTGAGGTGAAGTTGATACATTTTGACGAGTCGCACTTAAGTTTCGACGGGCAGCATCAGATCACGCTGCAAATGGGTGATAGCTTCATGGTGCAGCGTGCGGAGAAAACTATTTCATTACTGCACCCTACTGAATACTGCTATTTTGATATGTTACGCAACAAGCTTAATTGGGGCTAACTCTTCAATGCAAAAATCAAAACTGACTGTGTTGCTTTCACCTCGTCGTACTTTATATACTGCCTTCGGTTCAGCGCCTTGTCCCTTATGATTTTAGCAATGAATTAATATTTATAAAATTATGCTACAAAGCCTTTCCATTCGTGATTTTGTCATTGTCAGTCAGCTCGATTTAGAGTTTTCTGCGGGCTTTACCGTGCTAACTGGCGAAACCGGGGCAGGTAAATCAATCTTGATTGATGCGCTCTCATTGGCGTTAGGCGCGCGCGGCGAAGGTGGTGTAACGCGAGCAGGCTGTGAGAAAGCGGAAATCAGCGCCATATTCAGTATATCCACCAATGCAGAGGCAAAAGCATGGCTGGCAGGAGCTGAGTTAGGAGCCGACGCCGACGAGTTACTGTTGCGGCGTGTGATGTATACAGATGGTCGTTCACGTGCTTTCATTAATGGCGCTACCGTTACCGTTGCTCAATTGAAAGAACTGGGCGAATTGCTGGTGGATATCTATAGCCAAAACGCGCATCACTCATTGTTGAAGTTGGCTACTCAGCGTGGCGTGCTGGATAACTTTGGTGGTTTGTCTGAGTTGGCAATTCAAGTCAGTACGCATTACAAAGCTTGGCATCAACTGCATCAGCAGCGCGTAGAGGCGGAAAAGAATGCCACCCTGTACGCGGAAGAGTTAGCCGAGTTGCGCGACCAAACGCGTGAATTGTCGCAATTAGCGTTAACAGCCGCTGAATGGGAAGAGTTGCAGCAAGAGCATCATCGACTTTCTAACGGTGCAAGTTTAATCGCCGGTGGCGAAGAGTGTAGAGAATTGCTCAGTGAAGGCGAGTTGTCAGCGTTACGTATGCTGAGCCAAGTGCAGCATAAACTACAAAACCTGTCTGAGTTCGATAGCACACTCACCGAAGCTTCAGAAGCGCTGGACTCTGCCATCATCCAGTTAGAAGAAACGGATCGTTTCCTCAATCGTTACCTGCAACGTACTGAACTAGATCCAGCGCGCTTGGCCGAGCTAGAATCCAGAATTCATAGTATCCACAATACCTCACGTAAGTATCGTGTACAACCTGATGACCTTGGCGAGTTGTTAATTAAATCTCAGGCACGTATGGCTGAATTGGAATTATTTGCCAATGATGGTGAACTGGCTAAACAAGAGGCCGCAGCTTTAGCTGCGTATACGCAGTTGGCTAAAAAGCTGAGCGAGGGACGTCAGTCAGCAGCGTCTAAACTTGGCGCATTAATTAGTACTGAAATGCAGCGTTTATCGTTAAGTGGCGGTAGGTTCGAAGTGGCTTTAACCGAGCAAGCGCCAAGTGCAAACGGGCTTGAGCAAGTGGAGTTTCTAGTCGCTGGGCATGCGGGTGTAACCGCACGTCCATTGAATAAAGTAGCTTCAGGCGGCGAGTTATCGCGCATCAGTTTGGCAATTCGTGTGGTGACCGCACAAAAAGAAAATATCCCAACCATGATATTCGATGAAGTCGATGTCGGTATCGGTGGTGGTGTGGCAGAGGTGGTAGGCCAGTTACTAAAACAATTGGGACAGCATGGTGCGATGCAGCGTCAGGTGTTGGTAATCACGCATTTACCGCAAGTTGCTGCGCAAGGCAAACATCATTTGCGTGTCAGCAAGTCACAAGTAAATCAGCAGACTTTAAGTACTATTGAGGTGTTAAGTGAGCTAGCGCGTATCGATGAGGTAGCGCGTATGCTGGGCGGTATCGAGATGACTGAGACGACGCGCCAGCATGCAAGAGAAATGCTAGCGCGTTGAGGAGGTGTTAGTTTTTAGTGCAAGGTTGTTTATTGCAAATACCGTAAATCGTTAGTGAATGGTCTTGCATTTTAAAACCGTGTGCTTCTGCCGCACTCTGTTGCCTTTTTTCAATTTCCGCGTCGTAAAACTCTTCAACACGTCCACATTTCACACACACAATGTGGTCATGATGGCTGCCGCCGTTAAGCTCAAACACCGCTTTACCACTTTCAAAATGATGGCGGATCAATAAGCCGGCTTGCTCGAATTGGGTCAGTACGCGGTATACCGTTGCCAAACCGACATCTTCACCGGAATTAATCATTACTTTATAGATGTCTTCTGCGGATAGATGGCGTTCTTTGCTGTTCTCAAACAGGCTTAATACTTTTAATCTAGGTAATGTTGCCTTGAGGCCAGCGTTCTTTAAGTCTTTTTGATCATGCATAGTCGTTTACTCACAATTAACAATGACAGTGTTTTGGGTTAGCTGTCTACGTGGTATATTAACGCCAATTCAAACTAAAGTCATGGTATGCGTTACTTTTCCACTTTACGAAATCTTCTCATTCTCTCAGTGCTTTTGTGTGCCTCGTGCGGAACGGCCTTACCAACGGTAAAGCCTTATAAGCTAGATGTGCAGCAAGGTAACGTTGTCACTTCCAAGATGTTGTTGCAATTGCGACCTGGTATGACCAAGTCGCAAGCGCGCTTCATTATGGGGACACCGCTCATTCAAGATAGTTTCCACAGTAATCGTTGGGACTACGTCTATCAATTGCGTGAAGGCGGCAAAATCAAAGAACAACGTCGTGTGATATTGGATTTTGAGAATGAGTTACTCAAATCCGTGCGCGGTGATGTGATACCTGCGGGTAGCGATAAAGACAAGGCGGCTGATGAGGCCGCAAATAAAGGCACTCGTGTAGTTAAGCCGAACGCAAAACCAGAAGACAAGAGTCTGATGGATAAGTTGAAGTTCTGGAAAAAAGATGAGGCACCAGCAGACGCTAAAAAAGAAGCAGGTGAAGCGAGTCCAGCAACGGTGACTCCTGTTAAAGAGGAGGCAGTAACTCCTGCTGAACAAGCTGCGCCTGCGGAAGAGCCTAAGTCTCCAGAAAATAAATCTATAGAAGAACCTAAGTCTTTATTGGTGGTACCGGTAGAGCAAATGGCTGTGCCAGAGACGCCTGTAGTCAACACGCCGCCAGCTGAGCCTGCTGTAACCGCGCCTGCTCCAGTTGTAGAGCCACCAAAAGCTGAGTCAGCGCCTGCAGAACAAGCTAAAGTTGAGAAAGCGCCGGTTTCAGAGCCTGCGCCGGAGTCTGTACCTGAGTCGCAACCAGAAAATGCGCCTCCCTTTGAATCTACATCTGGTATGCAGTTCGATAAAAACTTGAAACTTGGACCAGAAGAGGTTGCGGTAGAGCCTAAGCCCGTTGTGGCCGCGCCGCGCGCTGGTAACAAAACGCCACCCAAACCAAGAGACCTACCGGCTGAAGGTGACCCAGGGTTTTTTGAGCGCATGTTAGAAAAAATAGGTTTTTAGATTGTAGGTTTTAAAGTTATGACAAATCCATTGAAAATTGTAATCGCCGGCTGTTCCGGCCGCATGGGGCATGTGTTGCTGGAGTGCGTGTTTGCAGATGCTGATCTCGTACTTCATGGTGCTTTAGATCGAGCTAATAATCCACAATTAGGCCGTGATGCTGGCGAGCAGCTTGGTCAGCTATCAGGTGTCAAAGTGACTGATGATATCGCGCTGGCCTTGCAGGGTGCAGATGTATTAGTCGATTTCACCCGTCCTGAAGCAAGTATGTTGTACTTGGAAGCTTGCCAAAAAGCCAATGTGAAAATGATCATTGGTACTACTGGGTTTTCTAGTGAGCAAAAGCTGGCAATTGAAGCTGCAGCAAGAAATATTGCCATCGTATTCGCGCCGAATATGAGTGTAGGTGTGACATTACTGATTAATCTCGTGCAATCTGCTGCTAAAGTGTTGAGCGAGGGGTATGACATCGAGATCATCGAAGCGCATCATCGTCACAAAGTAGATGCCCCATCAGGCACCGCATTGCGTCTGGGTGAAGCGGCTGCGAGTGCGTTAGGTCGTGATTTAGAACAATGTGCAGTGTATGGCCGTGAAGGCGTTACCGGAGAGCGTGACCCGAGTACGATAGGCTTTGCTACAGTGCGTGGTGGCGATGTGGTTGGTGACCACACCGTGTTATTCGCCGGTATTGGTGAACGTGTGGAATTGACCCATAAAGCCAGCAGTCGCGCCACTTTTGCCTTGGGTGCCTTGCGTGCAGCTAAGTTTTTAAGTGTTAAGCCTTATGGTTTGTTTGATATGCAAGACGTATTAGGGCTGCGTTAGTTTTAATGGTTCTAGTTAGGTGATGCAGTCTAAAAGTCACTTTTTCTTATTGATACTGGGCATTTTGAGTCTGGTATTTATATGGTCTGCAATTTCTCCAGCACACCGTCCTACTTGGTGGTTAGAGGTGTTTCCTGTGCTACTTGCGCTGCCCATCCTATTCTTTACCTACAAGCACCTTGAGTTTACACAGCTCGCGTATCTGCTGATGCTGGTACACGCCATT
Organism: Methylotenera sp.; assembly: GCA_035459705.1. Taxonomy (GTDB): domain Bacteria; phylum Pseudomonadota; class Gammaproteobacteria; order Burkholderiales; family Methylophilaceae; genus Methylotenera. The sequence goes on along the minus strand of DATHXI010000003.1, from coordinate 6,352 downwards.
ATTCTTTTGATTGGCGGGCACTATACTTATGCAGAAGTGCCCTTGTTTAGTTGGTTACGAGATACTTTTGATTTGTCGAGAAATTATTACGATAGAGTCGGTCATTTTGCGCAGGGCTTTATTCCGGCAATTATTGCACGTGAGATTTTGCTCAAAAAATCACCGTTGACCAAAGGTGCTTGGTTATTTTTTATCGTTTGCTGTATCTGTTTGAGCATAAGTGTGGTGTATGAATTCCTTGAATGGTGGGTGGCGGTCTACTCCGGCGAAGCGGCTGATAAGTTCTTGGGCACGCAGGGCGACGTATGGGATACGCAGTGGGATATGTTTATAGCGCTGATTGGCGCCATTTCCGCACAGCTTTTGCTAGCAAAAGTACACGACAGGCAAATGATGCAAATGCAAGGTCGGCATTGATAAGTCGCTTTTTTTTCGCTATAATTCGTTAATTCTGAAACGGGAAGAGTATACAAGCTCCTCCCGTTTTGCATATCTGCCATCTGCTCATGATGGACAAAGAAAATTTTTTATATTAACGCTATTTTAGCGTTGCAACGCCAAGGAGTTACTGTGCCACAAAACCTGCCCGCCATACTAGTACTTGCAGATGGAACCGTGTTTCGTGGCATATCAATCGGCGCATCTGGTCAAACTGTAGGAGAGGTCGTATTCAACACCTCAATGACTGGCTATCAAGAGATACTGACCGACCCATCTTATAGCAAGCAAATCGTTACGCTCACTTATCCGCACATCGGTAATTACGGCGTAAACCTTGAAGACGTAGAGTCTGGTCAAGTGTATGCCAGTGGTTTGATTATTCGTGATTTGCCGCTTACGCATAGTAATTTCAGAAACTCACAATCACTCGCGGATTATTTGGTTGCCAATAATATCGTAGCCATTGCCGATATTGATACGCGTAAGCTGACAAGACTGCTACGCGAAAAAGGCGCGCAAACCGGCGCTATTATTGCTGGCGAAGCTGATGAAGCTAAAGCCTTGGATTTGGCGAAAAGTCTGATTGCAGGTTTTCCAGGTTTGGCCGGAATGGATCTGGCTAAAGTGGTCACCTGCGATAAACCATATCAGTTTGAAGAAGGCGAATGGGCGCTAGGTGAGAACTTCACCGCGGCCCCTAAGGCGCAGTTCCATGTGGTCGCTTACGATTACGGCGTTAAACGTAATATTCTACGTATGCTGGTTTCACGTGGCTGTAAGGTAACTGTGTTGCCTGCGCAAACTTCAGCGGCAGAAGCGCTTGCTTACAAACCAGATGGCGTGTTTCTATCGAATGGCCCTGGCGACCCTGAGCCATGTGATTACGCGATTTCCGCAATTAAGACTATCGTAGATACAGGTATTCCGACCTTTGGTATTTGTTTGGGCCATCAATTGTTGGCTTTAGCGAGCGGTGTTAAAACACATAAGATGAAATTCGGTCATCATGGGGCAAATCACCCGGTGCAGGATTTGGAAACTAATCGCGTGTTCATCACCAGCCAGAACCATGGTTTTGCGGTAGATGCGACTAGTTTGCCGGCTAATATTAAAACCACGCATGTGTCTTTGTTTGATGGTAGTTTGCAAGGCATTGCGCGTACAGACAAGCCTGCGTTTAGCTTCCAAGGTCACCCAGAAGCTAGTCCTGGACCGCATGAAATGAATTACCTGTTTGATCAATTTATTGGGTTGATGCAATCTAGATCTGCTTAATTTGGCCTATTCTGCCAAAGCTGGCTGCAATGATACGTAGGTTAAAAAGTAAATGGTTGTTGAGTTTGATCGTACTAGCTGTCTATCCAGCCTTCGTACTCGGTTATGTGTGGTATCACTGTTTAGTAAGTGATTTCCAAGGTGGTAAGAATGGTCAGTTAGATGCTTATCGTCACACCTTGGCGAGTGCTGTGGTTACTTATACCTCATCATCTAAATTGGTTGCGGTGGCGACAGCGGTGATGGAGCGTAAAAGTAAGCCTGCAAATTTGATGGATAGGCATAACAATCTGATTGGTGTAGACATAGGCGAGACGGCAACATCGTTCAGTCAAATTAACGGGCTAGTGCTGCAACGCGTCAATCAAGGTGCTGAGAGTGCAGTTGAAGCCTCTCAAGTGACATGGTTGGCAACGCCCTATTGGGAAAAAAGTTTATTTTGGTAAAGTGTGTAATACATGGCAAAACGTACAGATATTAAATCCATCCTCATCATAGGCGCTGGCCCAATCGTTATTGGGCAAGCTTGCGAATTCGACTATTCTGGTGCACAGGCTTGTAAAGCCCTGCGTGAAGAAGGTTATCGTGTCATCCTGGTGAACTCTAACCCAGCCACCATCATGACCGATCCGGAGATGGCGGATGCGACTTATATCGAGCCAGTGACTTGGCAAATCGTTGAAAAAATCATTGCTAAAGAGCGCCCAGATGCGCTGTTACCTACAATGGGTGGCCAGACCGCATTGAATTGTGCTTTAGATTTAGATAAGCATGGCGTGTTGAGCAAATACAATGTTGAGTTGATTGGTGCTTCTAAAGACGCGATTGATAAAGCTGAAGACCGCCAAAAATTTAAAGAAGCCATGACCAAAATCGGTTTGGGTTCAGCACGTTCTGCCATTGCACACAGCATGGAAGAAGCGCTGCAGGTGCAAGCCAACATTGGCTATCCAGCCATCATCCGTCCGTCATTCACCATGGGCGGCAGCGGCGGTGGTATTGCTTACAACCGTGAAGAGTTCATGACCATCTGTGAACGTGGCTTGGACGCATCACCAACCAACGAATTATTAATTGAAGAATCATTGCTCGGTTGGAAAGAGTATGAGATGGAAGTGGTGCGCGACTCAGCGGATAACTGCATCATCATCTGCTCAATTGAAAACTTGGATCCAATGGGTGTGCATACGGGTGACTCTATCACCGTAGCGCCTGCGCAAACATTGACTGATAAAGAATATCAAATCATGCGTAATGCCTCATTGGCAGTATTGCGCGAGATTGGCGTAGATACTGGCGGTTCGAACGTGCAGTTCGCGATTAACCCAGATGATGGTCGCATGATCGTGATTGAGATGAATCCACGTGTATCACGATCGTCTGCATTAGCATCAAAAGCCACAGGTTTCCCGATTGCTAAAGTAGCAGCAAAGTTGGCGGTAGGTTTTACCTTAGACGAACTTAAAAACGAGATCACCGGCGGCGCGACACCTGCATCTTTTGAGCCTTCGATTGACTACGTCGTTACAAAAATTCCTAGATTCGCATTCGAGAAATTCCCGCAAGCCGACTCACGCTTAACCACACAGATGAAATCAGTGGGTGAGGTTATGGCGATTGGCCGTACTTTCCAGGAATCATTCCAAAAAGCCTTGCGTGGTTTAGAGGTTGGCGTGGATGGTCTGGATGAAAAGACCACAGATTTAGATACCATCACCAAAGAGTTAGGCGTGCCTGGCCCAGAGCGTATTTGGTACGTGGGCGACGCGTTCCGTATGGGCTTGACTGTAGAGCAAGTATTCGACCACTCTAAAATCGACACTTGGTTCCTGGTGCAAATTAAAGACATTATTGACCGTGAGCAGGCGCTTAAAGGTAAGCAAATTGCTGACTTAGATAAGCAGGCTTTACTCAAGTTAAAACGTAGCGGCTTCTCAGACAGACGTTTGGCGACACTGCTGAATACTGACCAGCATGCGGTGCGTGCCTATCGTCAGGCCTTGAAAGTACGCCCAGTGTATAAGCGCGTAGATACTTGCGCTGCGGAGTTCTCAACCAATACTGCATATATGTACTCAACTTATGAAGAAGAGTGCGAAGCCGCGCCTACCAATAAGAAGAAAATCATGGTGTTGGGTGGCGGGCCAAATCGTATTGGTCAAGGTATCGAGTTTGATTACTGCTGTGTACACGCAGCATTTGCGATGCGTGAAGATGGTTATGAAACTATCATGGTGAACTGTAACCCTGAGACTGTTTCTACCGATTACGATACCTCAGACCGCTTGTACTTTGAGCCGGTGACATTGGAAGACGTGTTGGAAATAGTTGCGCTTGAAAAGCCAGTAGGCGTCATTGTGCAATACGGTGGCCAAACGCCGCTTAAACTAGCGCGTGATTTGGAGAAAGCCGGCGTGCCTATCATCGGTACGACACCGGATGCGATTGATATGGCTGAAGACCGCGAACGCTTCCAAAAAATGTTGCAGCAACTTGGTTTGAAACAACCACCAAACCGCACAGCAAGAACGCCGGATGAGGCACTTCGTGCAGCTTTGGAAATTGGTTATCCACTGGTAGTGCGTCCAAGTTATGTATTGGGTGGCCGTGCGATGGAAATTGTGCAGGAGCAAAGCCAGCTTGAGCGTTATATGCGTGAAGCGGTGAAAGTATCAAACGAGTCACCAGTATTACTGGATAGATTCTTGAACGACGCATTAGAAGTTGACGTTGATGCGCTATGTGATAATACAGGCGATGTGATTATCGGCGGTATTATGGAGCACGTTGAGCAAGCCGGCGTGCACTCAGGTGATTCAGCCTGTTCATTGCCACCGTATAGCCTGTCTGCCAAATTACAAGATGAGTTGCGTGAGCAAACTAAACAAATGGCGAGAGCATTAGGCGTAGTCGGTTTGATGAACGTGCAGTTTGCGATACAAGGTGAGACTGTGTATGTACTGGAAGTGAACCCCAGGGCATCACGTACTGTCCCATTCGTGTCTAAAGCCTGTGGTTTACAATTGGCAAAAATCGCTGCACGCTGTATGGTCGGCGTTTCGCTTAAATCGCAAGGTGTTACACGTGAAATCGTTCCACCGTTCTACTCGGTAAAAGAAGCGGTATTCCCGTTCATTAAATTCCCGGGCGTGGATACGATTTTAGGGCCTGAGATGAAATCAACGGGTGAGGTAATGGGTGTAGGCGCGACGTTTGCAGAAGCTTTCTTGAAGTCACAGCTTGGCGCTTCTACCAAGTTACCGGAAGGCGGCAGAGCATTCATCAGTGTGCGTAAAGAAGACTATAACAAAGTCGTTGAAATCGCACAGGCCTTACATGACCTTGGATTTAGTCTGGTTGCTACCAAAGGTACTGCAGCTGGTTTGACCGCTAGTGGCTTAAAAGTTGACTCGGTCAACAAGGTCGCTGAAGGTCGTCCGCATATTGTGGATATGATTAAGAATGGTGACATCAGCTTTATCGTCAACGTGACTGAAGATAAGCGTGCGGTAGCTGACTCTTATGAGATTCGTCGTAGTGCGCTGCAAAATAAAGTGACCTATTACACAACACTGGCAGGTGCTAAAGCAGCATGTATCGGCATGGCGCACATGCAAGAACTGCAGGTTGAGTCTATTCAAAACCTGCACAAACAACTAGTCTAAATATTAAAGGCCACTGAATTAGCCACCTCAAACACTTTGAAGCTTACGCTTTGAAGTGTTAAAATTTTTCTATAAATCGTGTAATATTGCATTCATCAACCACGCCTTAAATAGGTGTGGTTTTGTTTTTTAGTATAAGGATAAGTCGTATGGCAGTTACTCAAATACCAGTTACCGTTAAAGGTGCAGCTTTGTTGAAAGAGGAGTTACTACGTTTGCGTAGCGTGGACAGACCTTATATCATCCAGGCGATTGCTGAGGCACGTGCGCAGGGTGACTTGTCTGAAAATGCTGAGTATGAAGCCGCTAAAGAGCGCCAAAGCTTTATTGAAGGCCGTATTGCGGAAGTAGAAGCTAAGCTTTCTAATGCAATGGTTATTGACCCGACCACGCTAAATGCGGATGGTCGTTGTGTATTTGGGGCAACAGTAAGAATTGAAGACTTGGATAGTGGCGGTATCATTACCTATCAAATCGTAGGTGATGATGAGGCGGATATTAAAAACGGTAAAATTTCTGTCAGTTCACCGATTTCACGTGGCCTGATTGGTAAGTCGGAAGGTGAAGTTGCTGAAGTCGTGGCACCGGGTGGTGTAAAAGAATACGAAATTCTAGACGTGCAATACATCTAAAACAGAAGCTTAAGTAAATATACCTACTGAATAATCGAGATAAAAATGAATCAATTCTTAGATAAGTTTGCGCTCATTCTCATTACTTTATGGGTAGGCGCATTGTGGACTACCGGTGCAACTGCGTATGTGTTGTTTGATACTTTGCAAGATAGACAATTGGCCGGTCAGTTAGCAGGCACATTTTTTAGGTACGTGTCTTATCTTGGTTTGTTTGCAGGCTTTTACTTATTGATTCAACGTTTGCTAAGCTATGGCACATCTGCGCTTAAACAAGGTTTTTTCTGGGCAGTATTTGTAATGCTGCTACTTGTATTAGCAGGTCATTTCGGAATTCAG
>DATHXI010000002.1:0-5149 GCA_035459705.1 Methylotenera sp. | reverse complement strand
TCATTACGTACATTGTAACTTCGAAACCGAAACGCATTTCAGTAGCAGCTGGTTTTGTCCACATAGTAGTTCTCCTTTTTTGATTAATTCGTTACGCTAGCGCTTAAAAGCATTTGCATTACGTGTGATGCATCATACGGCCAACTCACATTAACAACACGACACCAGTCATTAAAAAAGTCTAATGAAAATCATTAGATATTTAAGGTTGAGGTTTTAATTGCTTCAATTTTTTAATGAGTTTTTTGATACCTTTGCGCCCGATCTTTCTTTTTAGCTCTACTTTAAAATCGTAAAGATAGAATGCCAGTTTATATTTAAAGCTAAATTTCCTGCCGCTATTGGCCAAATATAGGCTCATCAAGCGTTCGCGCCCTGCCCAATGTAGCTTGTTGCAAACGCGAGTCATATCAGAGAGTCGATGACTCATGTTCATCGGCGGTGCAAAGAAGCGTGCACGTGCGGTATCAATGAGTGAGAAGTGTAATGTTTTGTTGACTAGTATTTTCACCAGTACATTGCCGCCGGACAGATCCCTAAAATAGACGCCACGTTTGTGCATATTGTTAAGATAATGTGCCAGTTGTATATAGGTTTCTTCAGCGCTGATCACATGACCATCTTTATTAGCGAACTCCTTGTTGCCTTGGGAAAAGCTGATAAACATTTCACCAATCGAGCAATCTGCTTTTACAAAATCACAAATATAGAAATTTTGTTTTAGTGAAACATCGCCCTGCTTTTCAAAAAATGCTACCGGATGCGCAGAGTCTATGCCGCGCCGCAATAGCTCAACGGCACCATTCCAGCTGCGCTTGGCTTTGCTGGGTTTAAAGCGATCAAGAAACGCTTTATGCGGGTACATCTTAACAGGCTGTTTAATGGTGATTTGTTGCGCAGGATTGCGTGGGTCGGTGACTGCCCAAATGGCGTTACGTGCGTGACGCAAAGCCCCTTCTTTTTGCGGGCTCATCAATTGTGCAGGATTAAGTTGCTGCGCCAGTAATGCAGCTTCATCAGCATCCTTGGCGAGAATCAAGCCAAACCAATCATCTTGACGAAATGGGTAGTAGTTTAGACCCTCGATATGGGCATGTATGACCAGGTCTTTGGCTAATGTCGGCTCAGTGACGGTGATTGCTTGATAACCTTTAGGCCAGCGCAAATAGATTGGGGATTCTGTAATCAAAATCGATTTGCCTGATATTTGCTGCCCATCACGATTGATGATTTCAGCTTGCTGAATGTCGTTCGCATGGTAAATATCTTCTAAGAAAGCGACCTTGCCATTTATTGTCCACATGGCATGAATTTCATGTTGCGCGGTTTGAAAATGGTGCATTTCCAAACCATTACTGCTAGCTAGGGTGTTTGTATAACGGGCACCTTGTACCATGCTGGCGACAGTTTTGATAGCATGGAAGCTTGGGTATTTTTTAAAGTCTTTAATATCTCCATCCACGTTCGCATAATGCGCAACGCGTTCAAGCACGGGGTAATCAGCATCTTTTAAGCCATCATCAATTAGTCCTTCACGATGACAGATAAAGCTACCCCAGAATGCTTGGTCTAATGCACCCGAAGCAGCATTGAGCAGCATATATCTTGCAGCGTAATCTGCCTGTTTCTGCGTACCTGCCGGTAGAATGCGTTGAATACGATAGATTGCCCAGAATGCGGCAGGCGACATGAGTGAACTAACGCCAAAATCAGCGCTGACTTTTTTGAGTAAGCGTACTTTTTTAATGAGGTTTACTTTAAATATAGTGGCCCAACGATATTTAAAGATGCGGTGATCAAAACGTTCTGGCTCGGTCACGCGTTCGCTGAACATGTTGTTAGTGTGAATATCCGGCAGCTGATTCTTTGCCTTCAGGATTTTCAGAATAGCGATATTGTAGATAGGCTCAAAGTCGGTAACATTAGGTCCGGCAAGTGGAATCTGGCGTTTTTTGACTTCGGTATAAGCAATATCCCAAGCGTGCAAAAAGCCATCTACTGTGTAGCCTGCCCAGCGTTTACGATTGATGGTAGTGCCAATTTCAATGCGGGTGACTTGGCTACCAAAGCGATTTAACACTTCAATTAAGAATGCTTGCCATGTAGCTTGTTCAGATGCGCTTTCCATTTTTCTTGCGCTGTGAAACGGCTGCACAATGTGTAACGTCACTTTGAAATTGTGGGCAATAAGTCTTTCTAAGAAGCGCGCATTAAAACTATTTAGATCGCCATAGGTGAAGTCTAATCGTACTTGTTTTGTACCTAATGCATTGAGCTGTTGAATGACATAATCATCCATAGCTGCATCTTGAGCGGAGGCCACGCACACGCCGATAAAGTCTGCGGGTACCTCATGCCCAGTGATGGGCAAGTGTCCGTGCTTAACGTAAAGTTTGCCGCTTAAAATATAAGACAAGCCCATGCGAATGACGGGCCAAGTCAGCATGCTGGCTTGTTTCTTGGGCAGTTTTCCTGAAGGAGTCATTTGTATAGCTTAAGGCAGGCGGTAGCGTTGTTCACTGTAGAGCAAATCAGGTAATAAAGAATTTGCCAGTGCGCGCTGTTCGAGTTCTTTGGCATTCTGCGGTGGCGCTACTTCAGCCAATTTTTTGACTTTGGCATCATATACACCATGTGCAGGTGCTTTGCCGGCGCGCAGTACCACTACTTGTTTAGCATCTGCACTCTCTTCCATCCAGGCAAAGTTATCGGTGTATTGCATCATGGCGCGACCTTTGGTATCAGGTGCTTCGCTAGACAAATCACGCCCTGTCATTGGATGCTGTGCTTGAATTCCCATCAGCGATAGCATCGTCACCGGTAAATCGATTTGGCTTGTAACGCTGGTTAAGCGTTGTGGTTTGATGTCAGCGCCCAGTATCAATCCTGGAATATGGAAACGTTCAATTGGCACCAAGGTATCGCCGCGCACACGAATGTCGTGATCGGCGACGATGAGGAAGACCGTGTCTTTCCAATAGTCACTTTTTTGCGCTTTTTCAAAGAACTGACCGATTGCATAGTCAGCATATTTAACAGCATTATTGTCTGTCGCTTTAGGTTGTTCATACAATTCGATGCGCCCATCAGGAAATTCGAACGGCGCATGATTGGATGATGAGAACGCCAGTGTAAAAAATGGTTTGCCAGATGCGTGATGCGCCAACAATTGTTCGTGAGTTTTATTCAATAGGTCTTCATCGGATGCGCCCCAACTACTCACGAATACAGGGTTCTTGTAGTCTTTTTGCTCGACAATATGTTGAAAGCCATTGCCAGTAAAAAAGCCGCGCATATTGTCAAAGTGCGACTCACCGCCATAGATAAATTCGGTGCTATAGCCTTGTTTGGATAATAGCGCTGCTAAGGTAAAGAAGTTCTTTTGTGATTTCGAGAGTTTGACCGTACTGTCTGCCGGTGTAGGTTGGAAGCCGGTGACTACAGCCTCAATGCCGCGTACTGAGCGCGTACCCGTTGCATACAGTTGCTCGAACCAAATGCCTTGTTCTTTTAGTCTCTCCAAGTTGGGGGTCACTGGCACGCCGCCAAGTGATTCCACAAAGGTCGCGCCTAGGCTTTCTTGCAGGATGATCACCAAATTGAGCGGCTTCTCACGTTTTTGACTTGGAATGAGTGTTTTCAAAGTCGGGATATCGGTATCTTGGTTGCCCGTGAGCTTGAATATTTCTTCGCGCGGCATTTTGCCGTACATCTCGCTCGATTTATCTTCTTTGATCAGATTGTAGGTCGCGTAAGTGACAGAGTAGCCGGAGTTCAGTACCAGGCTATTGACCATACTGTCCGCAGTGATTGCAAACATGGCCGGATTAGCTGGGCGGTGCCCAATAGTTGAGCGAATACCAAATGCTAGCAAAATGAAAATTAATGGCCATGTCAGTAGTGTTTTTGTGACGCTCCAGTTGGATTTAGTGGCGAGCCATGGTTTCATGAGTTTACGTAGCAGATAAACCGTGAGTGCAATAAATATCAAACTGGCGAATATATGGATGCGAAACCCGACCCACAGCATGCTGGCTACTTCATGTGGGTATTTTAAGTATTCTACAAAGATGCGATTCGGACGCACATCGTATTCGGCAATAAAACCGGGGGTGGCCACCTCTAAAAATACCAGCAACACGACAGCAAGCACTACCCATAGATAAGTGAAAGTTTGCCAACCGCGCCACCATTTGCAGAGGGCGAAAATGGGTAATAACAATATTGGGATCAGGCTCAGCAAGCACAATTGGATGATATCTACCCGTAAGCCTTGCAGCAGTAATTCACCTAAATGGCCGGTGGCGTTGACACGGTCTAGTTTCCATAACACTAAACCGAGGCGTGATAGTGTGAGCACAACCAAGCTGATGGCAAACATTACAACTAGCGGGGCATAAGGCCCGCTAAAGCTGAAGCGTTGCCAGATTTTGGTAAGAGTATTTTTCGTAGTCATGAGTCAATAGTTCTTTGAATCAAGTAAATGCAGGATTATAAAGCTTTACGCACGATAAAGCTTTATCGCCCGCATAGCATTGAATCAACCCTATTTTTTTAGGGCTCTCGCCAAGGCAATCAAACTGATGCTGATAAAAATCACCGCACCGAAGATGGTTGCTGTCTGGATGACAGGCAGACCGTTTTTCTGCATCACGACGTACAAGCCGACCAAGGTCAGCATCGTACAGTTCTCGAAGAAATTCTGTACGGCTACCGCATTGCCGGCCCCCACCGTTTCATGGCCACGCTCTTGCAGCAAAGCGTTGAGCGGCACCACATAAAAGCCGCCGGTAACGCCGATGAGAATTAAAAATCCGAGGGCGATGTAGATGTTTGAAACATGAGCAAATGCCATGATTAAAAGGCCAATCGCCATGCCTACTGGCAATACGCGGTTGATGTTACGTAGGCTAATTGTGCTGGCTGCCAACGCTGCACCAACGGCAATACCAATCGCCACAGCACCGCTCATATTGGCCGGCATGCTAAGGTCGGTGATGTGCAAAGCTACCGGCACCCACGCCACTAGTAATAAACGCAAGGTGGAGCCTGCTCCCCAGAATACGCTAGTGCCTAGCAGAGATAATCGAGCATCGCGATTACCGAATAAGGTTTTGAGTGCATGAATGAAATTTCTGACCAATGGATA
>DATHXI010000001.1:0-4966 GCA_035459705.1 Methylotenera sp. | reverse complement strand
CTATCGATAAACGTTAGAAGCGCGCTAATTTAAAGGTGATATCGAACTAAAGCACTGTTCGAAGAATCGTAAACTTATGTTCAAGCATTTTTCACATATATTTGTATATTTGCTATTGGCGCTCATGCCTTTACAAAGCATAGCCACGGCTAACATGCTGATATGTAATAGCATGATGCAAGCTGAAACAAGTAAGCAAGCACTACAAACGATGCCATGTCACGAACATATGACCAAGGCTGTGGAAGCCGAAAAGTCAAATAAAGACGATCTTCAGGATACATGTAAAAACAGTTGCGCCACACTCTGCTCAAATTTATCTGCAATGACGACATTACCAACTGATATCAAATCAGCAGTGTTACCTGTTTCTACGCTATTAATTAGCACAGATCACCAAGCTTACGCTTCAATCACCTTACCAAGTCTGCAACGTCCACCCATACTCCTTGCTTGAATTAAGCCTTGTCACGCCTGTTAAAGGCGTGACTTATGCATTCAAGAAAGGATTTGTATGTTTAGCAATCAATTAACAAAAGTAATTCTGGCAGCATGCGCATCGCTATTAGCGAGTCAGTATGCGATGGCTGGCCCTATGGGTTTTAAAGACTCGTATATGGTCATGGGCGACTTCAATAACAACTGGCGTGAGTCATTCATTAACTACGCCATTACGCCACGCGATGCCTTTGGTGTAAGTGCGACCTATATGCGTTCTGACGACAAAACCAAGTCACGCACGCTGGAAGAAGTCACATATACACGATTAGCACATCGTTGGAACATGCCGCATGCACAAGCCAACCTGTGGTTCATGGGCGGTATAGGCGCGCTGCAAGGTGAAGACGAGCGTCTAGGCAGGGATCGGGGGGTTGACAAGATCATGGTCACACCTGGCGTGCAGTTTGATTATGAAACTACGCGTATCTACTTTCAGGCAACGCATCGACTCTACCGCGCTTCTGACATTAATCATGACTATAGCTCGGTACGGGCGGGGTTCTCGTTCTATGAAACAGAGTACGACAAAACCCAACCTTGGTTCGTTCTAGAAGCCCGCAGTATGAATGGCTTGAGTGACAATACCGAGATTACCCCCATGTTGCGTTTGATCAATAAAAACTTCTTTATTGAAGCCGGTGTGAACAATTTTCGCGAACCTCGCTTTAACTTTATGTATATATTTTAAAAACAGTATTTAAAGGATTATTACCATGAAAAAATTATTATTAACTAGTCTTGTTTCATTTTCACTATTGAGCAATGTAGCTTTTGCCACACAAACTATCAAAGCCAACGTTAACGGCATGGTATGTGCGTTTTGTGCGCAAGGTATTGAGAAAAAAATGCGTGCGCTCTCACAAACTCAAGATGTTTATGTCAATTTGAAACAACGCATCGTAGCGGTAGAGTTGAAAGAAGGACAAACCCTGTCATTTGATACCGTTAAAGATTTGATCAAAGACGCTGGTTATGACGTGACTTCTGTCGAAATTAGTGAACATCCTGTCGCACATATCAAAGCAGACCTAGAATCTAAACCGGGGGCTAAATAAATGGCGCAAAATCACAGTGGTGAAAGTCGTAACGCTGAAATGACAAGCCTCAAGCAGACCAAAGCGGCATCGCTGCTCTCATTATTTACCAGCAGTGGCACTTTGGTATGCTGTGCACTACCAGCGCTGCTGGTAGGGATAGGCGCAGGTGCTGCAATGTCGAGTCTGATATCTAACGTGCCGCAACTGGTATGGTTCTCAGAGCATAAGGTAGGAGTATTTGCATTTGCCGCATTGATGTTGCTATTATCTGGAGCAATGCACTGGCGGGCGAGGAGCCTGCCCTGCCCTGTAGATCCAGCACAGGCAGCTACTTGCATAGCGACGCGCAGAACCTCTTTTAGAGTTTACGTATTTTCACTGTTGATATTTTTAATGGGTGGATTCTTTGCGTTTATCGCACCGCTAATCCTTTAGAGATTTGTTCCAGCAACAAAAAAGCCAAGCATCAGCTTGGCTTTTTTCATTTCTTTTTCTGATTAAACTGAGAAAGAAGAACCGCAGCCACATGTAGTGGTCGCTTGTGGATTGCGAATCACAAATTGTGATCCTTGCAAGCTATCTTGATAATCGATCTCTGCCCCCATCAAATATTGCAAGCTCATTGGGTCAATCAGCAAAGTCACGGTATCTTTTTGTACTTGTGTGTCATCTTCATTCACTTCTTCTTCAAAAGTGAACCCGTATTGGAAGCCTGAGCAACCGCCGCCGCTGACAAAAACGCGTAGTTTAAGATCTGGTGAGCCTTCCTCATCGATCAGTTCTTTCACTTTCTTTGCTGCGTTATCGGTAAACACCAATGGTGCCGGGATATCAATATCTGCTAAATCCGTTACTGCATTCATCTTGTACTCCTAAAAATCTTCTATAAAATCATTATGCTACCGCTTGGTAGCAAGGTCAATCTATCTTATCGCTTTCAAGTGCTTGCGCATTGTCACCCAAATAGACCAAATTGCCTTCAATCACAGCACCGGTGTGCATCTCAAGCGATTTGTAATACACATCGCCCGTGATACGCGCCTTAGGTTGCAGTTCAATAAACTGATTAGACTGTACCGGACCAACCACTTTACCGTTGATCACAATTTTAGAGGCGTTCACTGCACCTTCAATACGACCGTGCTCACTTAGAATTAGTGTACTGGGACTAGCATTTGGTTCACTCACATTACCGCGAACAGCACCATCGATACGCAAACCACCTGAAAAATGCACATCACCCTCAATACGAGTATCTGCACCAATAAGTGTGTCGATGCTATTTTGAATTCTATTACTTTTCTTAAAAAACATACTAAGTCCCGTCCTAATGCGTCAAAGTCAAATATTCATCAAAGTTTATCTATTAGGTAGTCTCTTGTTATTCAACATATTTTTATAAAATAACAGATCTTCCTTAATACGTATGTTTTCATCTTGTAAAGTATCCATCTCTTTTTCAAGATTGCTCTGCGCCGCTTTTTCTATTTGTATTTGTCGCTCTACTTGCACTATCTTGGTCTGCAAGCCCTGATTTTCAAGTGTCGCCTGCTTTAATTTTTCATGGATATTTTCACCACCACCCGTAAACTGCCAATACGCGGCTGAGTAACCCACTGCCACAAAAACTGCTGCAATACTCCATTGAAAATACCATGGACGTTGCGAACGCACCGCTACTTGCTTTGCGGTTAAACCAAAATGCCTACGAATTCTTCTTCTAACTGGTTTCATGTAAGTAGTAGTCTCATCAGGCTATTCATCCCTTTAAGGCAACAATGGCACGACTTCCAGCCCTGTATTTTCGGCTAGGCTAAACATGATATTCATATTTTGCACTGCCTGTCCTGCCGCGCCTTTAACCAAATTATCAATCACTGACAGTATTACTACGATGTCACTATCCTGCGGTTGATGTACGGCAATCCGGCAAATGTTTGAGCCACGCACAGAACGCGTTTCAGGATGTGCACCTTTAGGCAACACATCTACAAAACGTTCATTTTGGTAACGCGTTTCGAACAAAGCTTGAAAATCGACAGTTTTGGTCAGCTTCGCGTACAAGGTTGCGTGAATACCACGAATCAACGGCGTTAAATGCGGTACAAAAGTGAAACCAACTTTAGTCTTAGCCATACCCGTCAAACCTTGGCTGATTTCAGGTAAGTGTCTGTGGCCACTCACACCGTAAGCTTTGAAATTATCGCCTGCTTCTGAGAATAAACTATGCACTTCTGCTTTACGCCCAGCACCACTTACGCCAGATTTAGCATCAGCGATCAAATAACTCGTATCCACCACGTCGGCTTCCAGCAAGGGCATAAAGCCTAGTTGTACCGCGGTAGGATAACAGCCGGGGTTAGCAACTAATTGTGCTGTTTTAATAGCTTCACGATTCAATTCTGGCAAACCATACACTGCCGTTGCGACTAAATCTGGGCAGGCATGCGTCATGGCATACCATTTTTCCCAAGTTGGGATGTCTTTGATACGGAAGTCAGCGGCTAAATCAATCACGCGCACGCCCTTAGCCAGCAACTCCCGTGTCTGCTGCATGGCGATACCATTAGGGGTGGCAAAAAACACCACATCGCACTCACCTAAATTGGATTGTGCTGGATCAGTAAACACTAGATCCACATAGCCACGCAGGCTAGGAAACATATTAGCCACTGGCATGCCAGCATCACCCCGTGAGGTAATCGCAGTCAATGTAACGTTCGGATGCACACTCAGAAGACGCAACAACTCAACGCCCGTATAACCGGTGCCGCCAACAATACCAACTTTTAATTTTTTAGTTTGCATATCAAATACTCTGCCGTAACTTTTTACCCAAATTGAATAAAATGAAACCTTAAATGAAAAAGGCCGCTAACGCGACCTTTTTTAATTTCCTGACGCTGAATATTAGCGTTTAGAGAATTGTTTACGACGACGCGCTTTGCGTAAGCCCACTTTTTTACGCTCAACTTCACGGGCATCGCGAGTTACGAAGCCGGCATTTGATAATCCACTTTTCAGTGTTGCATCAAAGTCGATCAATGCACGGGTAATACCGTGACGCACCGCACCGGCTTGACCAGACTCACCACCGCCAATAACGTTGACCATAATGTCGAAACTAGTCAGGTTGTTAGTCAACTCTAATGGTTGACGCAAAATCATGCGTGAAGTCACGCGTGAGAAGTATTCGTCAACTGGCTTGTCATTGACAATGATGTTGCCTTTACCTGATTTCAAGAACACGCGCGCTACTGAGCTTTTGCGGCGGCCTGTACCATAATTGTATTTACCGATCATTTTCGTATCCTTAGATTGTCAATGCTTGCGGTTGTTGTGCCGCGTGCTCATGCTTGTCGCCAGCATAAACTTTCATTTTTTTGATCATTGCATAGCCTAAAGGACCCTTAGGTAACATGCCTTTA